>NZ_JBQHWF010000015.1:0-92182 GCF_052064095.1 Blautia sp. HCP3S3_C4
ATCGAAATTGATGTAAACGAAAGGGCAGTTTTATAAAACCGCAAGACTGCTTTTTCGTTTACACCAACTCCGATTGTTTCCTTAACAATTTGAACCGCCTTTGTATTACTCTCCCGTGAGCAGATTTCATCTGCCCATGGGAGTACTTTTATGCATTAATGGTAACTGCCCTTACAACTGCCATGATACAAAAAATTCAGACCTGCCGAAAGAATAAGCCACCAGCTTAGCACATTAATATCTACCGGAATCAGTGAAACAGATAACATTGACAATGTAACACTGATAACACAAAGTGCTACGGACACAGCCTTTCTAAGTTCTGCAACACCAGTGTTTTTGTAATATTGCCATCGGTCATCACACTTTTCTGTAATCCTGTCAAATGCTATTTTCGCAAGTACAAATACACCTGCCGCAATCCCAACAGACACTAAAGCAATAATACCAACTGCCACATAGGAATGGACATACTGAGCCAGATATTCATAGCACCACTGATACACCCTACAAAGCAAATTTGAAATGTTCATCACATTCCTGCCACGATTCAGAAACCAATCAGGTATGGTGGCAACTACATCTTTGTTGACAAAAAAGATATAACCAGTTTGAACAATGCTGATAAAAGCAATTACCCATGTCCATACGCCAAGTGTAGCGGTTTGCGTTCGCAACTTTTCCTGTAACTGTATTTGCATATCTGCTTTTACTTGCTTGCGGATATGCTTAGCTTCAACGGAAATATGATTGTTAAAATCAGCTTCCAATGCCTTCGCTTTCATTAAGACAACATTAGCGTTCTCTGCCTTTTTCTCGGCTTCTGCGAAGATTCTCTGAGCCTTCTCTTTCTCTGCCAGCACCTGCTGATTTTCCTTTTTCAACTTCTCGTTCTCCACCAGTACCAAATCGCTCTCTGCTAATCTGGCGATATGAGCGTTCAAGTTCTGATTCTCTTGCGCTATTGCGTCCAGAGTTGATTGCATGGATTGTATCTGCGATTTCAGCTTTTGCCTGTCGGATAAATGCGTCTGTATCTGATTCTCCAACTGATTTATCCGATGACGGTAAGTTTCGTTCTCCTCCATAAGTGTCTCCGACAGACTCAACAAGTCGTCTTCGTTCTTTAAGTTTTCTGATTCGTTCATCTCGTTCCCTCGCTTTCTCTTTTACTCTTTGCATAATTTCTGCAATTGCTGATTCTGTGTTTGCAATCGCAGATTCTGTCCGGCTAATTCCTGATTCTCTGCCGACAGCTTGGCATTCTCTTCGTTCAATTTCTTCAGCAATTCGTCCTGCTTCTGAATCGTATTCCGAAGAAAATCCAACTCCTTCTGCTGTTCCTCCATGATGTCCAGCATCTCTTCCTGTGAGGAAAAAATCTTCATGATTTCCTCCAAGGTATCCTGCAATTCGTTCATATAAAAAACGTCCTTTCTCTATAATGGTCTGTTGTAATTCACGGACTGTCTGTAACCATTTTGTCTTAAGTGAATTGATAGCTTTTACAATCCGGTTGTATTCGCACCGATTAGAAACAAAGCCTGCCTTCTCCATCTTGCGGGCACGATACCCTTCGTGGATGGTAGGCTCTAAATCCAGCTCCTGCCGTTTGTAACTTCTGTGGTCAATCTGCTGTTCCAAAGACAGATATTCGTTACAGATATCTGCCCATGATTTTCTCCAGATTTCTGCTTTACTGTGTTCGTTCCAGTCATTTGGTTCTACAGTAATGCGTTTCCAAAGCTTTTCATTCCGTTTACCAAGCTTCTGCTCTCCGGTAGCAGGGTCAATGAGTGGAATGCGGTTTCCGTCTTCATCAAGGGCATAAATCTTCTTTTCCTTCTGTGCCCATGTGCCATCGGGTTTGATGCCACGCATGGTCAGCATAATGTGAGCATGGGGGTTGCCATCACCCTTATCATGCAATGCCCAGTCGGCACACATGCCAACGGAAACAAAATTATCCTGCACATACCTTCTTACAATTTCAATCTGACATTCCCTTGAAAGCTCCTTTGGAAGTGCCACTTCTATCTCTCTCGCAAGCTGTGCGTTGGATTTCTTTTCTGCCTTTTCCACCGCATTCCATAATACATTCCGGTCAGCATATTCCGGCGGAGCATGTGCCGGAAGTGCAACTTCTGTAAATACAACTCCACGCTTTTTCGTAAAGTCATGAACAAGACCTGTGCGGTCATCCATGAGCTTTTCGCCGGAGCGGTAGGCAGAAGAAGCAACTGCCGATTTTCCATCACTCCTGCTAATGATTTTGATACTGCAATGATAAATTGACATAGTGCATATCCTCCTTCGTTAAAAGTGCATATTCTTATGTGGAAGAACGCCGGAGGGGTTCTTCCTATGGGAAGCAGACCGTTCCGAAAGTTTATCTTTTAAAACCCAGATGCTTCCCATAAGCCTCGCAGAGCGCGCGCAATAGACAGGCTCTGCCTGTCTATAAGTGCGCCCTTCTCCCTAAAAAGAGAAGGGAATCAGGAAACTCCTGACTCCCCAACTTCCTCTTTTTTCATATCTGTATCCGGACCTTTTTGCATTGCTTTGGAGAAAAATTTCCCGTTGGCTTCCTGCTTATTTAGAAATGCAATCAGCTTAGGGATTTCTTCCAGCTCAATACATCTTCCAAGAACTGACTCCACCGCCGCACCAATTTCAATCAGACGGTGGGTACGGATTTTCCGTTCTTCCTCCTTCTTTCGTTTCTCCAGCTGCTTCTTTTGTGCCTCATAACGCTTCAGTTCCTGTGCCAGCTTCTCGATCCTTAAATCCTTCTCCTGGATTCTTTCTTCATAGGTTTTGGTTGATTTACCCATACAAAACTCCTTCCTGCTGATGAAATATCAGCTTAAAAACAATTGATTTGTGCAACAATTACTCTGCATCCGGTATACCCTGCTTCCGGTTGGCAATATCATTTGCCATCAGATGCAAAAGCTTATCCTCAAAGGTAGCTGTAGTATTCTCTGCGAAAAACACATTTACCTTATAGGTGGTCTGTCCTTTTCTTTTGGTAAAAGAGGACATCGCCTGCTCTTTACTTGCTGTCTGCTCCATAATTATTTCACCTCCTCCTTGAAATGTGAACATATGTTTGCTATAATCAAAGTATCTTTGACGGACTGCGACAACGGATAAGACAAATCTTCATAAAATCCGGCTCCTTTCTTATGGTATTAAGTAATCTTTTTTCGATAAATAAGATTACTTCCTCACCTATAGGAGAAATGCAGTCCCAAAACGGAACTGTTTTTTATAAAAGTTTTGAAAATATTTTTTGAAAGGTGGTGAATCCCTGTTGAAGGAATGTACAAATGATTATTTTGAAGAAGACATGCCGGAAGATGACCTGACGGATGCCCTTGAACGGGAGAATGCCGCTATTCTTGAAATAGAACTTGAGATGGAAAATGAGCCGAAAGTATCAGGGATACCGGAAGCATCAACAAGAAACAAGCTGAAACGTGAACTGGAACAGGAAGCACTGACACGTCTTGAGGATTCTGCCAGAACCGAGGAGGAATTTGCAAATGTGGTTACATGGTGGAACAGGTTTGATGCCAACCGGGAACGTAAGGAACGCTACCATGAAATAGGAAGATCGGATGTTCCCCTTGAATGGGGAATGTCACCGGATGAGATTGTAATTCCTGCTCCCATCCGGCATGTTTTCTGGAAGCAGATACTGAAAGGGGATTTCCTTGATGCCATTTATGACTGCCCCTTTGAAATACATGAGCTGGTAACAGACGAGGATATTTCTAAAGCAATCTTTGCGTTAAAAGATGTACAGAAGGAGCTTTTATATCAGCTTGCCATTAAGGGATACTCCTGCCAGTTAATTGCAGCATGTAGAGAGCAGACCGACAGAAATATCCGAAAAATCCGTGACACCATGTTAAAAAAGCTTCGTAAATCCTTTATGCAGGCACTACAAAACAGAGTGGATAATCACATTTCCCTTACGAAGACGGAGCAGATTTTTTATGATACCTATCGGTCACTGATTACGGATAAAAAGAATAAGAAAACGAAAGAAATCACAAATACCATTTGACCTTGTAGGACATGCTTGGTATGATAGTAATATATTTTCCAATGATACAGATTACATTTTAGAGCAGACAGATTGGAGGCTTTTATGAGTAACCTATTTAAGAGAACCAGCTCCAACTGGGCACGTTATGACAAATATGAATGGAAGGAAGATAAAGAAGGTACGTTGTACATCACACCTTCACCGGATGCGAAAGTGTCTCTTTATAATCCGCTAAAGGATTCGGAGCAGATTGTATTAAAGGCGGTAAACCTTGGATTGATGTGCATGGACAAAAATAATACACAGGAACGTTTGCAGAGTGCCATTATGGATTTTGTTACCTGTTACGGACTGCTTGGATTTATGACAGCACTTCCTACCACACCGGACTTTATTACCTACCATGCGGTATATTTGCCGAAGAACCATTTCATCAAAGAGGAAAGCATGACTACGGAAAAATATCTTTCTTACTTCTTTCCCTTTGATAAGATTGATTTTGTAAAAAAAGGGATGGAATCTTCATGGAGTACGGACGATGTGCAGATGATGGCACTGATTATGACCATGAAAAACAAATCGCAGGCAGTAATGATGAGTTTCCAGAAAGAATATGCAGAACGGTATGACTGGCTTGTGACTTTATTTAAAGACTGGGCATTTACCTTTATGTCAAGCTTTCTCTACTATCAGGACTTTGACATGCTGGATGATATGCAAAAACAGCTTTACCGTCAGGGCATGGCGGCATTTGGCGGTATTGCACCAACCTATCACATAGAGCTGCTTGACCGACCTACCATTGTCTGGGATTTCCACTCCCTCTTACTTGGTGTGCAGATGATGTTTTCCTTTATGCTTACCGATGAAAAATCCACACTCCGGGTATGTAAGCATTGTGGCAATGCTTTTATTGCCAACAGACCAAACAGCGTATTCTGCAGCGGCAAATGCAAGAACCAGTATAATGTGTATAAGAGCCGGGCGAAGGATAAAGAATAAAGAAAGGACGGCTGATTTATGGAAAAACTCAATGTCGATGGTACTGAAATACAGGTATTACAGATTGAAGAAGATGATTATATTTCTTTAACAGATATGGTGCGAAAAATTGATAACGGACCGGCATTGATTGAGAAGTGGCTTCGTAATAAAAATACAATAGAATTTCTTGGTATATGGGAAGAAATGTATAACGAAGATTTTGATATCCATGCATATGAAGAAATTATGCAGGAAGCTGGTCTGAATCGTTTCATTATGTCGGTTAAGCAATGGGTAACCAGAACCAATTCAAAAGGTATCATAGCTAAAGCTGGACGATATGGTGGAACATACGCATACAAGGATATTGCATTTGAGTTTGCAAGTTGGGTATCTCCTCAGTTTAAGCTGTATCTGATTAAGGAATTTGAACGGTTAAAAAAGAAAGAACAAGCTTTACTTGGCTGGAGTGCGAAAAGAGAGCTGGCAAAAATCAATTACCGAATACATACAGATGCCATAAAAACAAATCTGATTCCAGCTGAGCTTACACCACAGCAGACCTCTGTAATCTATGCATCCGAAGCAGATGTATTAAATATGGCATTGTTTGGTATGACTGCCAAGCAGTGGCGTGAAGAACATCCTGACAAAAAGGGGAATATCAGAGATTATGCTAGCATTAATGAATTGATTTGTCTTTCCAACATGGAAAATATCAATGCAGTTTTGATTGAAGACGGATTAAGTCAGAAAGAACGTCTGATAAAATTAAATAAGATTGCCATACATCAAATGTCCATTTTGGAAGAACAAAATCCAAAGGTATTGAAGTAATTCAATTGCATTTTTCTAATTCCCCCGAATTCGGGGGAATTAAAATTTATAAGTTTTACAAAACAGTTCCGATTTTCTTTCGGATTTCTCCTATTAGTGAGACAATAATTATTTTTACACAAACCAGCTTATTCGTGGTAGAATAAAACCACAGATAAGCTGGTTGTTTGTTTTGAAAGGAGAATCTTATGAAAACAAAACAACCGGAACTTAACAAAATCACTGCACTCTACGAGAGATTATCCCGTGATGATGAACTGAGTGGTGACAGCAACAGTATTATAAATCAGAAGAAAATGTTGGAGAAATTTGCAACCGAGCAGGGATTTGTCAACCTACGTCACTATACGGATGATGGCTGGTCGGGAACCAATTTTGACAGACCTGACTGGAAGCGTATGCTTGCGGATATTGAAGATGGCACTGTAGGATGCGTTATCGTAAAGGATATGAGCCGTATCGGACGTAATTACCTTGAAGTAGGCTTTTATACGGAAGTGCTGTTTCGAAAGAAAAATGTGCGATTTATTGCCATTTCCAACAATGTGGACAGTGCTCTAAACGATGGCAGTAACGAATTTGCCCCATTTCTTAACATTATGAATGAGTGGTATGTACGTGATACCAGCCGGAAAATCAAATCCGTACTTCATAATAAGGGAATGGATGGAAAACATCTGACAAGCAACGCAATTTACGGGTACAAGAAAGACCCTGATGACCCAGACCATTGGATTATTGATGAAGAGGCTGCCACAGTGGTAAGACGTATTTATCAGCTTATCATTGAGGGAAACGGACCGATGCAGGTGGCAAGGATTCTGAAGGATGAAAAGGTTGAAAGACCTTCCTATTATCTTGCAAAGCAGGGACTTGGAACCTGTCGGGGAAGCTGTGACATGAACAGACCATTCACTTGGACTGCTTCTACGATTTCAGACCTTGTAAGAAAACCTGAATATATGGGGCATACAGTAAATTTCCGTACCAAAAAGGAATCCTACAAGGATAAACATTCTGTGCATAATTCACCGGAGGACTGGGTTATCTTTGAGAATACTCAGGAAGCGATTGTGGACGAAGAAACATGGCTTACTGTTCAGAAAATCCGTGAAACCAAGCACCGTCCCACCAAGAAAGGTGACATCAATCCTCTGACCGGACTGGTATATTGTGCTGACTGCGGTGCTAAGATGTTCAACCACCGCACCGGCGGTTATGAAAAGAGGGATAAGGATGGTAATCCTACCGGAAAGTACACCAATGCACAGGACAATTACACCTGCTCCACCTACAGTAAGGCAAAGAGCAAGTTTGAAAACAGATGCACACAGCATCATGTCCGCACGGATGTTATCAGGGATTTGCTTTTGGAAGTTATTAAAGCTACCAGCACTTATGTGATGGAGCATGAATCCGAGTTTATCGAAAAGGTTCGCAGTGCTACGGAGCTTCAACAGGAAAGCGAAGCCAAAGCACTGAAAAAACGTCTTTCCAGAGAGCAGAAACGTATCAAAGAATTAAATACCCTCATTAAGAAAATCTATGAGGACAATGTAAATGGGAAGCTAAGTGACAAGCGGTTTGAAATGCTTTTGGCTGACTACGAAACGGAACAAAATGAATTGGAATTATCAGTAGATGCTTTAGAAAAGACTTTTAATGACTATCAGGAGAATGCTGATAATGTAGATAAGTTTATTGAACTTGTACACCGATACACAGATTTCACAGAACTTACTACTCCTATGATTCATGAGTTTGTTGATAAAATCGTGGTACACGAAGCAGACAAATCAACCGGTGACAGAATTCAGCAGATTGATATTTATCTCAAGTATGTGGGTAAGCTGGATGTTCCGATGCCGGAGCTTACACCTGAACAGATAAAAGAAGAAGACCGCAAACGCCGTAAGCGTGCATGGAACCGTACTTATATGCGTCGCAAATATGAGCGTGAAAAGGCGGAACGTGAGGCAAAAGAAAAAGGGTTATCTGAGGCAGTCAGATAGACTGTCCCAGAAATAACCCTGTGAAAGTGAAACATGAGAGTGTTGCAGAGCATAGCTGGAGACTTGCTGTAATGGCTTATTTTGTGCGGGATGAATTTCCGGAAGCGGATATTGATAAGGTAATACAGATGTGCATATTCCATGATATGGGGGAGGCGATTACAGGAGATATTCCGGCATTTGATAAAACATCTGCTGATTCAGATCATGAAGCTTATGTGATGGATAAACTATTGGATGCTTTGCCGGAACCATACCGCAGGGATTTGAAAGGGCTATTTGCTGAAATGGAAGCTTTGGAGACATTGGAAGCAAAAATATATAAGGCACTGGACAAACTGGAAGCGCTTATTCAGCATAATGAGGCTGACCTTTCTACCTGGATTCCACTGGAATATGATCTTCAGATGACATACGGAAATAAAGAATGCAGCTTTTCGGAATATATGAAAGAACTGAGGGATACAGTAAGGGAAGATTCAAAAAAGAAAGTCCGGCAGGAAAAATAAGTAATACAATGGATGGAGAATAATTCAAATGATAGTTAACAGGTGTTCGGAAAATTTACTTACAAAATCAAAAAAATTATATGAGAATTACAGAGATAACTGTACAGTGGTTCAGAGAATGCTGGAAAAATATAAAAAGATATATCCCAATATTTCTGATTATTCTATTATGCATTTTATAGATATTGCAGAATTTTGCGATTTAATCATGGACAGACAGCAGCTGGAAGATTTGAATGAAGATGAGTGCTACTGTCTTTTGATGGCGGCTCTGTTTGCTCATACCGGATTTGGTTTAAATCAGGAAATTATGAATAAATATATAAGCAAACTGGGAATTCAAAAGCAGACTCAATCGCTTACATTCCTGCAGATCATGAGTAAATATCATGTTTTGTTCAGTGCGTGTCTGATAGAAGAATATGGAGATATATTTGAATTTCCGTCAGAGATACATAAACATGCCATAATCAGTATGCTGCGTTTTATTGGAGATAATAGTGATGATATAAATCAACTGGAAGAAATTTTGGCATTAGACAATAAAAAAACTGTCAGATTGAAGGGTCTGGCAGCAGTTCTTGTGGTTGGAAATCAGCTTGCAGAATTGAAAAACATAAATCCTGACCTGGATTATGAGGCTTTTGATAAATATAATTCGGAAGAGATTGTTGGATTTGTTGAAAGAAATGTGGTAAGAAGCATCACTGTTAAAGATGGTAAACTTGTGATAGAAGCAGGCGGCTCGGATTCCGCCTATGCATTGATTGAAAGAAAAGTAAATTTAATTACCAATAATTTTGAAAAGATTTTCAGAAGTCTGACTCATGGGTCGGGTGATAAAGCCAGTCTTTTTGGCATTGATTCCATAGAACTCAAATGTGTTCTGCCTGCTGAAAATTCAGAGAAGATCTATCTTAATAAAGAAATTGAAGAATCATGGACAGAAGAAGATATAGAACTTTTTCATAAACTCTCTTTTGAAGAAAGAGTGTTTTATGCGGATTATCTGTCTACAGAGTTTGAGATCACCAAGTTTCTTGTGGACTTTGCAAAGACAAACAACGCAGTACTTGCGGGATTAGAATATAGAGTAAAATCACCGAAGTCCTTATATAATAAGCTCTATCAGAGAGTAGAGAAATCTTTTTTTGATTCAATAGCGGATGTTATTCGTTATACAGTGATACTGGAGCCGAAAAATTATGTTGAACAGATACGTTCTGTGACAGATGCTCTGTATGAGAAAAACTGGAAAATCTATTCATTGAAAAATTATTGGGTCAATGACAGCTTTCCATATAATGGTGTAAATGCCAAGTTTAAAAATTCACGTAACTATCGTATTGAAATCCAGTTCCATACTCAGGAAAGCTTTAATGTGAAGATGAGTGAAGAAGATCACAAATTGTATGAGCAAAGAAGGGTTTTGGAACCTGGCTGCGAGGAGTATAACAGAATATTGCAGTTGCAGCTGAAATTATATTCAAATATGGAATATCCTGAGAATATTGAGGATTTAGACAAAATTTAACATAATATATAGCAAGAATTCTCCTTCCTCTATAGGTGGGAGATGAATTGCAAAAAAAACAGAAAAGAACACTCGTTCTGCAATGCGATTCATGGTATTGACCATGTGCATGTAATGTTTCGTGCACAGCCTAAAACGGAACTCAGTAAATTTATCAATGCATATAAAAGTGCCAGCAGCAGGCTGCTGAAAAAAGAGTATCCGGAAATCCGGGAAAAACTTTGGAAAGAAGCATTCTGGAGTCAGAGTTTCTGCCTTTTGACGGCAGGAGGCGCACCAGCTGAAGTAATCCGTCAATACATCGAAACCCAGGGAGAGAAAAAGCATTGAACATAGCATATCGTTTCCGGATCTATCCAACAGAAGAACAGAAGATACTTCTGGGAAAAACATTTGGCTGCTGCCGTTTTCTGTATAACCAGATGCTTAATGACAAGATCCGGGAGTATAAAAAGACGAAAAAACTGTTAAAAAATACACCAGCCATGTATAAAAAGGAGTATTCATTTCTGAAAGAAGTAGATTCGCTGGCACTGGCAAATGTTCAGCTTCATTTGGAGAAAGTATATAAGAAATTTTTCCGTGATCCCAAGGTTGGATTTCCACGTTTCAAGTCAAAACATCACTCCAAAAACAGCTACACAACAAATGTAGTCAACGGAAATATTCTGGTAGAAGATAAGCGGATCCGGCTTCCCAAATTAAAATGGATCTCCATGAAAAAACACAGGGAGCCTGCAGAAAACTGCTGTCTGAAATCAGTGACAGTCAGTATGGAGCCGTCCGGAAAGTATTTTGCAAGTCTGCTGTATGAAGGATACAGCTGCGAAAACCAAGCAGCAGATAATGATTACAGCAATGCCAAAATACTGGGAATTGATTATGCGATGCAGGGGATGGCAGTGTTTTCAGAAGAGATTGAACTTGAAAAAGCAGGATTCTTCAGAAGAAATGAAAAAAGGCTGGCAAGGGAGCAGCGTAAACTGTCGAGATGTGTAAAAGAAAGCCGCAATTATGTGCGGCAGAAAAAGAAAGTTGCCAGGTGCCATGAAAAAATACGAAACCAGAGAAAGGATTATCTGCATAAACTGAGCCGCAGGATTACAGACCAGTACGATATAGTCGCGGTAGAAGATATTGATATGAAAGCGATGGGCCAGTGCCTGCATTTTGGAAAAAGTGTACAGGATAATGGATACGGGATATTCCGGAATATGCTGGATTATAAGCTTGCCTGGAAGGGAAAGAAATTAGTAAAGATAGACCGCTTTTTCCCTTCAAGCAAAAAATGCAGAAAGATAAAAAAAGAGCTGAGATTATCCGAAAGAGTATACCGCTGCATGTGTGGAAATGAGATGGACAGAGATCGAAATGCAGCGATCAATATCCGTGAAGAGGCAAGAAGGATGCTGGCAGTATAAACTGTCCATATCCGGACAATAAGTAAGAAAATACGCCCGTGTCCGGGCAAAAAGAATCGCGGGGCACGCGAGGATAGCTTGTAGATACTTGGCTCAGTAGAGTCATTGAGCAAGAAGCCCCCACTTCAAAATCTGGGATTTAAGTGGTGGGAGCATGTCACAGTATTGGATAATTTGAGATCAGAACTGCTTGAAAGCTTGTGACTAATTATAAAAGAGGGAATTTATGGAAATAGTAAAAAAGAAATAATCCAACGGTCATATCTCCTGAAAAATGTGGGATTGTGTTGTGTTTTGTGAAATTTTATGAGATTCTAGCAGAAAACGACTTGTAAATATAGTGAAAACAAGGTATACTGGTATAAAAGAAAACAGTCGGGAAAACCATGTTCCCGTCGTGTAAGGAGGATAAAATGGCAAAAAACTATGATGGTATGGCGGTTGGGGTGTTTGAACTGGATAACCTGGTAGCTTGCTTTGTCGCTCTTGATGCAGCATCCAAGGCTGCAAACGTAACAATTCAGAGTGTGGAACGAAATCGACTGAAAAGTGGGGCATGTGTCAAAATGCGTGGCAGTGTTTCCGATGTAAATGCTGCAATGGAAGTGGCATTGGAGACAGCCAGACCACTGGGTAAGATTGTTTCCCACACTGTGATCGCAGCACCTACGGCAGATACTGAAGTGGCACTCAAGATGACCATTAACAAATAGAACATGTCAGGAGGATATAGAAGATGTCATATGGAGCATTAGGATTAGTGGAGGTTCTGGGAAGCTGTAATGCAGTCGTTGTCCTTGACCAGATGCTGAAAACATCAGAAGTGGAATTCCGTACCTGGCATACCAAGTGCGGAGGCCATGCAACCGTATTCTTAAGCGGTGACGTAGCAGCAGTAAAAGCTGCAGTAGATGCTGTAAAGGGAAATCCACCCTGCGAAATTGTAGCGGCAGCTGTAATCTCAGCTCCGTCAGAAGAAACATCACGGCTGGTGGAAGAAGAGGAAGCGAAACATCACAAATAACCATGAAAAGGACTTTCTGCAGATCGGTGAATAAAGTGCAGAGAGTCTTTTTGTATATATATCAAAATCCAGTAACATTGTTATTTGAGGATGAGATTAACTGTAAGGAGTTTCGACTTTACGCTAAAATAGTTTCATGTTATCATTAGCGTAACTAAAAAACATTTAAGAGGAAACTGTTTTTGAACAGGAGGTGCTGCATATGAAGATAAAGCATTCACAGATGGGATTTTACATTAAAGTAAGCAGCCTGTTTATTGTTATGGTAGTTGTCGGCTTTCTGGTTTTCTTTGTAAATATCCAGAATGCTGTAAAAGAAAATTCGCAAAAATCTATGATAACCAATGTGTCCAGACAGAGCGAACATTTGAGAGAGATTATGAAGATACATTATCAGTATCTGAGTGAGATTGCGGAAGAAATGGGAGAAGAAGAATTACTTTCAGAAAGAAATCTGAATGATATAGTTTCCTTGCAAAAACATACGGATCTTGAAAGAGTAGCATTGATAGAGCCTGATGGAACATCCCATTATGACAATGGGGATGTTAAGAACGTTTCCCATCGGAGATATTTTAAAGAAGCTATGAATGGGAAGGTGACATTAAGTGAACCTTTAAACAGCAGTGTTGACGGGAAAATAAGAGTAGTTCTTGGAGTGCCTGTATATAAAAATGAACAGGTAATAGGAGTCCTGGGAGGCTCTTGTAATGTATCTGCAATAGGTAAGATGCTTTTTGAGAATCTGTTTGGCAAAGAGGGAAATATCCTGATTCTGTCAAGCAATGGGATGGTTATATCCTGTGATGACAGTTCTAATAAAAGTATAAAGATTGCCAGAGAGTCTAATTTGTTTGAATATTACAAAAAAGAAAAGCTGCATGATTGGGCAGAGAAGATAGAGGATGATTTTGAATCTGAGAAAGAAGGCTTTGCTCAGTTTAAGGTTGTTAAGAATGAAAAAACAGATTATTTTCTTGCATATATGCCGCTGGGGATGAATAACTGGATGATTGCCTATATTGTGCCTGCAAACCTGGCTATAAGTAATTACAGCTTTGCCAATCAGTACGCGATTGCTTTTCTGGGATATTTTACTATTCTTGTCCTGCTTCTGATACTGGCAATTCTCCGCAAAAGCAGGAAAGAAAAAGAACAGCTGATGGTACGTGCACAGAGGGATTCTCTGACTGGCTTGTACAATAAAGAAACAACGCAGAATCTTATTTCTGAAATTGTGTCAGATGGTAAAATGCATGGTTTTATGATTCTGGATATTGACTTTTTTAAATCTGTGAATGATACTTATGGACATGCTGTTGGGGATAAGGTCCTTAGTGCGGTTGGGAATTTGTTTCAGATGCAGTTCCGAGATCAGGATATTATAGGTCGAATTGGCGGCGATGAATTTATTATCCTGATGCGGGATATACAGAATAATGAAATCATAGAAGAACGGATAAACTGTTTGTTTGAGCAGGTTCGTAATTTATCTGTACCTGAGCTGGGAGAAGCCAGAATTACATTAAGTGCTGGTGTTGCGATTTCTCCAAAGGACGGAAATACTTTTATGGAATTATACAGACATGCGGATAAAGCACTTTATAAAGTGAAAAGTGAAGGAAGAAATAATTATCAGCGATATAAAAAAATGTGATTGGATAGACAGTAATCTGTAAAATGTACATAAATGGTTTGTAAACATCAATAATAATTTGTGATGGGGAGTGATGGATCAATGAAAGATATACATACAATATTAAACGAAATCATTGTCGCTGCAAAAGAGTGTGGACAGGTTATGCTTCAGGCAGACAGAAATAATTTTGGGATTAAAGACAAAGCAGGAAAAGCAAATTTTGTTACAGCATATGACTGCAAAATCCAGGAAATACTGCAAATCAGGCTGTCGCAGATTCTTCCGGAAGCAGAATTTCTGGGAGAGGAAGAGGATTGCCGGATTGACAGAAATGCGGAATATATTTTTGTGGTGGATCCAATTGATGGAACTACCAATTTTATTAAAGATTATCATATGAGCTGCGTGTCTGTTGGTCTGATCCGAAACGGGAAAAGATATCTGGGAGTGGTGCATAATCCATATCTTGATGAAACCTTCAGTGCAATTTCCGGTGAAGGTGCATATATGAATGGAAATGCCATTCATGTATCATCGGATGATCTGGAAAACAGTATTGTTTTGTTTGGCTCTTCTCCCTATAATACGGAACTTGCAAAAGCTTCTTTTGAACTGGCTTATGAGTATTTCCAGAAATGTCTTGATATCAGAAGGAGTGGTTCAGCAGCTCTTGACCTGTGCTCTATAGCATCAGGAAGAGCAGAACTTTACTTTGAACTGATATTGTCCCCATGGGATTTTGCTGCAGGTGCACTTATTGTTGAAGAAGCTGGTGGGATAGTAACAACTGTTGAGGGAGGGGCACTTCCGTGTCTGGAGAAGAGCTCGGTTTTGGCACGAAATAAGTGAGGGCTCAGATCTCCGGATAATGGTTATGAATATTTGCTTTAGTAACGTAGAAAGGTGAGTTTTCAGAAGATGAATTATAAAAATGTAAAAATATCAGAGGATGCCAGAATTGCAAAACAGTCGGTAGTGATCGGAGATGTAACGATTGGACGTGACAGTTGTGTTCTGCATTATGCGGTGATACGTGGGGATGATGCCCCTGTTGTGATTGGTGAAGAGTCAAATATCCAGGAAAATTGTACCATCCATGTAAATCATAATATGCCGGTGCATATTGGAAATAATGTGACAGTAGGACATAATGCAGTGCTTCACGGATGTGTGATTGGAGATCGGACATTGATCGGAATGGGAGCTGTTGTCCTTGACGGCGCCAGAATTGGCAGGGACTGTATTGTTGGAGCAGGAAGCCTTGTGACAAAAAATACAGTAATACCGGATGGTTCTCTTGTAATGGGCAGTCCTGCCAAGATTAAACGAAATCTTACCTGGGAAGAGAAACTGAGTATTATTGAGAATAGTAAGGAATATATTACAGTGTCTGCTGAAATGCAGAGACAGGGAGTGTTATAGAGCTGGAAAGCTTCCGGTTATATAAAAGCTTTGAAGGATAATTAAAAAGACAGAAGGTATCAGATCGGATTACCTTCTGTCTTTTTAATTATTCTTCTGGGATTTTCTGGATAACAGTTCTGTTTATGCTTATCAGGAAGAGCACAGATATGATCAGTGAAATGACTTCTGCAATGGGGAATGACCACCAGACAGCGTGGAGTCCACCGATGGATGCCAGGATGTATGCAGCGGGAACCAGAACGAAGAGCTGTCTCATAATAGATACGATCATACTGAAAACAGCCTTTCCCAGTGCCTGGAATACAGTTCCTGCAATGATGCAGAACCATGCGATCAGATAATGGATACCGATGATCCGAAGTGCAGGAATACCGATGGCAAGCATATCGCCAGAGGCACTGAACATTCCCAGGAGAGCCTCTGGTATGAGTTCATACGCCAGAAAGCCAACAAAGGTAAAGCAGAATGCAATGAACATGCTGACCTTGATCGTCTGGATCATACGCTTTTTGTGACGGGCACCGTAATTATAGGCAATGATTGGTGTAATACCGTTATTAAGACCAAACACAGGCATAAAGAAGAAGCTTTGCAGCTTAAAATAAACACCAAATACTGCAGTTGCAGTAACCGTAAACTGTACCAGGATCAGATTCATGGAATAAGTCATAATGGAGCTGATGGATTGCATAATGATGGAAGGAATACCTACTGCATAAATATGACCGATAATTATTTTATCCGGGCGGAAGCCTTTGAAATTAAGACGAACCTCAGGATTAAATTTATGGTTGCAGACCCCGGCAACAATGCAGGCTACAAATTGGCCGATCACTGTGGCAACAGCTGCTCCTGCAACTCCCATTTTGGGTGCTCCCAGGAGACCAAAGATCAGGATAGGATCCAGGATAATATTAGTGAATGCACCACATAATTGAGAAATCATGCTGAAAATAGTTTTTCCGGTAGAAGCGAGAACGCGTTCGTAGAAAAACTGACCAAACATACCAAGGGAAAAAATCATAACTATGCTTAGATATTGAATTCCATATTGCATGATTTCCGAATCTGCCTGGCTGACCTGGCTGGCGTAAAATGGTTTTACTACCAGAAATCCCAGGACTAGGAATACCAGAAAACTCAGAAAATACAGAAAAGCAGCATTTTCAGCGGCCTGGTTGGCTTTTTTGAAATTCTTTTCCCCAAGGGATTTAGAAAGCAGAGCATTCATACCTACACCGGTACCGGCACCTACAGCAATCAGAAGGGTCTGCAGGGGAAACGCCATGGACACGGCCGTCAGGGCATTTTCAGAAAGCATGGCAACGAATACGCTGTCTACAATATTGTACAATGCCTGTACCAGCATGGAAATCATCATGGGCAGAGACATGTTCAGTACAAGCCTGCCTACAGGCATTGTACCCATTTTATTTTCTGCTACAGGAGCAGAGGTGTTTTGTTGATTCATAGTTCCTCCATTTTGTGAATTATAGCAATCCTCGTAAATAATACATCTTAAGCATTATCTACGAGGATTGCTATGGAATGAAAAAAATATAACATGAATAGCAGAGGGTTTCAAGAGCTATGTAAAAACATCAGGAAAGTTCTCAGGATAACTTTATGACCAGCACAGGAATAGGAGGATGATTGGGGCGGTTATAATATTCGCTTTTTATAACCAGATATTTATGAGAATCCAGTTGCTTAAGCCATGCCAGAATCTGATCTCTCTCCTCAAAACCGGAATCACCACCGCTGTAGATGCAGAGAGATATCATACCTCCTTTTTTTAGAAGGATTAAAGCTTGTGACAGTGCCTGTACGCTGGTTTCTCCTCTGGTGGCCAGAGCATGGTTTCCTCCCGGCAGATAACCAAAGTTAAAAACAATACAGTTTACACTGCCAGGTTCTGCATATTGAGCCATATTTGCGTGAGATTCCAAGAGAAGGGTGTAATTGTCTGGAGCATTGGCGGTATCCAGACGTTCTCTGGTTGCGTTCAATGCCTGTTCCTGAATGTCAAAAGCAAGCACTTTACCGGTACTACCGCAGAGTCTGGAGAGGAGGAGGGTATCATTGCCATTTCCCATGGTTGCATCAATGCAAAGATCCCCATCCTGTACCTGGTTTCGGATAAAACCGGAACACCACGCAGTGATTTGATAATTATTCATATAATTCCTCCGAAAATCAGAAATATTTGTCAGTTGATACGTTGTGATGTTTTCTATTTTGCCAGAATCTGTGGAAAAGTCAAGAATTTATAGGAGATAGTAATAAATAAAAAGTTTGCGGACTTATTTTGGATAACGTGTTATACTATATTGAAATTAACCGAAGCAGTTATTCGGTTATGAGCAAGTAGCAAAGCGAATTGCGAATATCCGCTTGACCTGTGGTCCGTGGATTATTGCGGATTGTTTATGAAAATTGAAAACTTCAAAAGAGGAAAAGCTTATGATTACATTAAATGATTACCTGTATTCAGGAGATACGGTCTTAAAAATTTTACAGAAATATACCCGGGATCTGAGGAAAGAAGCGAAGCTCACTCATAATGAGATTGATCTGATGCATGTGAATTTCCTGATCCAGATTACAGAGCTATTAGAGCACAATGATTTCCTTACAGCGCAATCTCAGAAAATCAGAGAATTTTATAAATATATGGCTCATGAGTATCCCTTTCTTGCATTTACATTTAAAGGAAGGATTAAGTCGCTGATTCGGGCGGAGGAGAAATTTAACGGTTACATTGTGGAATATATTTACGATTATTATACAAAACATGGAACCTATCCTTCTGTGCCGGAACTGAAAAATAAACTCAGCTGTTTTCGGGATTTTATTGCATACAGAATTGTGTTGTGTATGCCAAAGTGTCATCTGAAACCAGGAGAAGATCAGGAAATGGCGTCGATCCGCTATCTTTATGAGATTGCCAATGTTCTGCCTGGATTTCTGGAAGAGAGAGGGTTTACTGTGGAGTCTGCTTATGGAGTGAAGAAAAGTACATCGCCGCTTCTAAATGAAGATGTGAAGCCCTATTATCGGGATTATATCTGTGGAACCAACAGGGAAGGGTATCAGTCCTTGCATATCACAGTTTATGACAACAGTTCCCGCTCTTTCATGGAAGTGCAGCTGCGCACCAAGAAAATGGATGATAATGCAGAAATTGGTTCGGCGAATCACCTGGGATATGAGAAGAAACAACAGGATGAGCGTGCAAGACGTGATGCTATTCCAGAAGGCGAGTGTGTTTATTTCGATGAAGCTTATGAACGGGGCATGCGTCTTTTGCAGCTGGAACTGGCAGATCTGGATGTAAATATGTTTTCCGCAGTAGATAACAGTCTGATCAATGATGGGTGCGGACTGTTTAGGGGAAGACTGATATTACCTTATGAACATTTGTCAAGATTTCAGAATGATGTGATTGATTGAATAAAACGCCTATCTTTTGATGTATAAAAATACAGGGAAATGACAAAAATTGATAAAATATGTAAATTTTTAGTTATATTTTAGGCATTCTATGGTACACTGATATAGTATATCAAAAATGGGAGGGAAACTCGAAAATGAGCAAAAAAGAAGGAAAAGGGTTAAAGTCTTTTAACAAGGGATTTCAAGTGCCTGACACCTACATTATTATTTTTTTAGTAGTTGTTGTCGCTGCACTTCTGACTTTCCTTGTACCAAAGGGATTTTACGAAACACAGGATATTTCGTACATGATCAATGGTGTTGAGAAAACCCGTACAGTAATCAAAGACGGAAGTTTCCAGTATCTGACAGACGATGCAGGAAATGTAGTGACAGAGGGAGTAGCACTTTTTAGTGGAGATGGTGGAACAGGATTCTTCAACTATATGTATAACGGAATCGTAAGCAGTTCTGCAATCGAGATTATCGCATTCCTTATGGTAGTAGGTGGTGCATTCGGTATCATGATCCGTACAGGTGCGATTGAATCCGGATTGATCGGATTGATCCGTAAGGCAAAGGGAGCAGAAAAACTGCTGATTCCGATACTTTTCGTACTGTTTTCTCTTGGTGGAGCAGTTTTTGGAATGGGAGAAGAAGCACTTCCGTTTACTATGATTCTTTGTCCGTTGTTTGTAGCAGTTGGATACGATTCAGTTATTGCAGTTCTTGTTACTTATGTTGCAACACAGATTGGTTTCGGTTCATCATGGATGAATCCATTCTCTGTAGGTATTGCACAGGGTATTGCAGGTATTGACGTATTCTCCGGAGCAGGATTCCGTATGGTAATGTGGGTAGTATTTACAGCACTCGGCTGTGGAATGACTATGTTCTATGCATCAAAGATCAAAAAGACTCCGACAATCTCAATCGCATATAAGACTGATGCATATTTCCGTGAGCAGTATGAAAAAACAGGAATTGACGAAGGACATTCGTTTGGTCTTGGACACATTTTAGTTCTTATGACACTGGCTGCTACAGTAGTATGGGTAGTTTGGGGAGTTATGACTCAAGGATACTACATGCCGGAGATTGCTACTCAGTTCTTCATTATGGGAATTGTTTCCGGTGTGATTGGAGTTATCTTTAAACTGAACGATATGAAACTGAATGATATCGCAACATCATTCAAAGATGGAGCAAAAGACCTGATCGGTGCTGCACTTGTTGTTGCTATGGCACAGGGCATCATGCAGGTTCTTGGTGGATCTGATCCGACAACACCTACGGTTATTAATACAATTATGTATAATATTTCAAATGCACTGTCTGGAGTTTCCGGAGCAGTTGCAGCAGTACTTATGTATCTGTTCCAGTCTGTATTCAACTTCTTCGTTGTATCCGGAACCGGACAGGCTGCGATCACAATGCCAATCATGGCTCCACTGTCAGACCTGTTAGGTGTTTCACGTCAGACAGCTGTAGTTGCATTCCAGCTTGGTGATGCATTTACAAACCTGATTGTTCCTACATCAGGATGCCTGATCGGATCTCTTGCAATTGCAAAGATTGAGTGGTCTAACTGGATTAAATTCATGTGGAAATTCCTTGGTGTATTAATGATTGGTGCAATTATTACAATTCTTATTGCAGTTGGAACTGGATTCTAAAACATACATTTGATAATTGAGAGTGATTTATGATGAAATTAATTCAGAATATTGATGTCTATGCCCCACAGCATCTGGGGAAAAAAGATGTACTTACAATCAATGATAATCTTGACAAGGAACTTCAGCTTGTTGAAGCAATTGCAAAAGGGAATACAGTTTATACAAAATAAAGTATATTGATGTTAAAAGCACCAGTCATTCAGTTGGCTGGTGCTTTTTGCAACGGATCCTGAATAATAAGATCACTTATGCCGGGAAACGAATGACCAGAGACAAACTATTGTCGTACCTGTTAGCAGAATCCATATCTTTTGATATGTTAATTATACTATATCTTCGATAATTCTAATATTTTTCCATTAATACTTATTGTTACAACTTGCCCTGGTATGAACTTTCCACTGCTTTGAAGTGCTTTTTTTGCTGCCATCTCCAATCCACCACAGCCGTTGCATTTGTCTTTATTAATCCTGATAATCTTTCTTATCATTTTTACCCTCCGTCAATAGAATTTAACTTTTGTTTCTGCTGGAATTATAGTATGATAAATACAACTTGTATGTTTGATTTCCAACAGGAGGAAGGATTTTGGCAGATTATCTTTGTATGGATCGTGCAGCAATGTTTACAGAGATATTTAAGTTACAAAAGAAGGTTTTATAAAAACGAATAGAAATCATTTTGAATTGATTACTTGCAATGAAACAGATTTACAAGCTGACAAATGATGGTATAATTAATTCTATTGTTGAGCTGATAGAAAGGGTATAGGTATGAGAAAAGCAATCATATATGCATCTGTGCATCATGGAAATACAGAAAAATTAGTAAAGAGCATAGCAGAAGAGTGTCAGGTCGATTTGATTGATGCAGTAAAACAGTCAGATGCAGATCTGAGCAGTTATGATATGATCGGGTTTGCATCAGGAATCTATTTTTCAAAGTTTCATCAGTCGATATTGAAATTTGCGGAAAAGAATTTACCAGATGACAAAAAGGTCTTTTTGATCTGTACTTATGGTGGAAGTGGGAATTATAAATCCATAGAGCGGATTTTGGATAAAAAACATGCCAGTGTAGATGGTAAATTTGGATGCAAAGGATACGATACATTTGGGCCGTTCAAACTGTTTGGAGGTATTGCAAAAGGACATCCGGATGATAAAGATATCCAAAATGCAGTGGAATTTGTAAAAAACTTAAAAAATATAAAGACGAAATAGAAACATTAGATTTCATCTTCAGGGAGCAAAAGTGCCAATATGTCTATTCCTAAACAGTATCAGTGGCAGCCTGGAATTCGATTCATAATGAAACAGTCACCATATGGGATCAACACCGAAGAGAGCAGGAATACAGAAGAACGCAGAATGTGATTATAAAATATGAAAAAGGGGAAAGCGTCGATCATCCGAAATTTGGCGAAGGAATTATAGAAAAAATAGAGCAACGATCTTGCTTTGTGAGTCTTCATATTCGCTTTGGAGAAGAACTGAAAGTGATAGATTAGAAATGGCCTCTTCAGACAAAATACAAAAAAAGAAAATGATAACAGTAATATTTGTCTGCTACGGCACTCTTTGAAAGCTTCGCCAAAAAGCCAGTAAAATCACGGTCCGGAGGGCATAGGCGGTTAGAAAATAACCCGAAAATAACCCACGGTATTTTGTGCAGATATTACATGTAAATATAGATGATGTCTGGGATGCAATATGATAGAATGGTTACAAGAAAAATTTGTAGGAATATAAAGATATGGAATTAAGATTATTACGCTATTTTTTAACAGTAGCAAAAGAACAGAGCTTTACAAAAGCAGCAGAACAATTGCATATTACCCAGCCAACGCTATCCAGACAAATGGCGGCATTTGAAGAGGACCTGGGAATAATATTATTTATTCGAAACGGGAAGAAAATATCGCTCACTGATGAAGGAATTTTATTAAAAAGGCGTGCCTTGGAGATTCTTAATCTTGAGGAAAGGACGCTTGAGGAACTGAAAGGAAAAGAAGAGGTTGTAGAGAGCACGATAACCATTGGATGCGGTGAATTTGCAGCAGTGGAGACATTGGCGAAGATATGTAAAACATATAAAGAAAAATATCCGCTGGTTCAGATTGTATTGCATACTGCAACAGCAGATGCAGTGTATGAGATGATGAACAAAGGACTTGTAGATATTGCATTATTCATGGAGCCGGTGGACACCGAAGGGCTGGATTATATCCGGATCACAGATTGCGATCACTGGTGTGTCGGAATGCGGCCGGATGATCCGCTGGCAGAAAAAGAGTTTATAAAAAAAGAAGATCTTATTGGAAAGCCCTTGATCCTGCCGGAAAGAATGAACGTTCAAAGTGAACTTGCCAACTGGTTTGGGAAAGACTTTTCAAAATTACAGATTGCTTTTACGAGTAATCTTGGAACGAATGCCGGAGTTATGGCAGCAAATGGACTGGGGTATCCAATTTCAATTGAGGGTGCTGCAAAGTATTGGCGAGAGGATATTCTTGTACAGCGAAGAATTTCTCCTGAAATCACGACCAGTACGGTGATTGCCTGGCGACGGAATATCCCATATTCTTTGGCAGTCCGTAAAATGATCGAGGAGATTAATGCTTTTCAGGCATAAAACAAAATTCAATATAAGCATTAGACATAATGAAGCGATAGAGCTTAAAATAGATGTGTAAGATGAATGTAAATCTTATACATCTATTTTTTGCGAAAATACGTATAGAAAGGGGCTTTTTATTATGAGTAAAAAATTAGTAGCATTTTTCAGTGCAAGCGGAACAACAAAAAAAGTAGCACAGATGATCGCAGAGGAAGTAAAAGCGGATTTGTTTGAGATTGAGCCGAAAGTTCCATATACAAAGCCTGATCTTGACTGGATGAATAAAAAATCCAGAAGCAGTGTGGAAATGAGTGATAAAAAATATAGACCGGCGATTATGAAAAAAGAGATGGATATGAGTTCTTATGACGAGATCCTTCTGGGATTCCCAATCTGGTGGTATGTGGCTCCGACAATCATCAATACATTTTTAGAAGCTTACGATTTCAGTGGTAAAAAGATTGTGCTTTTTGCAACATCCGGAGGAAGTGGATTTGGGAATACTGTGAAAGAATTGCAGTCATCTGCATCAGACGCAGATATTACAGAAGGCAGACTGTTAAATTGTGGAACGAAACAGGAAATCACTGAATGGATAAACTCTTTATAAATAACAGCGTTATGGAGGTATACAGAATATGGGAAAAATAGTACAGACAGCAGGGAGAAATACACTTGGTGAATTCGCACCGGAATTTGCACATTTTAACGATGATGTACTTTTCGGCGAAAACTGGAATAATCAGGACATCGACGTAAAAACAAGAAGCATTATTACAGTGGTTGCTCTGATGGCTTCCGGAATTACGGATTCTTCTTTAAGATATCATCTTCAAAATGCAAAAAATCATGGTGTGACACAAAAAGAGATTGCTGCAGTGATCACGCATGCCGCATTCTATGCAGGTTGGCCAAAAGCATGGGCTGTTTTCAATCTTGCAAAGGAAGTGTGGGAAACAGGCGAAGGAGATTTGCCATACGAAGAGGAAGCGATGCGGGCGCATGCAAAAGAGATGGTATTTCCAATTGGTGCACCAAACGATGGCTTTGCACAGTATTTTTCGGGCAGGAGTTTTCTTGCACCGATTTCTACTTTTCAGGTTGGAATTTTCAATGTGACATTCGAACCAGGATGCAGAAATAACTGGCATATCCATCATGCAAAAAGTGGAGGCGGACAGATTCTGGTATGCGTTGCCGGAAGAGGATATTATCAGGTAGAAGGTAAAGAAGCTGTAGAAATGAAGCCAGGCGACTGCATCAATATTCCGGCAGAAGTGAAACACTGGCATGGCGCAGCACCGGATGAATGGTTTTCACATCTGGCAATAGAAGTTCCGGGCGAAAATAGTTCCAATGAATGGCTTGAACCGGTAAGTGATGAAGAATATAGAAAACTAAAATAGGAAGGTTGAAAAAACTATATTTATAAGACAATTAGAAAGTTGTAAAGTGGTGTAAAGATTAATGATCTTTGTATTGGCACCGAAAATTTATTTATTTCTCCGCGGCTTTTCTTCCAGGATGGGAGAGTGCCGCGGAGAATTTTTTGCGAAGAAAGAATTGCTATAGCTTTTGTAATTCCGGGAAAACCTTTATCTAAGAAAAAAATACAATATTAACATGAATATCATGAATATAATATTGGAGGCTGTGAATATTCCAAAATACTTCCCTCTCAGATTCCTGTTTTCTTTTGCAATATATTTGAAACTTATCAGGCTTGCCATGGATGCAATCAGAGTGCCGAGACCTCCAATATTGGTTCCGACAATTAAAGCCCGGTAATTATCTGTAAAATCGGATAAAAGAAGCGCAGCGGGAACATTGCTCATAATCTGACTGGCAAGAACAGCAGTAAGTGTTTCCCTTCCTGCCATGATTCTTTCCAGAAAACTGCTGAATTGCGGAATCCTTCCAAGGTTGCCGATAAAAATAAATAATGCGATAAAGGTGGCAAGCAGGGAGTAATCCACCCTGCTTATATTTTCCCTGTTTCTTAGCAGCATATATATAAGAACCAATACAAGAGGAATCTGGTATGGAATGATACGTGCAACAGTGAGCAGGCAGATTGTAAATAAGATCAGGTAAGCGGCCAGGTATTCCATGTTAAGTTCTTTTCTGTCAGAGAATCCCAAAAGAGTTTTATTTTTTTCGGAACCGCATACGTGAGGTGCTTTGGCAGCGGCTACCTGTATCCATATCAGAAGAAGGATAAGTGCTGTGGCGGAATAGGGAAGCATCAGGGTTATTAATTCTGCCGCGGACATCCCTGCTCTGGCATATAGATAAAGGTTCTGCGGATTTCCGATTGGTGTGAGCATGCTTCCGAGATTAGCAGCGATTGTCTGCATGGCTACTATTTTAAGAAGCCAGTAATTGCCCAGTTCCTTTGGCAGTTTATGCACAATGATCAGTGCAAGAGGAACAAAAGTAATCAATGCCACATCATTGGTGATCACCATTGACAGGAAGAAACATAAGAGTACCAACAGCCTGATCACACCCACAGTTCCCGATGTTCCCATCAGCAATTTTTGGGCAAGTATATCAAAAACACCAACAGCCTTCAAACCAGCTACAATTGCCATCAAACAGAAGAGGAGCCCGAGAGTCCTGAAATCGATATAAGTAAAATAAGCCTTATCCGGTCTGACCCAGAACATAGAAAGAAGCGCCAGGATCACTGCAATTGACAAAACGGTTTCTTTCCTGAAAAAAACATATAATTTTTGTAACATAATATTTCCTTTCCGGTCTGATACGACCGCGTATAAGTATATCACAGAAACATCCAGAAAAAAAGAATATCATTTTGTATTATGGATTGTGTTTGCGATTACCGCCTCATTCCTGTATAATAAAAATGTTATCAATGGCGACATCATTTCAAAAGTTCAGAATATGAAAGGAAAACGTTTTGGAAGAACTATACAGAAAATATCAGGGAAAAACAATAAAAGATGACTATGGGAAAAATTCCAAGGAATTTATAGATTTTGCAAATGACATGAAAAAGAGCATTGGGAAATTTGTTTGAGCAGTAGTCTGCACCCCCTAAACTGACTACGATTTGACTACTACAGACGGAAGTGATTTGCTTCATTTTGCACTTTTTTGCAAAAAATGTAGTAAATGAGAAGAAAACTACGATACCTTGAAATGCTGATAAAACCTTGCAAAATACGGAATTTCAAGGCAATTTGAGAGGAGAAAAAACAATGATTCGAGTACTTTTCGTATGCCACGGCAGGGCTTTGGATACAGTTATAAGTGGCGATGAAGTGCGATAAAGCGGGGCAAATTGTGGTGGAGTGATAAGTTGAGGACTACGGTATTTATACGTACTAGTTAATGATACATAGAAATCAAGATGCATATCTGAAATTAAGATACGTATCTTGATTTTTTTGTTGCAATATGTTATGTTTATATCAAGAACTTTATTAGGAGGAACAAAATGAATTCAGGAGTAAGTTATTCAATGTTTTATGAAATACTTCTAAATTTGAGAGAATATTTTCATAGCTATGGAAGAATTGATGATTCAAATGCGAAACTAGATGAGATTATAAAATTGATTGCTATTAATTATGAATTAGCATCTAAAGGAGAAAAATTTTCACTTCAATATATAAGAAAAATGGCATTAGAATTAACTGGGAATGAAAACAATATTGCAGACGGCTTAATTAGATTATTTGAAAGAGAAGCTGAGGATAAAATTTTTTATAATGATGATGGAACCAATATTTTTGGTGCAAATCCAACTTTATGTTTACAATCAAACGAAAATGAATTTGCTGAGAAATTAATTAGTGAAATAGAAAAAATAGATTTTATACATTTATTAGAAAGTCATAGATATTCTGACTTCGATATAATAAATGAGTGCTTTGGACATTTTGTGAGAGAAAATTTTAGAAATAATAAAGAAGATGCTCAGTATATGACACCGTATGAGATTTCAGAACCAATATTAGATGTCATATTTAGCGACATGGAAAAAGACGGATATTTTACTGATGATGTATTGAAAGAATTCACAATAATGGATCCAACATGTGGTGTAGGTACACTTTTGATAGAAAGTGCTAATCATTTTACTAGATATATTGAAAAGAAAATATCTAATAGTAAAAAGAAAGAAAAGTATATTGAAAATTTTAGAAGAAGTGGAATGATTGGACAAGATAAAGTTGAGAGAATGGTCCGTTTGTCAAAGATAAATGCATTATTACTAGGCTGCAATATGTCCAATATTAAAATTGGAAATAGTATTATAGGGGAGAGTACGATAAATTCATATATTGGAAATGTAAATATGATATTTACTAATCCTCCATTTGGCGCCGAATATGAAATCTCCCAATTGAATATGGAAGAATACCCTATCCTTAATGAAATGGATATATCAGTTAATAATATATCGTCAGAATTGTTAATGCTAGATAAATGCATTGCTCTTCTTAAGGAAAACGGATATATGGCTATTGTTTTGCCGGATTCAGTTTTTGCATCCAAAGGATTAAATTCATTATATAGGGAAGCAATATTAAAAAGTGTTACGATTAAAGGTGTATATGAGTTGCCATCTGTTACATTTGCACAGGCAGGGACAAGGACAAATACTTGTGTATTGTATTTGCAGAAAAAGAAAACAGTTGCTGATAATAAAATGTTTATGGCTATATGTGCAGACTTAGGTTATATTGTAAAAGAAAAAATGGGTGTTCCGGTTAAAATTTCAAAGGGAAAAAATGATATGCTGGATATTGCATCCATTCTTTGCAATAATAAAAATTGTGCGAAAATTTTGTTGGAGAATCCCTCGGTTACGCAAGTGTCAATGGATGAATTGACCGATGATGTAATTAAACCTAGTTTTTATGCTGCAGGAAGATTTAAAACTGTAGAGAATATGAAAAAAATCGGAATAGCTGGGTATGAGGTAAAAAAACTGTCTGATGTTGTTGAGTTTGTTACAACTTCAAGAAAAAGCTATATGGTGTCGGAGTCGATTAAGCACATTAGTATTTTACATGTTAATGATAATTGTACTATTAATTTTAGCGAAGTTGAGAAGTTTGAGCCTATTTCAAAGGGAAGAAGTTGTATAAAAGGAGATCTGATATTTTCGAAGCTGAATCCTAGAATACCTAGAATGGCTGTTGTTCCTGAAAAAGAATATAACTTAGTGTGCTCAAATGAATTCGAAATAATCAAACCAATAGGAGATATTGATGCATACACATTGTGTTTTATCTTGCGAACGAACAGTGTAAAAGTTCAAATAGAAAGCATGACTTCTGGAACATCATCTTCACATAGCAGAATTAAAAGAGAACAATTGGGTGACATATTGATTCCAGTTCCGGTAGGTGAAAAACAAATCAAAGAGATGAAAATGATGGGAGAAAAAATAAAAAAGGCAATTGAAGAAATTTATATTGGTGAAAATGCTATTTTAGAACAACAATTGTTGTTAGAAAATATATACTAATCTGATGACGAAGCTACCATTTTTATGGTAGCTTCATGTATAGTCTCTTAAATAAAAATTACAACATTTGAATCTTCATCAGAAGAATCGTTATCGTCGGTATCGACACAACCGATTTCATAAGTTCTATCTGTTGAATCATCATATATTATTACATCTGAATTAGTATCAAAAGTGTGTAGAATATCGATTAATTCTGATACCTTCATTTATACCTCCTTTAGAATTTACTAATTATAACTTCATTATTGACAATTTCAGCCTTAAATATTAATTCAGAGCCAGGTGTGTTTTCTAGTGGAATTTGTAATTTTGAAAAACCATTTTCTTTTCCGTTACCGTGACGAGCATAGTTTTGATTCGTTCCGTTTTTAGGAGGGAACAATTGGAAATTAACACTTGGCTTTTTGGTTGTATCAGCAAATTTGGGATAACCAAGTTTGTTCATCCATTCAATATAGCGTGCCCGTAAAATTTGGTGTTCCTGAATATTAACTTTCCAAATTCGAATTCGATAGTTTTTTTCCGGGTTCAAATCAATAGAAAGAAGAAAAATAGCTTTGTATTCAAGGAAACGTTCCATAATTTCAGGTGTTACGGCTGTAAAATTCCATCTAGGAGCAGTAGCGCCTGCTTTATCTAATGAATCTAGAAAATTAGCCCCTTTTACTTCTGAACCATCACATAAATCATCGCCTTTACCGCGCATGCCTTGGCCTGCAATTTGAGTCTGTAAAGATACAAGGTGCTGTGCAATGTAACCTGTATCAATCATTGATGATTGGGCTGTAAGCGTGCTCCAGTGTGATAGTAAATTTCGTTGTTTGACAACTTGTTCCTCGATGAGAGCCTTAGCCAATTCTTTTCGTTGCTCTTTAGATAACAATTTTAAGGCATAATTTGAAATAGTAACTCGATCTTCAATAGGTACTTTGTCAATCTCAATATGAATTGTTTCGGTTGTTAATTCACTGTTAATTGTTTGAGGATCTTTGTTATTTTTTATTATTTCTTTAATTGCTGTACAATATGCTTCTAGACGTGCTTCCATATTATCAATATCCTCCTAAAAGTTTGATCAAGTTTATCATATCAAAAAAATGTATAGATTACTAGATGGAACTTACGAGTAAAAGTATAAGAGGCAGAGGGGCGGCCTAAATCTCTACCACTATTTTCCCTAAAGACCGATGCCCCCTCTCACGCAGATTTTCGCGAAATTGCATAGGGGGTATTGCCTTTGCAGGATTTTAGCGGTTAAATTGGCTGGAATTAAGGCTGAAATTCAAAATAATGTGCGCGAATAGTATTGTTGTTTCGTGTAAAAGTAGGGCTGCCTTGAAATAGGGTAGCTCTTTTTCAAATATTGTGTTGACTAATTTGCCCGTTAGAGTGATATATGTACATACCAAAAAGAAAGGTGGTATGTGCGATGATTACGGAAATTGATTTTAGGGTTAAAGGTGAGGAACGAAAGAAGCTGGCTTATGCCATAGGTGAATTACTTGGAATGCCGGTAAAGTACACCAGAACACCCAAGTTTGATTACTTGATTGGAAGCAACGTTCTGGATAAAAATGGAGTGTTCCATGCATCTGAGAATATGACAGAAAGTAAGTTGGAATTGGTTTTAGAACGGTTTTACAAAGGCGAGCCTATACAACAATCAGAGCAGATGGAAGAAGAAAATGTCGAAGAAGATGGACTGATTATATCAGTTTCGAGGAAAATATTCAAGGATGATAAGCTGGAAAATTTGCAGAAGTTGATAGAAGGGAAGCAAACACTTTTTAAACACGCATTCCTGACAGAGCAGTTGGAGGTTGTTATTACCGAGAATCAGGTTTCATTTCCCTGGTTTCCACTTGCGTCTGAGCCGGATGCGGTAAATGCTTATACAGAATTTATTTCCAAACTGTGCGAATTAGCAATAAAGCTAAAACGAGTATCACTGACGGATAAAGAAGTTGAGAATGAAAAATACGCATTCCGATGTTTTCTTTTACGCTTGGGATTTATCGGAGACGATAGCAAGAATGCTCGCCGGATTCTTCTTCAAAATCTTTCTGGAAATTCAGCATTTCGCAAAGCATAAAATAATGATATTCTTTGGTGCAGGGTTTCACAGAGATGCCCTGTACTATTTTATCTTAAGAAGCTGTACGGCTTCTGGACGGATGAGCTTGCCATCGATACGCTCATAAGCTGCGTATCCGGTCAGATTTTCGCGGGCATACAGTTCTGTCAAGACTTTCACAGAAAGGGGCTGTCGCTCTAATATCCAGAAGTAGGACAGATCTCCAAATGCAACAGGAACGCTGCTGTCTGCTATATCCGGCATATAGGGAGATATAATCACTGGCCTGCTTAAAATCGTGTCATCTGACTGACGCCACAGATAATTGCCATCCTTGTCTTTTAATGTTCTGAGGGTTAATGCTGTATTGTCATTCATTAACCAGACGCCATTCTTCCTGAATTCAGGCTTGGTGGCAAAGTATAATGCGATAATATCATCATAAGATAAACTATCGGCAGTATCAATAGAACGTCCTGTCTCGGCGGTTATTAAAAGGCCTGTTGGCTCGTTTACGCCTGTTCCGTTGATGAAAACCTGTTCTTCGGCTCTGCCAAATCTGCGAGCAAATTCATTTGTTAAATACTTTTCTACATTGAAGTGCATATCCTCAATGAATCGGTTATTTAATTTTGATACAGCAGCTACCTTGTAAGAAGAAAAAGATGCTTTGTCAAAAGAATCGTTATCCTCTGGAAAGGCAGTAGATTCATCTACAATGGCTGCATTAGCAGTAGAGAATACTGTTTGGATGAGACCTTCTTTGGTTGGGGCATGAAGAACAGTTCCAAGTCTGCGGAATAAGTTTTCTTTTTCAACAGCATCTGAAAAGTCGTTGAAACTGCCAGAAGGAAACATATAGCTGTCGGAGCCCTTGTCATATCCTTCAGATAAAATTTTCTCATTTCTTTTTTTGTTCCGGATAGCATTGCTAAATTCGTAATTATAATCGCTGGATGTTAACATATTACATACCTCCTTCAATATGGGCCAGTCTTGGATCGCACTGGCTACAGATTAGTGTGTTACGGTTGATTGCTTCAAGTTCGTGCTGACAGTGGTGCGGACAGATTATCTGCAGATGTTTGGCAGCAGGAACCTTTTCCTGTGATAAGCCTTCAAGATGGAACAGACCACTACGACATTCTGAAATACCAAATTCGTAGCTGCCATCTTTTATGAGAGAATCCTCACTGAATTCTCCAAAATAATTGTGATACTTTCCGTCGGTTGCTGACATCTGTAATGGAAAAATAAACTTACTCATGATTTCTACCTCCTCTAAAATCTGTGAAATGATGCTTGTTACAATAACTTTCTGCGTCTGATCTGCTTGTAAAGAATATGGTGGAAAATCCACGTAAGATACACCAACAATAATCTGATGGTGATTTACTTCTCATAATAGCAACAGGGCGTCCTTGCGGTGTAGCCATGAGTGATATTACATCGTAGTGTGCTGTTTCCAAATTACTTGGAACGAAGCAGGACGCATAACATGGTTGAGACATTGTATCAATCCTCCAATCTTTTCTTAAAATGATCAAAGTAAAAACTCTGTAATTCTTCGTAAGTGTCAAAATAGTGGCCCGTACCACAGTATTTCAGACACCAGGGCGTATCTGTGGTATTGCGGCTTTTCATAACGATGGCTGCAAAATTCATGGTTTGAGGAATGATCTTGATTACTTCATAACGCTCATAATCTAATCCAGTCCACAGATATCGCTTTAAATTTTCGTCAATCAAACGGTTTCCTCCTTCCTTATAAGGTGCATCCAATTTTGGGTGTCGCTCTATGACGGTCAATTACATAACTTTTTATATACAATAAATTTTTCTCTTATAAGAAAAGTTGTATATAAGAGTGTCACCGACTGACACCACATATGAAATGGATGTTATGCTGCAAAAATGGATTTTAAACGAAGTCCTTTCACATACCTTCCGGATTTATCGCGTTTACGCTCAAAACCTGCATGTTCAATTGCGGCATAAAAGTCTGCTGTTCCCCTGATATACTCTCCTGTATTCATGCAGTGACCACGATAAGAGGAATACAGCTCACCGGATTTTTCTTTATAACTGTCATCGATTTCACAACATTCACATAAGAAATCATCAAGCCAGTCATTTTCTTCCCGATATGCTTTGATTGCATTCTGCACACATTCCGGTGGATCAATCTGAAAGTTATTCTGATATACCATTTTGGCACCTTCAATAATCCAGGTGAGAACTGCCCCTCCGGCATTTTCAAAAAGATAATCAGCATAATTCTTAATATCAGATTTGCCTTCAATCTTTGCGTTGAAAGGAATAACAATCAACCTACGCCAAGTACCGGGATCGGTAGCACCTACCTTTGGAAGATGATTGGTATAAAGAACAGTAAGATGACTCGGTGTGAAACTAAGTGGATCTTTATATTTCTTTTCACCATATATCTGGTCGGTAGAGCATAGCTGTTTGATTGTTGCTGTATTAAGGCGTGTACCTTCTTCTAACTCGGATGCAATAAGAATGCGTTTTCCTTTTGTTTCAGCAAGCTCCGGTTTTACATTCCTACGACAGCCAACAGTGAGTGCGTCAGCGGAAATGTTACCGCTGTATGTTCCCATGACTTTTGCTATGGTATTCCAGAAGGTAGATTTACCATTCCGGCCTTCCCCATATGCAATAATCAAGGCTTCTACATATACTTTCCCGATAGCAGCAAGGCCAACAATCATCTGTACATATTGGATAAGCTCTGTGTCATTGCAGAAGAATTTGTTTAGTGCATCCATCCAAATCTCATTTCCGTTATTATCCGGTGAGACAGCAGTAACCTTTGTCATGAGATCACTGGCTTCATGGGGCCTTGCACCTGCGATACCATCCGGAAGATGATAAATTGCAGTTGGTGTATTCAGATCATCAGCATTTGCATCTAAATCTTCCGGGGCCTTTAACAACATTGGTCGGGCTTCTTTTAATGCAGAAGAAATGTATTTGGAATCACGACGCTTTATTACAAAGTTTTTGTAATTCATAGCCTCTTCAAACATATTGTATGAATACTTTTGCTCCGGAGTAAAAAGGTTAAGTGCTTTAGATTTGCTCATACTGGCAAGAATCGATAAAGCACCATTTTGCTTCATTAGCTCCATTGCTTTCAGACGATAGCCTTCTGCATCATCAAGTTGTGAAGTTGTTAGGTCTTGAACAACAGCTTGGGCCTTTTCGTCGGATGCTTCCCAGAGGATGCCGTTATACCTAAGGTAGCCTGTTGCTGTGGTAAAAACCAGTTCATTTTCATGCTCCCTACTCAAGATTTCTGCCTGACCGACATCTGAAAAATCATTCGGAATAAGAGAGGGTTTAAAGTTGTAAATCTCTGGTGGAATATAATCCTCTTGCTTTGCAATCTGCTTTCCAAAGTTACATGCGCTGTCCCAAATGTGGTCGATTTCCTCTTGGGGAAGAGGAGAGCTGCATTTGTCTACCTCGGCCAGAAATAATCGCTTTGCCTCTTCTGTAGCACCATAACGCTTTATCAATATACCTGCTGTATGAGATAAGGTTGCGTTGCGCTGGCCTTCTGGGATATTTTCCAAATCTCTGCACCAGCTATCGTCATTTTCTACGAGAAAAGCATTTAACGACATAGTGCCGGCATGAAATTCTACATCAGGAGATGTCGTCCCGAAGAAAAACCTGGATGCGTCTACAGCATTTGGATCAACAAAAGGAAAATATTTACTAAGTTGCTCTTTTAATTGTTTGTGTTCTGCAGCAGAAATGATAGTGTCTGTTGCAAATATAATATGAAATCTTGGACGAGCCGATTGGCTGCCTTTGCACTTAATATGGTTGCGACTGTAATGGATGGCATAAGTCACAGGTTCGAATTCCTGTGCAATTTTTTCGGCAGTAATCCAGTCATTTGGATTGTCAGAAAATTCGTTATCGATATCGAAGCCGGCACAATTGCTTGTTATAAAGTTAGCATTGCTGCGGCGATAATTTGAAAATTCTGCACAGACATAATCGTGACTTACGCATTCCATAAGGGAAGCGGTATCTACAACATCTATTCGGTGAGAATATTTGTTGTTCTTGGAGTTCCCGGTACAGTCAGCATAATACATGGTTAACATGCATGTGTTTTCCATTGTAATTCCTCCTATTGGCTGTTGTTTTCTGGTTTCAATGCATTTTCGGCATCTAAGTTGTGAAGCTGCTCGCATAACTTGTCGTAGTTAATGAGCGCTTTGTTTCCAACATAGATAGCCGGGAGCTTTCCTTCTTTTAATAGAAGTCTTAATGCGTGCTCCGATAAAAGTCCTGTTTTGGCAATTTCGCGAATTGTCATCATAGTTGGTGTAATCGCCATGAGAATACCTCCTTTCTCACATATTATAAGAATGAATTTGCTTATTTTTTATAAGAAAAGCAACCTCGTTTATGTATATACTACCATGTTACGTGAGAAAATACAATATAAAATCTTAGAAAAACTAAGAAAAGTTGTAAAATAGTATTGCACATTCTTAGATTTCGTGATACTATAATAAACGAAAGGTGGTATAAGCACATGAGTTTTTCAGAACGTATTAAAGAATTGCGCAAAGAAAAAGGAATAACACAGATTGAGTTGGCAGATGCAATGGGACTTTCAAAAGGAACGGTTGCTATGTGGGAAGTTGGAAAACGAGAAGCTAATTTTGATACCTTAGATAAGTTATCTGTTTATTTTCAAGTATCAGTAGATTATTTGCTGGGACGTTCTAATGATAGAAGTCAGAAAGCGTATGAAGATGACCTTGTTGAAAGAATGTTAGGTCCTGATCCAAAAGAAATGAAGCAGTGTGTTGAAGATTTCTTCAAGCTGGACGAATTTGGCATGCGAGCTGTTATGGATTTGATAAAAAATGAGTATAAGCGTTGCGTTGAGCAGGATTCGTTGCAGGATGCATATTCTCATTATAAATTAATAGATGAATAAGGAACTGTCTTAAGTGTACAAGTCCTCCGAATACAAAGGTTACATATTTGCAGGAAGGAGGATATTTCAAATGAACAATAGAAAAATAGCAACGCCGGTGAAAGACCAGGTAAGTGCAACCAGCACCATATCAAAAGGGTGCGTGGATAATGGCAATACCTGTTCTGACACCGGCGTTTTTAATTTGGAAGATGATGAGAAAAAGATAGTGGTTCCGGTGCCTGAAAAATACACGCTTACAATTAAGGAAGCAGCTGCGTACTTCAATATAGGGACAAAAAAGCTACGTAGGCTAGCAGAGGAAAATACAGATCGTTTTGCAGTTTTTAGTGGAAATAAGTATCTGATAATTCGCACAAAATTTGAGAAATTTATCGATGAATCTTCGGAGATATAAATTGTTTTTATCTGCCAAAAAGTACTGGACTAATTGAGCAGACAGAGGGATATATGGTATGCAAAGAAAGGAGGCATGTTCGATGAGAGAAGCAAAGAAACCTATGCCAATATGTGAAAAGTATATGCTTACAATAAAAGAGGCGGCAGAGTATTTTAATATTGGCATCAAGAAGATGAGACGCTTGGCTGAAGATAACGAAGGAGAATTTGCCATTTATATGGGAAATCGATACCTTGTTATCAGAGAGCGCTTTGAAAACTATATTGTGAACTTAAGTTGCGGAGGGGAGGATGAGGAAGAGTGAAAAATCCAAGTCCAGGAGTAAAGGATATTATCACACCCACCGAAGCGATTGATTATTTTGTACTCAGTCGTAGGAAGTTTTATGATTTATTAAAATTGGATAAGCAGAAGGATTTTCTTGTGTTCTATAAGGAACGCAAGATGATAATTCGCACAGCGTTTGCAAAGTATCTGGAAGCGAATCCGGATTTAAGGAGGCGATGTTAAATGGCAAAGTCAGGTATCAGAAGAGATTCAAAGCACCGGGTGCTGCGTAGAGGTGAGTCAATTCGATGGGATGGAAAATACCAATTCAAGTACCATGTAGATGGCAAGGCACATTTTGTGTACAGTTGGAGATTAGAGCCTACGGATAAGCTGCCGACAGGAAAGAAGCCATGCTTATCGCTTAGGGAACTTGAAAAGCAGATTGGTTATGATCTGGATTCACAAATGCATCCGGAAGGAAGAAGTATGACGGTTGAGGAATTGGTAGAGCGTTATTTATCTACCAGGATTGGAGTCAAGCCGAATACGAAATCCAATTATAATTTTGTGAAAAATCTTATGAAGAAAGAGGATTTTTATTATAAGAAGATAGGCGATGTAAAAACTTCGGATGCGAAGCTGTTTCTGATAAAGTTACAGCAGGATGGAAAAAGGTATAGTACAGTAAAAACAGTGCGTGGCGTGTTAAGGCCGGCTTTTCAAATGGCAGTGGATGATGATGTGCTTCATAAAAATCCATTTGGCTTTGAACTTGCCGGCGTGGTGGTGAATGACAGTGTTACCAGAGAAGCGCTAACGCGAGATCAAATGCGTAAATTCCTGAAGTTTGTTCATGACGATAATGTATACTGCAAATATTATGAAGTGGTATACATACTTTTCCATACTGGTATGCGAATTTCAGAATTTTGTGGTCTTACAATTAAGGATATTAATTTGGAAAACAGGATTGTGAATATAGACCACCAGCTTCAGAGGTTATCCGATATGACCTTAGTAATTGAGCCAACAAAGACTTCTGCCGGAACGAGAAAACTTCCGATAACAGAGGATGTCGCAAAATGCTTTCAGGCCATCATAGAGGATAGGGAAAAGCCCAAGGTAGAAAAGGTGGTGGACGGATATACCGGTTTCCTGTTTTTGGATGACAAAGGCCTGCCACTGGTGGCAATGCACTGGGAACATCGATTCAATCATATGGTGAAGCGGTACAACGATATCTATCGGGTGCAGATGCCGAATATCACGCCACATGTTTGCCGGCACACGTATTGCAGCAATATGGCGAAATCCGGCATGAATCCTAAAACACTGCAGTATCTTATGGGACATAGTGATATAGGAGTTACACTTAACACCTACACGCATTTGGGACTAGAGGATGCTGAGGATGAATTAAAAAGGCTGGAAGACCTACAGAATGCCAGAAAGGAATTGGAACGGACGCAAGGGGAGAAGCCGGTGTCGCAGAGGATGTTTAAGGCAATATAGAAGAATAGTTGAATTTAAGCTGGGCGGGTGCTCAGCTTCTTCTTGTGGTTAACCTGATAAGGAAGGAGGGTGTGGAAATAATCATGAATGCTATGGAGATTAAAATGCTATGAAAAATCAATGAGTAATGTTATAATAATCACAAGTATATTTACGTATATTTTTACGGTTAGAGGAGAATATATTATGATAGATTTAAATTCAGAATTAATGGAGCAAAAAATGAAAGTTGATTTTAATACCTACGACTTATCTGTTAAAGAGTTGTTAAGTATGGTAAATGATGGGCTGATAAATATAGCGCCAGAATATCAGCGACAGTTTAGATGGGATGAAGAACGCCAGTCAAGTTTAGTTGAATCTCTTTTCTTGGGAATTCCAGTTCCAAGTCTTTTCATGGCAACAAATGTGGATGGAACTTGGGAAGTGATTGATGGAGTGCAGAGACTTAGTACAATGATTTGTTTTGCAGGAGATGATAGTGTACGAGAGAAAGTCAATGCAAAAAAAGTTGAGCCCTTGAAACTGAAAGGGTTATCAAAACTAGCCAATTTTAATGATAAGAGATTTTCTGATCTTCCAGTAGGTGTACAAAATAAGTTTAAATTGACTAGTATTAAAGTCACTACGTTGAGTGATAAAAGCGATAAAGATGTACGTTTTGATTTGTTTGAACGATTGAATAAAGGAGGTGTAAATCTTACACCTCAGGAAATTCGTAGTTGTGTTTATCGAGGAGGATTTAATGATTTCTTAAAAGAGCTATCCAAAGATTCTAATTTTAAGAATTGCGTGCATTTATCTGAGAGTCAAGAAAATGATGGTACACGAGAGGAACTTGTTTTGAGATTTTTTGCGTATTTGTATGATTTGGATTCGTTTGAGCATAGCGTAAAAGATTTCTTGAATAATTATATGTCAAAAGCTGATAAAGGATTTAATTATAGTGAAAATGATAAATTATTCAGAACAGTATTCAAAATATTGAATGATGCCTTGCCTAATGGCATAAGTAAAGGAAGGAAAAATACACCACTTAATCTTTTTGAGGCTGTGTCAGTAGGAGCTGCATTAGCATACATGAATAATGGAAAAATAAATACTGCAGGAATGGATGAATGGCTAAAAGATAAAGAATTATTAAAATATATTACAGGAGCTACTAATTCGAAACCGAGAGTAATAGGCAGAATTGAGTTCTGTAGAAAAAAGTTTGAGGGATAAAAGTGTTTGATGAAATAAAGGAAGAAATGACTCGTAAAATATGTGAACTAAGAATATGGCTTAGTAACATAAATGATAGTGATGATTTTTCTGCGATTAACAAGGGATTGTTTTATGTGTATATATATGGTATTTATGAGGAAACAGTTAGAACTGTCGTTCAGAAAACGATAGAGGAATTAAATGCCAAATCAGTAAAGATTGATGAGTGCATATATGAGCTGTATGCACTCATTTTTTCTACAGAATATGACAGCATATATGGTGTAGGTAATGAACATAAGTGGGAAAAAAGGTGGAATATTTCGGATAAATTAACTCAGAATCCTGTTGTTGTTATTCCGAATGAAATAATACCTACTGATGGGAAGAATCTGCGATATAGACAATTAGAAAGTATCGCAAAAACTTTTGGTATTCATAATGCAATTCTTCCCAGGGCAGAAATTGGAGGAGATATCCAGGAAATGGTTGACAAAAGGAATTATATTGCACATGGCAATAAAACTCCAAAAGAAGTGGGACGTGAAGTTTCTGTTAATGATTTACAACGTAAATTAGATCATATCTCGGAGGCATGTACATATATTATTGAGTTATATGAGGAATATATTGAAGAACAATTGTATTTGAAGAATCATTAAAAGTAATTTGTTGTAAAACGTCACATAAGTTTTTGTACTACGCAAATTACCGGAATATGAGAAGAATTACATGTTTTTAGGAGTGAACTAGTGTGGATGGTTTAAACTTAAATCCAGTGCAGAAAGCAGCATTTTCCTTAATCCAACAAGACCTTAGATATATTTATACGGTTATAAAATATATAAATCCAGATGAATCGAACTATATTCCGTCTATGATGCCATATTTTGGAGTTATCATTGATGGTGCAGAAGATTGGGTGAAAGCAATCAATAATTCGAATAAGTGTAAGCTTCAGATGCCCTTATTTAAAGAAACTGAACAGGTGTTTTACGAGCAAATTAGGAATAGTATAAAACTATGGCAACAGGATTATGAAAAAATATATAATCTATTAGGTGACGCATATCGAAAAAGTGATGATTATTTTGGAAGTGTATGTAAACCTATAGCTAAAAAATTACATCTTTATGATATTTATGGTGTTGATTCTGTAAATGGAGTGATTTGTGGTAACACTATTTTATGCCAATACTATTCACCCTTTTTTTCATATACTGGCAATAATGGAGAGTACATAAAATCAATGACAGAAATTGGTGGTAGATATACTAGACTGTTTAATGCTATGAGTAAATATCATGTAAATACCGATTTTAAATTCGATGTTCAGGATTATGGAGGTTTTATAAAATCGCCAGTTGGAAATGTGTATAGTGATAGATTTGTTCTATTATCTATTTTATGTCAGATTAATTTTTTGTTGTATGGTGTTGAACAATGGGTAAAAGATGAAATACCTACGAAGTTGAGATTTGGATATTTGTTGTATTTTTCTTTAATAAATGTCATTGATCAGATAAATTCAAAGCTAGGAATTACTTTTAAAATTGATACGAGCTGGAAATCAGATAGATTTCGGAATGCTATGGCACACTACAAGTTAGGAATAGTATTAAAGGAGAATGAATTGATAAGTTGCGATGCAATGTTTGGATTAACAAGGAAACTATTTGGAGAGGATTATCTCATCGTAAAAAAGTCAATTTATAAGGAACTTAAAGGATTAGCGAAACAGATAGGTGAGTATCTTGAATTACCACAAAGAATGGTATATTTACAGTAATCATTAGTAGTAATCCCACCCGCTTTTTACTACGTTTCTACTACGATTGCTGTACACATCTTGCAATATTTTGCTAAGATTTGCATTTTTTGTACAGAAATGACCGATACATAAAGAAGAATTTACACCGCGCAAATCGCTGCAAATGGCAGCAGGATAGCGCATTTTGAAAGGAGATAGAGATTTGATTAAAGTCTTATTCATCTGCCACGGCAATATCTGCCGATCAACTTTAAGTGAGAGTGTCTTTACCTACAAGGTAAAGTCCATGGGCTTAGCCGATCAATTTATAATTGATAGTTTTGCAACAAGTCGTGAGGAGATTGGTAATCCTCCGCACAGGGGAACAGTAAACAAATTAAGGGAGGTAGGAATCCCTTTAGTGCCTCATAGAGCTAAGCAGATTACTTTAGCAGATTATGATAAGGCGGATTATATTATTGGCATGGATACCGCCAATATACGAAACCTTAACAGGATGTTAAAGGGAGATCCAGAGGGGAAGATTTATAAGCTTCTGTCATTTGCCGGGTCAGGAAGAGATATAGCAGATCCATGGTATACCGGTGATTTTGATAAGACGTATAATGATGTACTGGAAGGCTGTGAGGGCTTTTTGGAATATTTATATGAAAAAGGAGAAATCCATAGATAAGAGGGAATAATACCTTGCAAGGACAGCTGTTTCGGTAAGGTTTTGTCGATGAGTTTTACTTTACAAATGACAGAGAGTATTTTATACTTGGTCTACAGCAACTCTTAAGGGAGCTATCTGCTCCCTTCTTTTTTACCCTGAACATAATTGTCGGGGAATTTCAATCAGGGCGTCCTGCCCGAATATGTTTCCAATTTTTATTCAGTTAAAAAAATAATAGAAAGGAAAAATTATATGCAGAAGGATTATGAAATCTTTATTGAGGATCTCCAGGAAAAAATTTATCAGAAGGGAGAAATCCCGAGGGAGAATATGAAGTTTGAAAGGGAGGGCGGCAAATATGCTATTGGCGGTGACAGGCTTTTAGTAAAATTTGCAGAACATGAGGATGCCTGGGAGATGTGCGGAGTGTATACCCAGGAGCTTTTTCGAGCGTTTCAGGAAGGCAGAACCATAGAGGACATTGTGGAAGAAATTGTCAGAGATATATCAGGAATCAGAAAAGCTGATATTTATGAAAAGACCAGGGATATTTGGGATTATGAGAAAACGAAAAAAAGACTTTTTATCAGATTATTAAATGCAGAAAAATATGAAGATGAATTAAAAGACGCAGTTTACAGAACTCTGGGAGATGTGGCACTGGTACTCTATATGAAAGTTTCTGAGCAGGATGACTGCATTACCAGTACTAAAATTCGCCAGAGTATAGTGAAAAAATGGAATAGAGACTGCGATACAGTAATAAAAGAAGCACTGGTGAATACTTACCTTATGAGTCCTCCCAGAATTTACAGATGGGAACAGATGATTTTTGATCCGGAATATGAAGGAGAGAATTTTATGGATCTGACGGGAATTCATGAATTAAAAAAGGATGCCATGGGAAACTGTTTAAGTACTTCAAAAAAGACAAATGGTGCAGTGGCTGTATTTTTGCCGGGAGTGGCAGAAAGATTGGCGGCACTTCTGGAGTCGGACTTCTATATGGTATTTACCAGTATTCACGAAGTGATGATCCATAATGACAGGAATGTAGAACCAGAGGATCTGAAAGAGGTATTGCAGGAAACCATAAAATCTGCAACTCCTAAAGAAGACTACCTTACTTCCAGAATCTATCATTACAGCAGGGCAACACATAAGTTTACCTGTGTGTCAGAAGACTAAAAAGAAAAGCCGTTTCGGCCAGAGACTTTAGAAGTTTCTGGCCGAAACGGCATAATGATTAAGATTATCATCCTAATAAAGCGGAATCATTACTGAATTCTTTTCCACTTGCTTGTTCGAACTGATCCAGGAGATCTTTCACTGTCAGTTTTTTCTTTTCTTCACCCTGAATATCCAGGATGATTTTTCCTTCCATCATCATGATCAGGCGGTTGCCATGAGCAATTGCATCTTTCATGTTATGGGTGATCATCAGGGTTGTGAGATGATCGCGGTTAACAATCATATCTGTGATTTCCAGAACCTTAGAAGCTGTCTTGGGATCAAGCGCTGCAGTATGCTCGTCCAGAAGAAGAAGCTTTGGTTTCTGGAGGGTTGCCATTAATAAAGTTAATGCCTGACGCTGTCCACCGGAGAGAAGTCCTACCTTGGAGGTTAATCTGTCTTCCAGGCCAAGTCCTAGGATTTTAAGCAATTCCTTATATTCTGTACGTTCAGCTTTGGTGATACCGGGACGGAGCAGGCGAGATTTGCCGCGACGCTTGGCAAGGGCCAGATTTTCTTCAATGCCCATGGTAGCTGCTGTTCCGGTCATAGGATCCTGGAATACACGGCCAAGATATGCAGCACGTTTGTGCTCAGAAAGCTTTGTGACATCAATATTATCGATTAGGATCTGGCCTTCGTCTACCAGCCAAGTGCCGGCTACTGCATTCAGCATAGTAGATTTACCTGCACCATTTCCACCGATGACTGTTACAAAGTCTCCTTCGTTTAGTTTCAGATTCAGCCCGTTTAAAGCCCGTTTTTCATTAATGGTTCCGGGGTTAAAGGTTTTATAGATATTTTTCAGTTCAAGCATTTTTATTTACCTCCCCTTTTGACTGGTTTGTTGAAATATTTGCCCTTCCAGTATGGGAATGCAAGGAAGAGGGCAACTACGATAGCGGAGAGCATCTTCAGAAGATCTGTATCAATGCCCATCCAGATTACTGCCTGAAGAACCAGGTAATAGAGAATGGAACCAAGGATTACAGCTACCATGCGCAGGGCAAAGTTGTGGAAAATACGTCCGAAAATTGCCTCACCGATGATAACAGCAGCAAGACCGATAACGATGGAACCACGTCCCATATTTACATCGGCAAATCCCTGATACTGTGCAAGCAGCGCACTGGAAAGTCCTACAAGACCATTGGAGATCATAAGACCGAGAACTTTGCACAGATCTGTATTTATGCCCTGTGCCCGGGACATGTTGGGGTTACATCCCGTAGCGCGCAGGGAGCAGCCGAGTTCTGTACCAAAGAACCAGTAGAGAACAGCAATAAGAACAATACATATCACTGCTACAATAAAGATAGCGTTTTTGGTCAGATCGGAGTTTTTAATATGGCGCAGGGAAACCAGAAGATTATATTTATCTACGTTAATTGCTTGGTTAGCTTTTCCCATGATTTTTAGGTTGATGGAATACAGGGATAACTGAGTCAGGATTCCGGCCAGGATTGCGGGTATTCCCATGAAAGTGTGAAAAATGCCGGTTACAAGTCCTGCGAGCATTCCGGCAATTGTTGCTGCCAGCATTGCAGTCCAGACATTGTGTCCTGACAGCATCATCATGATACAGACAGCGCCTCCGGTACACATAGTACCGTCTACTGTAAGATCGGCAATATCAAGAATACGGAATGTCAGATAAACTCCGATTGCCATGATTCCCCAGATCAGACCCTGAGCAACAGCACCGGGGAGCGCTGCGATTAATGTCATTATTTGCATTATACTTATTCCTCCTGTTGAACGCGAAAAGCGAGAGAGGCACGTAGCCTTTCTCGCTGATCAATTTTTAATTAATTTGTGAGTTGCTTCTTTATTCTGCTGCTTCTGTATCATCAGTGTCGTCAGAAGTTTCCTCAGAAGTGCTATCGTCAGATGCTTCGCCGATTGCTACATAATCGTCCGGGACTTCAACTCCAAGCTCTTCACAGATATCTTTGTTATATTCCTTGGTGAAGTTTGGTGCATATTCAATTGGCATCTGAGAGATATCTTCTCCGTCTTTCAGGATTTTTACAGCCATTTTACCGGTTGTAACACCAAGGTCATAATAGTTAATAGAAAGAGTAGCAACACCGCATCCGGCACAAATTCCCTCTTCTCCTGTGATTACAGGAACTTTTGCAGGAAGACAGATATTGTTAATGATTTCTGTGTTGGAAGCAACGGTATTATCTGTAGGAACGTAAATAACATCGCTGTCATTAGCTGCTGTTGTTGTAACAGAAGACAGGTCATTTGAATCGGAGAAAGCATAGTATTCACATGTATATCCAAGTTCCTCCAATGCAGCTTTTACAGTATCAACCTGATACTGGGAATTTGCTTCTGCTGAACAGTAGAGAAGCCCCACTTTCTTTGCATCAGGGAAAAGCTCCTGGAGCATGGCTGCCTGTTCATCCAGCGGAGCAAGGTCAGAAGTACCGGAAATATTTCCGCCTACTGTACCGTCAAAGTCCTTTAAATCCAAAGCAACACCATATTCTGTAACTGCTGTACCAAGAATAGGGATATCACTGGTTCCTGCAGCTGCTGCCTGAAGAGATGCGGTAGCGTTTGCGAGGATCAGATCCTCGTTATTGGATACAAAACTGTTGATGATAGTAGAACAGGTATTGGAATCACCCTGAGCATTCTGCTCATCAAAGGTAACTGCATCTTCACCCAGTTCTTTTACAATTTCATCCTTAAATCCCTGAGTTGCAGCATCCAGTGCTTCATGCTGTACAAGCTGACAGATACCGATTGTATATTTGTCCCCATCTGCAGCACTGGCTGTAACTGCGCAGGTTCCCATTGCCATAACAGCAGCAAGCGTAATTGTTAATGCTTTTCTTTTCATATATTATAACCTCCTAAATAATAATCAATTAAAAGTAGTTGATTTTTGAAGTATAACGCTTTAAAGCAAAAAAGTCAAGATGATTTATAAATAATTTCACAGGAGGGATTTTGTGTCATATATTAAAGTGAAAAGTTATTATGATAAAAGTCAGAAAGGTTATTGGCTATGGCATATTCAATCATGCTGGATGCAGGCCATGGAGGCCAGGATCCGGGAGCGGTATATAAAGGAAGACAGGAAAAGGATGACAATCTGAAACTTGCACTTGCTGTAGGAAAAATTCTGGAAAATAATGGAATTAATGTGTTATATACCAGAACCACAGATGTTTATCAGACTCCTTTTGAAAAGGCCCAGCTGGCAAATCAGGCGAAGGTGGATTATTTTATTTCATTTCATCGTAACAGCAGTTCAGGTGAGGATAAGTACACAGGTGTGGAGGTCCTGGTTTATGATAAAAGTGGAATCAAATATCAGATGGCAGAAAACATTCTGGGGGCTCTGGGGGAAATTGGTTTCAGGGAAATCGGAGTAAAAGAGCGACCGGGACTTGTTGTGCTTAGAAAAACCAGGATGCCGGCTCTTCTTATTGAAACAGGATTTATCAATTCTGAAAAAGATAATCAGTTGTTTGATAATAAGTTTGACGAAATCGCACAAAGTATTGCAGATGCAATTTTGGGAACCTTAGATAAAGAAATAATAGAAGAACCTTTATATTATCGGGTACAGACTGGTGCCTTCCGGAACAGAAAAAATGCAGACCGTATGTTATATCAATTGCTGGAAAAGGGATATCCGTCATTCCTGCTTCATGAAAACGGGCTATTTAAGGTGCAGACCGGTGCTTATCGTCAGTTGGGAAATGCAGTCCGTATGGAACAGAGATTGCGGGAAGACGGGTATCATACAGTGATCGTGACGAGATAAAGTAAGTGTGCGGAAACATAAAAAGCTAAAGACAAGACTTTGATAATATGATAGAATCTATACCAGGTTAGAAAGACAAAAATATCTTTTTATCCTGGTATAGACAAATTAAACTATGAAAGAAGAATAGAATAATTATGATAAAAGATACATACCCACAATTTCTGGCTGATGTGGAAGAATTTATTTTTGCTGAAAATATACCACAGAAAGCAGATATTATTTTTGTACCTGGAAACGGGTATCCTCAGATGGCAGAAAGGGCAGCACAGCTTTATAAACAGGGACTGGCAGATTTTGTTTTGCCCAGTGGCCGATATAGTGTGGTGAATCAGAAATTTTCAGGTGTTATGGCAAAACAGGATGTTTATAATGGGAATTATGAAACGGAATGGGAGTTTCTTCAACAGGTTCTGATTAAAAATGGTGTGCCGTCAGAATGTATTTTGAAAGAAGATATGGCTACCTTTACTTATGAAAATGCTATTTTTTCCAGACAGGTTGCAGATAAGGTGGGACTTAAGATAAAAAAAGCAATTTTGTGTTGTAAATCTTATCATAGCAGAAGGTCACTGATGTATTATCAACTGTTATTTCCGGATACTGAATTCTTTGTAGTACCTGTGGACGCAGATGGGATTACAAGGGAAAACTGGAGAAAAACAGAGGAAGGGATAGAGGCTGTTACAGGAGAAATAAACAGAATTATGAAACAGTTTTCATTGATGCTTGCATAAAAAGGGCTCTGGCAAATGCCAGAGCCTAAAATATTCAGAAAAACAGATGTTTAGTCATGTTCACTGTTTGTATTCTCTGACTTTTCGGGAAGCCAGATATGAACAAGTTCAATTCTGTTTTTGTCAAGAAGATCAACAACCAGACGGGTTCCGTTTTCCAGAGTGACGGATTGACCCTCAGAGGGGAGACTGTCCAGCTGTTCAATGATATATCCACCGATGGAATCATAATCTTCGGATTCCAGCTGTGTTCCCAAAGCCTCATTAATATCATCAAGCTTTGCGGAGCCCTGAACTACATATTCCCTGCCAGGCTGAATTTCTTTGATATCTTCAACCTCATCTTCATCGTATTCATCACGGATTTCGCCTACGATTTCTTCCAGAAGGTCTTCCAGTGTGACCAGACCGGTAGTGGCACCGTATTCATCCAGGACAATAGCAAGATTTACGGATGCTTTCCGCATTTCGATCATAAGATCGGCAGTTGCCTTATATTCGTAAGTAAAATAAGGTTCGCGGAGAATCTTTCGTATGGAAAATGTCTGATCCTTTGGATAGACAAGGAGGTCTTTCATGTTAATGATTCCGATTACATTATCCGTATTATCTTCATAAACAGGAAAGCGAGTATGCATGACTTCCCGGAATATTTCCATAAGTTCTTCATAAGTAGAGTCTACATTGACAAAAGTCATATCTATACGTGGAATCATTACATCTCTGGCTGCAGAATCTCCAAAATCAAAAACATTATAAATCATCTTCTTTTCTTCATTTTCAATCACACCTTCCTCCTGACCTACGTTGACAAGGGTACGGAGTTCATGCTCGGTCATTACATTTACCCGTGTATTGGGATCAATGTGAAGAAGAGCCAACACACCGGAGGTTATTTTTGTAATAATAAATGCGGCTGGCGTGAGAAGGACAATCAGGAAATATATAATCCGTGAGTAGGAAAGTGCCAGCTTCTCTGCATGAATTGTGGCCAGATTCTTTGGGGTGATCTCTCCGAAGATCAGAATTAGCAGTGTCAGGATTCCGGTAGCAATACCTACATATGCATTTCCGAAAAGCTGAATAGTGAGTGTGGTCATCAAGGCAGAAACGGACATATTTACAATATTGTTGCCGATAAGGATTGTGCTGAGCATTTTGGGAGAATTGGAAATGATTTTCTCCAGGATTATAGCTCGTTTATCTCCTTGAGAGGCAAGAGATTGTACCCTTATTTTATTGACAGTAGTCATGGCGGTTTCTGCAGAAGAAAAGAATGCAGAAAGTAAAATAAGGATAATAACTGCAGTTAATTGGAAAATAGTACTTGAATCCAAAGTGGTGTCACTCCTTCTTATATTAAACATTATGTGTTTGACAGAAAATATACCGTATTTTTTATGGAAAATCAAGAATAAAAATAGAAAAGGGGGTGTTTAAAAAGATGGATTTGTGCTATAATGCATTCGACAAAAAGTGAAAAATAATGTTACAGATTCTTTACAAAAGAATAAAGATTTGATAATATAAAAACGTACGATATCATCGTGTTATATAAAATTGATAAATACAAATAGATTTGTTTAAGAATACAGAGGTGCAGAATGTCTAATAGAAATAAAAAAATGAAAAAAAATTACATGTTAACCGGAAAAAAAGCAGGATTTCTTGCTGTTGCAGCTATGTCTGCAGTATTAGTGGGAGGACAGGTTTCAGCAGGTGCGGCTTCAGCCGGTGCTGCACAGGAGACTTCTGTTTCCAGTATGATTCCAGATAATATTACCATAGACAAACCAGTTCAGCTGGCAGATATCAGTCTTCCGGGAAATGAATATGGTTCTCTGGAGTGGCTGGATGGAAGCTATGTTCCCTCCAATCGTGTAGAATCCTGTAAGGTGATTCTGAAGCCGGCAGAGGGACGTGATCTGAGTCAGGTACAGGGATGGGATTCAGAAGCCGGCGGAGTTATAGGATATATTAATGTGATTGTCAATGACCCGGAGGAAGATAGGGACGATGTGAAGGATAACAGTGCAGACAATCAGACGGAGCCCACAGTGACACCTGAAAATATTCAGCCAACGCAGAAGCTGGATTCAGAGACTGATAAAGAAGATAATAAAAACAATAACAAAAAAGAAGAAGATCAGAAACAGGATAAAGAGGAACTTAAAGACGGCCAGAAGGATGAAGTGCCACCGGCAGAAACGCCGGATACAGAACTTTCAGTAACTCCGGAACCGGAAGAACCAGAAGCTCCGGAAAAAGAGGGAGAAGAAACTGAAGAGGAAACAGAAAAACCAGAAGAAATAGAGGGAGAACTGGAGCCTGAGGAAACTCCGGCAGAAGATGAAAAAACAGAGGATAATATTTTTGATAATCCTGTGAAACCGGATCAGGAGGACGACCGTCCTGCAGAGGCCGAGGATAATCTTACTGAAGAGGAAAAAGAAGCGCGTGCCCAGGTAAACCACACCTGTGACGGAATTACGGTAAGTGGTATTAATCTGCCCTGGTATGTGCAGTTCAGAGTTTCCAGTGGGGACAGCTACCAGTTTACAAATGAAACAGATGCAATGATTTTTCAATCCTTTGAGTTTGAACTTTGGGATTTGCAGAATAATACTGAGTATGAGATTCCTAATGGAGAGTATATCAGTGTGACGGTACCGGTGAAAGCCGGATATGAGTATACCATTGAGCATTTGCTGGACAATGGGGCTACAGAATCAATTATTCCTACTGTGGAAAATGATACTATGGTATTCAGTACTCATTCTTTCAGTCCCTTTGGCATTGCAGGAAGCAAGCAGCTGGTTGGACCTGATGACAGTGGCAATGCAGAGACTGCGCCTGTTGCTGATTCTACAGTAACTGTTATGCCATCTGCACAGAAAACAGAAACTTCTGCGCAGAATTCTGATAATGCAGGAGCGGTCAGTGAGAATTCCAATGGCAATGCCACATCTGATGAAAAACAGGCAGATATCAACTCTTCCAAATCTGATCATGCGGTAGAGACAGGTGATACAACAACAATCATGCCCTTTGCTGTGCTGATTGTGGCAGCGGCGGTTATTATTGGCGCAGTTGTTTTCCTGAAAAAGAAAAAGAAATAAGCAGAATACCATAAGAAATCTCCTCATAATATTTTATAGAGCTTTAAAAAAGAAATCTGTAAAATATATTCGTAAAGTTGGGGGAAGCTTATGAAGATGAGAAATATTTTGAGCTCACTGTTGTTTGCATATGCGCTTACAGGTGTGGGTTTATTACTGTTAGCTTTTTTTCTATATGTTTTTAAACTGGGAGAGACGGCTGTAGATGTGGGTATTATTTTGATTTGCATTTTCGTTTGCTTTATGGGCGGACTTATGACCGGAAGATTCTTGCGGGAAAACAGAGCTTTCTGGGGAATGCTCACAGGTTTGGCATATTTTCTTTTGCTTCTCATTGTTTCTTTTGCAGTAAAACGACGTTTGGATATGAGAGTTGTTCATGCCGTGACCACTTTTTGTATGTGTATTGGTGGTGGAACTCTGGGAGGAATGCTGTCGTAAAAAAAAGCTTTCATAATTTATAAAATTATGGTATACTATGCCAAGAATATAATTACATAAGGAGGATAGAGTGATGGAACATATCAAAACCCTGAATACAAAGAATTTACAGAACACAGTAAAAAAAGGTGGATGCGGTGAGTGTCAGACTTCCTGCCAGTCCGCATGTAAAACTTCCTGTACAGTAGGAAACCAGAGCTGCGAGCATAAATAAGATCAGCTGTGGATACAGAGAACCTGCCACCGGCAGCTTCTCTTATATGCTGTGGCATAAAAGAGATAAGCAGCGGAGTAGATTACTTCGCTGCTTATCTTACGCTTAGAAAGGATTTAGTTAGAAATGAGTCTGATTCATCGTTACAAAAGCAATGGCTTTAATATTGTGCTGGATATAAATAGCGGATGCATTCATCTTGTGGATGATGTTACATATGAAGTGCTGCCTTATCTGGAGGAAGGACTTTCATCAGATGCTATTGTTGAGAAACTGGGAGGCCAGTATAAAAAAGAAGATATTGAGACATCCGTAAAAGAGTGTAATAAGCTGAAGGAAGATGGAATGCTTTTTACCCGGGATGTCTATGAAAATGCAATTGAAGAATTTTCCAATAACCGGCAGACCGTTGTAAAAGCATTGTGCCTGCACATTGCTCATGACTGCAACCTGGCCTGTCGTTATTGTTTTGCCGAGGAAGGGGAATATCACGGAAGAAGAGCACTGATGTCCTTTGAAATTGGTAAGAAAGCTTTGGACTTCCTTATTGCCAATTCAGGCTCCAGGAGAAATCTGGAAGTGGATTTCTTTGGCGGAGAGCCGCTGATGAACTGGCAGGTTGTAAAAGACCTTGTAAAATATGGCCGTGAACAGGAGAAAATCCATAACAAGAATTTCCGTTTTACCCTTACTACCAATGGTGTATTACTGAATGATGAAATTATGGAATTTTGCAATAAAGAGATGGCGAATGTGGTACTTAGCGTGGATGGACGTAAGGAGATTCATGATTATATGCGTCCTTTCCGTAAAGGCGCGGGAAGCTATGATCTCATTATCCCGAAATTTCAGAAATTTGCCGAGTCCCGTAACCAGGAGAAGTATTATGTGAGAGGTACCTTTACTCATCATAATCTGGATTTTTCAAAGGATGTGCTTCATCTGGCAGATCTTGGGTTTGAACAGATTTCTGTGGAACCTGTAGTTGCGGCAGATACAGAGGAATATGCAATCCGTGAGGAGGATATTCCGCAGATCATGGCTGAATATGATGCATTGGCAAAAGAAATGATCAGGAGAGAAAAAGAAGGAAAAGGCTTTAACTTTTTCCATTTTATGATTGATCTTACCGGTGGTCCCTGCGTTTATAAGAGACTTTCAGGCTGCGGATCAGGTACTGAATATCTGGCAGTAACTCCTTGGGGAGATCTTTATCCCTGTCATCAGTTTGTGGGAGAAGAAGAATATCTTATGGGGAATGTGGATGAGGGTATTACAAAACCGGAAATCCAGAAAGAATTTGGCGGCTGCAATGTTTATACAAAAAAGGATTGTAAAGATTGCTTTGCACGTTTTTACTGTAGCGGCGGATGTGCTGCCAATGCTTATCATTTCCAGGGAGACATCAAAGGTAATTATGCAATCGGATGTGAGCTCCAGAGAAAGCGTGTGGAGTGCGCTATCATGATAAAAGCTGCTCTGGCATGTGAGTGATCAGATGACAGCCTAAATAAATCAAGAAGGGAAAAGAACTATGAAAAAAAGTAGAGGAATCGTAGTGCTGCTTCTTACGGTGATTCTGACAGTGTTCTTTTGCTTTACTGCAGCCGTAGGTATCGGTCCTACTGGAACCGGCGCAGCAAAACATATTAACACAGGTCTGGATCTTTCCGGTGGTGTCAGCATTACCTATCAGACCAAGAAGAGCAACCCTACCAAAGAGGAAATGTCAGATACTATCTATAAGCTGCAGAAGCGTGTAGAGCAGTACAGTACAGAAGCACAGGTATATCAGGAGGGCTCTGACAGAATCACTGTTGAAATTCCTGGCGTAACAGATGCAGATGCAATTCTGAATGACCTGGGTAAACCTGGATCATTATATTTCATCACACAGGAGGATGCAGACGGCAATCAGAACTTTACCACAGGACAGAATGGTTATGTACTTGCAAGAAGCATGGATGAGATCAAGGAGTCCGGCTGTGTTGTTCTGGAAGGTAGTGATGTAGCTGACGCAGAGGGTGGAGCTATTCAGAATCAGAGTACTAGTGCCAAGGAATATGTAGTCAGCCTGACACTTACTTCTGACGGTAAGAATAGTGGAAAAGAAAAATTCTCTGAGGCAACCAAAGAAAACGTAGGCAAACAGATTGCCATTATTTATGATAATCAGGTTGTAAGTGCTCCAAATGTAAATGAGCAGATTTCCGGTGGAAAAGCACAGATCAGTGGTATGAAGGATCTGGAAGAAGCGCAGAATCTTGCTTCTTATATCCGTATCGGTTCTCTTAGCCTTGAACTTGAGGAACTCCGTTCCAGCGTGGTAGCTGCACAGCTTGGTGAGGAAGCAATTTCTACCAGTGTTATGGCAGGTGCCATAGGACTTATAATCGTAATTCTGTTTATGATTATTGCATATCGTGTTCCGGGTATTGTTGCAGGAATTGCATTGATTCTTTATACAGTCCTGATGCTGATCACACTGAATGCTTTTGACATTACCCTGACGCTTCCGGGTATTGCAGGTATTATTTTGGGTATTGGTATGGCGGTAGACGCCAACGTTATTATTTATGCCCGAATCCGAGAGGAAATCGGTGCAGGCGTTTCTGTGCGGAGCGCTATCAAAGCTGGTTTCAGCAAAGCTTTTTCCGCTATCTTTGATGGAAATATTACAACATTGATCGCAGCTTTTGTATTAATGTGGCTGGGCTCAGGTACAGTTAAGGGATTTGCTTATACCCTGGCACTTGGTATTGTTATTTCAATGTTCACATCACTGGTTGTATCCAGACTGATTGTGAATGCACTGTATGCAGTGGGTATACATGATCCTAAGTTCTATGGAAGCACCAAAGAGCGTAAAGCAATTAATTTTGTGGGAAAAAGAAAGGTATTTTTTATTGTTTCTATTATCCTGATTTTGAGTGGTCCTGCTGCAATGCTGATCAACTCTCAGGCAGGTAATAAAGCATTGAATTATAGCCTTGAGTTTTCAGGTGGTACTTCGACAACAGTTACATTTAATGAAGATATGGATATTAAAACCATTGATTCAGAGGTGACTCCGGTTGTTGAAGAAGTGACCGGTGATAAGAATGTACAGCCTACTAAGGTTGTGGGAACCAATCAGGTGGTGATCAAAACACGTTCCCTGACTCAGGAAGAACGTGAAGCTTTACAGAATGCCCTGGTTGAAAAATTTGGAGTGGATGAGAATACTATTTCCACAGAGAGCATTTCCTCTACAGTAAGTAAAGAGATGCGTCAGGATGCAATCGTAGCTGTGGTTGTTGCAACAATCTGCATGCTTCTTTATATTTGGTTCAGATTTAAGGATATTCGTTTTGCCAGCAGCGCAGTTCTTGCCCTTCTCCATGACGTTCTGGTGGTACTTGCGTTCTATGCCATTGCCAGAATATCTGTAGGTAATACGTTTATTGCCTGCATGCTGACGATTGTAGGTTATTCTATCAATGCGACTATTGTTATCTTTGACCGTATCCGTGAGAATATGCATGGAAGCCGTAGAATTGATAACATTGAAGAGGTTGTTAATTCAAGTATTACCCAGACACTGACCAGAAGTATTTACACTTCCTTTACTACCTTTGTTATGGTAGCAGTTCTTTATATCATGGGTGTTTCTTCTATCCGTGAATTTGCTGCACCGTTAATGGTTGGTATTTTGGTAGGTGCTTATTCTTCTGTTTGTGTAACCGGAGCTCTGTGGCTGGTAATGAAGAAGAATGTTAAAAGAAAAGGTCAGCCGGCTGTTACAATGGCAGCTACAGGAAAAACTTCTGGTACCTCCTCTGTTCGGAAGAAAACAAGAGATGTATCCCAGAAGGATCCTGCTCAGCCGAAAAAGAAAAACAGAAAAAGAGTAGCTGAGCGTCTGGCTGCACAGGAAGCAGCTCAGAATAAGACTGAGGATGAGAAATAAAAAATGAATTAATAATAAGAAGACTGTTGAGCATGAGCAGCTGTCATAAAAAGCTGCTTATGACAACAGTCTTTTTTTATTATGGAAAAATAATAGATGCACGTGACAGAATCTTTTTTGTGCGGTAGAATAGGATGAGATTATGATGAAAACAGGAGATGCAAAATGGAAAAATGGGTGGTGGCTGCGAAAAGGGCGGATTTTAATTCTATAGGACAGGAATTTGAAATTGATCCGGTAATAGCCAGACTGATCAGAAACCGTGATGTGACAGGACAAGATAATATCCGAATGTATTTAAAAGGGTCAATAAAGGATATTCCCTCTCCCTGGCTTATGAAAGATATGAAAAAGGCAGTGAAAATTATTAAAGAGAAAGTATCTGAGAAAGCAAAGATAAGGATTATTGGAGATTATGACATTGATGGTGTGATGTCCACATATGTCCTGTTAAGAGGACTGATAAGAATTGGCGCTGATGTAGATACATATATTCCGGACAGAGTGGCAGATGGCTATGGTATTCATGAGCATCTGATAAACAGGGCAGAAGAGGATAAAGTTGATACGATTCTGACCTGTGACAATGGAATAGCAGCAGTTTCTGAGATTCAGCTTGCAAAGGAAAAAGGCATGACAGTAATTGTGACAGATCATCATGAAATACCTTATAAAGAGACGGAAAATGGGCGGGAAATTATTCTTCCGCCTGCAGATGCTATTTTGAATCCTAAGCAGCAGGATTGCCCATATCCAGGCAAAAATCTGTGCGGAGCAGTAGTTGCATTTAAGCTGATTTCTGCTCTTTATGAAGAATTTTGCGTTCCCGGTGAGGAGCTGGAGGACTATTATGAACTGGCAGCTATCGCGACAGTGGGAGATGTTATGGATCTTCAGGGAGAAAACCGAATCCTAGTCAAAGAAGGACTGAAACGTCTAAAAAATACCGGAAATCCAGGATTACGGGAATTGATAAGAGTCAATGGTCTGGAGGATTCAAAAATTACAGCCTATCATGTGGGGTTTGTCCTGGGTCCCTGTATTAATGCAAGTGGAAGGCTGGATACAGCTGCCCGTTCGCTGGCACTACTGAATGCTGAAAACCAGGACGAGGCCGCAAAACTGGCCGGGGACCTGACTGCGCTGAATCAGAGCCGAAAATCTCTGACGGAAGAAGGAAAAGAAGCGGCTATCCATCAGGTGGAAAATACAGATTTGAAAAACGACAGAGTTCTGGTAATCTATCTTCCGGATTGCCATGAAAGCATTGCCGGAATAATTGCCGGTAGAATCAGAGAAAAATATCATAAACCGACTTTTGTACTGACGAAGGGAGAAAACAGTGCCAAGGGAAGCGGACGGTCCATTGAAGCTTATTCCATGTATGAGGAGCTTGTCAGATGCGCAGATCTGCTGATCCAGTTTGGGGGGCATCCTATGGCTGCGGGGCTTTCCATAGAAGAAAAAAATATAGAAAAATTCCGCAGAAGACTGAATCAGAACTGTTCACTTACAGAAGAAGACTTACAACCTAAAATTGTAATTGATGTGCCTATGCCAATTTCTTACATCACTAAAAACCTGATCAGACAGATTGCCCTTCTGGAACCCTTTGGAAAAGGGAATACAAAACCATTATTTGCTCAGAAAGGCTTAAAGGTTCTGGACGCGGTTGTGGTAGGACGAAACAGAAATGTGGCGAAGGTCAGACTGATGGATCCTCAGGGGACGGTGATGGATGGAGTCTATTTTGGGGAAGCAGATGAATTTGTACGTTTTATCAAAGACCGGTCATCTGTTTCTGTTACTTATTATCCGGAAATCAATCAGTTCAGAGGAAGAGAAGATATTCAGATTGTCATTCAGAATTATTGCTAGTGCAGTTTTTTTCAAAGGATTGATTCTGTAATGAAAAGATGCTATACTATAAATTATTTATGAGTTTACATTGTAAATTTCTGGAGGAAAATTAAGATGAAGAAAATTGAAGAGTACGTTAGAAGTATACCGGATTTCCCGGAACCGGGAATTATTTTCAGAGATATCACAAGTGTTCTGCAGGATGCAGAGGGGCTTCAGCTTGCAATTAATTCCATGCAGGAATTCCTGAAGGATGTGGATGTAGATGTGATCGCAGGAGCAGAATCCAGAGGTTTTATCTTTGGTGTGCCTATTGCGTATAATCTTCATAAACCATTTGTACCTATTCGTAAAAAAGGCAAACTTCCTCGTGAGACTGTATCTGCAAGTTATGATCTTGAATACGGCAGCGCTACCATTGAAATGCATAAGGATTCCATCAAACCGGGACAGAAAGTGGCAATTGTGGATGATCTGATTGCTACAGGCGGAACCATTGAAGCTGCCATAAAGCTTGTAGAGGAGCTGGGTGGCGAAGTTGTAAAAGTGATATTCCTTATGGAGCTGGCCGGTTTGCATGGACGGGAAAGACTTAAGGGATATGATGTAGAATCCGTGATTTGTTATGAAGGCAAATAAGCACAGCTGGTTGTGCGGGACAGGCAGGTGATACAGATGGCAGAGACAATAAAAAATACAGAAGAAAAAAAAGATGGTATACAGACAGAACAGGAGAAGCTTGAATCTGTAAAGAGGGCAGATGCTGCTGTAAAATCCATGCATGATTTTACAAGTCCGGAAGTACTGTACAGAGAGCTGATAAACAGTGTGCTGAAGTATCATCCTTCCACTGATATTTCTATGATAGAAAAAGCTTATAAGGTTGCCAGTGAGGCTCACAAAGATCAGAAACGTAAGTCTGGGGAACCTTATATTATCCATCCGTTATGTGTGGCGATTATCCTGGCGGATCTGGAGTTGGATAAAGAAACAATTGTTGCAGGTCTTCTCCATGATGCAGTAGAGGATACATGGATGACTTATGAGGAGGTTGAAAAGGAATTTGGCTCAGAGGTGGCACTTCTGGTTGATGGTGTTACCAAGCTGGGACAGCTGTCTTATTCTGCAGATAAGGTAGAAGTGCAGGCAGAGAACCTTCGTAAAATGTTTCTGGCCATGGCTAAGGATATACGTGTAATTCTTATCAAGCTTGCGGATCGTCTCCATAATATGCGTACGCTTCAGTATATGAGACCGGAGAAGCAGCAGGAGAAAGCCAGAGAGACGATGGATATTTATGCGCCCATTGCCATGCGTCTTGGTATTTCCAAGATCAAGGTAGAACTGGATGATCTTTCTCTCAAATATCTGAAGCCGGATGTTTATTATGATCTGGTAAAAAAGGTTGCTCTGCGAAAGAGTGAGAGGGAAAAGTTTGTTGGTGCTATTGTAAAAGAAGTCAAACAACATATGGAAGATGCGAACATTAAGGCTCAGGTAGATGGTCGTGTAAAGCATTTCTTCAGTATATATAAAAAGATGGTCAATCAGGACAAAACCATTGATCAGATTTATGATTTGTTTGCAGTCCGTATTCTGGTGGATACAGTTAAGGACTGCTATGCGGCTTTAGGTGTGATTCATGAAATGTATAAGCCGATCCCCGGCAGGTTTAAAGACTATATTGCAATGCCAAAGCCAAATATGTATCAGTCTTTACACACTACATTGATTGGTCCCAACGGTCAGCCTTTTGAAATCCAGATCCGTACCTTTGAGATGCATAAGACTGCAGAATACGGTATTGCAGCTCACTGGAAATATAAAGAATCTTCTGATGGCAAAGCGCCTGTCGGCAAGAGCGAGGAGGAAAAGCTGAACTGGCTGAGACAGATCCTGGAGTGGCAGAGAGATATGTCTGATAATAAGGAATTTATGAGTCTTCTGAAGAATGACCTGGATCTTTTTGCAGACAATGTATATTGCTTTACTCCGTTAGGAGATGTGAAAACTCTGCCAAGTGGTTCCACACCTGTAGATTTTGCCTACAGTGTTCATAGTGCGGTAGGTAATAAAATGGTAGGTGCCAGGGTGAATGGTAAACTGGTTCCTATTGAATATCAGATCAAGAATGGTGACCGTATTGAGATTATTACTTCACAGAATTCCCAGGGACCCAGCCGTGACTGGCTGAAACTGGTCAAGAGTACTCAGGCGAAAAACAAGATTAATCAGTGGTTCAAAAAGGAACTGAAGGAAGATAATATCCTGAAGGGTAAGGAGATGCTTACCCAGTATGCAAAAGCCAAGGGATTTAAAATTACTTCTTATACAAAAACGCAATATCTTGAGGCAGTGATGCGTAAATATGGATTTCGTGACTGGGATTCTGTGCTGGCGGCTATTGGTCATGGTGGCTTGAAGGAAGGCCAGGTTTTCAATAAACTGGTAGAAGCTTATGATAAGGAGAACAAGAAGAATCTTACAGATGAGCAGGTTCTTGAAGCTGCTGAAGGACAGGAAAAGCTTCATATTGCCAAGAGCAAGAGCGGCATTGTGGTGAAGGGAATCCATGATGTGGCAGTTCGTTTTTCCAAGTGCTGTAATCCTATTCCGGGAGATGAGATTGTTGGATTTGTTACCAGAGGACGCGGAATCACTATTCACCGTACAGATTGTGTAAATGTATTGAACATGTCAGAGATTGACCGTACACGGCTGATTGAGGCAGAATGGCAGCAGCCTGATGTGAAAGCAGTGGAGAAATATATGGCTGGAATCCAGGTTTATGCAAATAACCGAACAGGTCTGTTGGTGGATCTGTCAAAGATCTTTACAGAACGCAAGATTGATCTTCGCAGTATTAACAGCCGGACCAATAAGCAGGAGAAGGCAACGATTTCCATGAGCTTTGAAATTTCCAGCAAAGAGGAACTGAGATCCCTTATTGAGAAAATCCGTCAGGTGGAAAGTGTTATTGATGTAGAGAGAACTACCGGTTGATTTGGTTATGAACGAGTAGTGAGACTGATCGTGTTATCTGAGAAAGGAAGTATATGAATAATTTAGAATTACAGAAGTGTATTCTGGGACCGGTTTATACAAACTGTTATTTCCTGAAAAATAAAGTAACCGGTGAGATGATCATTATTGATCCGGCAGACTGTCCGGAAAAGATTGAACAGATGGTTATGCAGATGGACGGGAAGCCTGTGGCAATTCTTCTGACTCATGGACATTTTGACCATATTACAGCTGTGGAAGCAGTAAAAGAAAAATACCATATTCCGGTCTATGCCTGTCGTCAGGAAGAAGAGATGCTGAGAGAACCCGTTATGAATATGACCTGTCACTACGAAAAAAGTTGTTCAATAGTGCCGGATGTTTTTTTGGATGACCTGGATGTATTCCGGACATCTGGTTTTTCGATACAGATAATTCATACTCCCGGACATACTAAAGGAAGCTGCTGCTATTATCTGAAGGATGAAGGTGTCTTATTTAGCGGAGATACCTTATTCTGTGGCTCTGTTGGGAGAACTGATTTTCCGGGAGGCAGTGCTTCGGATATTGTGAGAAGTCTGCATAAGCTTCTGGATTCACTTCCGGAAGAGACTGAGGTTTATCCCGGACATGATGTATCTACTACTATTGGTTATGAAAAGAGGTATAATCCATTTGTATAAAATAGATATTTTATTTCTGGACAGAGAATTTGAGCATGATGTTTATGAACTGATAAAAGCATTTTATCCCGAAGCGGAGATACATACTCTATATGATGAAGCGGAAGCAGGAGAGTATGACCTCCGCTTCCGTGTGGAACGGGAGAATGGAACATATAAAATAAGCTATGATCGCAGGGAGAATGTAACAGCAGGTTTTACAGAAAGAAAAGGTGTTGCTTCGGCAGATGTGATAGGAGAAGATAAACTGACTGTAAAAGATCCTCATGCTTTGCGAAAAGAGAATAAGGATGCGTTGAAATATGCGTTGTATCAGCTTCTGGTTAAACTGACCGGGCGTATTCTTCCCTGGGGAAATCTTACAGGAATCCGGCCGGCAAAGCTGGCAATGGGAATGATTGAGTCCGGGATGAAGAACACCGAGGCTGCCCGGGAAATGCGGGAGAAATATTTAGTCAGTCCGGAAAAAACTGCCCTTGCTGTTACAATTGCAAACAGAGAGAGGGAGATTTTAAAGGATATTGATTATGAGAATGGTTATAGTCTCTATATAGGAATCCCCTTCTGTCCAAGTATTTGTCTGTATTGCTCTTTCAGTTCCTATCCTTTGAAAGTGTGGGAAAAGAGAACGGACGAATATGTAGAGGCACTCTGTAAAGAAATCAGGGAAACAGCATTTCTAATGCGGGATAGAAAATTGGACACAATCTATATCGGTGGGGGAACTCCAACAACGCTTCTGCCCCATCAGCTGCGTAAGCTTCTGGATACGTTAGGAGAGGCGTTTGGATATGAGGGCCTTGCTGAATTTACAATTGAGGCCGGAAGACCGGACAGTATTACCAGGGAGAAGCTTCAGGCAATCCGGGAGTATCCGGTAACCAGGATTTCTGTAAATCCCCAGACAATGAATCAGGAAACCCTGGACCTCATAGGCAGACGCCATACAGTAGAACAGACAAGGGAGGCTTTTTATCTGGCAAGGGAACTGGGATATGATAATATCAATATGGATCTGATCGTGGGACTTCCGGGGGAAGATATTTCTATGGTTGAGCGTACACTTGAGCAGATACAGGAGCTTGCACCGGATAGTATGACGGTTCATTCGCTGGCTGTAAAACGTGCTGCCCGCCTGAATATTTTCAAAGAAAAATATCAGGAAATGTCCTTTGAGAATAATCAGGAGATCATGGATCTGACCATGAAAACTGCATACGAGATGGGAATGGGACCATATTATCTGTACAGACAGAAAAATATGAAGGGAAATTTCGAAAATGTTGGCTATGCAAAGGTTGACAAAGCCGGAATTTACAATATACTGATTATGGAGGAAAAACAGCCGATCATTGCTCTTGGAGCAGGAGGATCCTCAAAGTTGGTTTTTGATCATGGAAAAAGAATTGAACGAGTGGAAAATGTAAAGGATGTTTCCAATTATATTTCCCGTATTGATGAGATGATCCAAAGAAAACGGACAGCAGTTGATAAATGGCTTTAAGTATTTGGAGGTAAGGTTTTGAATGCAGCACTGAAGACGACATCTGGATCAGAAAAGCGTATTCTTGAATTTGATCTTTCTGAAGAACTGCATCATGGAGTAGTAGTTAGCAATCTGGCTTATGCAGTGGCAGAAGAATTGGGATTGCCCCATGACCAGTGTTATCAGCTTGCCATTGCCGGAATGCTTCATGATATTGGCAAACTGAAACTTACAGGGTATATTAATGGACAGGAAAGCGATCCGCTGGTTATTGAGGAACTGAAATATGTACGGATGCATTCCACACTGGGATATGAGGAACTAAAGGGACAGGGGTATTCGGACTTTGTTCTGCAAAGTATCCTGTATCATCATGAGAATTATGATGGCAGCGGTTACCCTTCCAATAAAGCTGGGAAGGAAATTCCTATAGGAGCCCGAATCCTCAGAGTCTGTGATGTATATGCAGCTTTGACCTCTGACAGGCCTTACAGAAAAGGGTTTGATATGGGGACTGTGATGGAACTGATGATTGATGAAGTGAAAAATTTTGATATGCAGGTTTTTCTGGCATTCCAGAGAGTTGTTCATAAAGAGAAAGCCTGACAGGATAAGAGGAGGAAAAAATGGCATTAAAGAAGAAACCGGTAACCGGTATGAAGGATATTTTACCAAGAGAGATGGAAATCAGGAATTATGTGATGAACATGATTCGTGAGACTTATGGAACATTTGGATTTTCTGCAATTGAGACCCCATGTGTAGAGCATATTGAGAATCTTTGCAGTAAACAGGGTGGCGAGAATGAAAAGCTTATTTTCAAGATATTAAAACGTGGAGAAAAGCTGAAGCTGGATAAGGCAGAATCAGAGGCGGATCTGGTGGATTCAGGTCTTCGTTATGATTTAACTGTTCCGCTTTCCAGATATTATTCCAATAATGCCAATGAGCTTCCTGCTCCTTTTAAGGCACTTCAGATGGGAAATGTATGGAGGGCGGACAGACCTCAGAGAGGACGTTTCCGTCAGTTTATGCAGTGTGATATTGATATTCTGGGAGAGCCTACTTATCTGGCAGAAATTGAACTGGTACTTGCAACCACTACGCTGCTGGGAAAACTGGATTTTCATAATTTTACAATTCGTATCAATGACAGAAAGATCCTGAAAGCAATGGCACAGTACAGTGGATTCCCACAGGAGAGCTTTGACACAGTATTTATCATTCTGGACAAAATGGACAAGATCGGTCTGGAAGGTGTGGCAGAGGAACTGGAAAAAGAAGGGTTTGCAAAGGATTGTATTGATACTTATCTGGGCATGTTCCAGGAAATTACTTCAGATATTCAGGGCGTGCGTTTTTGCAAAGATAAATTAAAGGATGTACTGGATCCAAAGGTTGCAGAGGATCTGGAAACAATTATCACTACAGTGGAATCTGTAAAATCAGCAGACTTTAAAATGGCATTTGATCCCACACTGGTTCGTGGAATGTCTTATTATACAGGTCCGATTTTTGAAATTTCCATGGATGAGTTTGGCGGTAGCGTTGGCGGCGGCGGACGTTATGATGAGATGATCGGTAAATTTACAGGCAACAATACTTCTGCCTGTGGATTTTCTATCGGATTTGAGAGAATCGTTATGCTGCTTCTGGAGAGAGATTACCAGATTCCTACAAAAAATGGAAAGAAAGCATATCTTATCGAGAAAAATATGCCTGCAGATAAGCTTCTGAAGATTCTGGAACAGGCCAGAGAAGAAAGAAATGCCGGAACACAGGTTAATATTTCGATTATGAAGAAAAACAAAAAATTCCAGAAGGATCAGATGAATGCTGAAGGATATACAGAATTTGTAGAATTTTTCAGAGATAAAATGTAAGCCTACTGAACAATTATTTATAAATTATAAAATCAGGAAAAGAGGAAAAACCATGGCAGAAAGTATGCAGGGACTGCACAGAACATGCCGATGTGCAGAAGTGACAAAAGAAATGAAGGGCAAAGAAATCGTTCTTATGGGATGGGTTCAGAAAGCCCGTGATAAAGGCGGCATTATTTTTGTGGATTTAAGAGACCGTTCAGGAATCATGCAGTTGATTTTTGAGAATGGCAGCATTGATGCAGATGGATTTGCAAAAGCAGGAAAACTTCGTAGCGAATTTGTAATTGCAGTTACCGGTGTTGTAGAAGAAAGAGGCGGTGCTGTTAATAAAAATCTGGCAACAGGTGAGATTGAGCTTCGTGTAAACTCTCTTCGTATATTGTCAGAAGCAGAAGTTCCGCCATTTCCAATTGAAGAGAACTGCAAGACAAAAGATGAGATCAGACTGAAATATCGTTATCTGGATTTGAGAAGACCTGATATTCAGAAAAATATTATGCTGAAGAGCAAAGTAATGATGCTTACCAGACAGTTTTTTGCAAAAGAGGGATTCATGGAAATTGAAACTCCTATGCTTGGAAAGAGTACTCCTGAGGGAGCCAGAGATTATCTGGTGCCGTCCAGAGTTCATCCGGGACATTTCTATGGACTGCCTCAGTCTCCGCAGCTTTACAAACAGCTTCTGATGTGTTCCGGATATGACCGATACATTCAGATAGCAAGATGCTTCCGTGATGAGGATCTCCGTGCGGACAGACAGCCTGAATTTACACAGATCGATATGGAACTTTCTTTTGTAGATGTGGATGATGTTATTGATGTAAATGAGAGATTCCTGGCGTATCTGTTTAAAGAAGTTCTGGATGTTGAAGTAAAACTTCCGATTCAGCGTATTACCTGGCAGGAGGCTATGGACAGATTTGGATCTGATAAACCGGATATGCGTTTTGGCATGGAACTTCATGATGTAAGTGACGTAGTTAGAAATTGTGGTTTCAGTGTATTTACCTCTGCGCTGGAGAATGGTGGAAGTGTCCGTGGTATCAATGCAGAAGGACAGGGCGCTATGCCACGTAAAAAGATTGATAAGCTGGTTGAATTTGCTAAAGGATACGGTGCCAAAGGCCTTGCATATATTGCCATTGCGGAAGATGGCACAAGAAAATCTTCTTTTGCAAAATTCATGACAGAGGGAGAGATGGATGCGTTGGTTGCTGCTATGGACGGAAAACCGGGAGACCTTCTTCTCTTTGCCGCAGATAAAAAGAAGCTGGTTTATGATGTACTGGGTGCCCTTCGTCTGGAGCTTGCGAAACAGATGGATCTTCTGGATAAGAATGAGTATCGTTTTGTATGGGTAACAGAGTTCCCGCTTCTTGAGTGGAGTGAGGAAGAGAACCGTTTTACAGCAATGCATCATCCATTTACAATGTTGATGGAAGAGGATCTTCCATTACTGGATACAGATCCGGGTAAGGTTCGCGCAAAAGCTTATGATATTGTTCTTAATGGTAATGAGATTGGTGGTGGAAGTGTTCGTATTCATCAGGATGACATTCAGGAAAGAATGTTTAAAGAACTTGGATTCACCAAAGAAGAAGCTTATGAGCAGTTTGGATTCCTTCTGGATGCATTCAAATATGGAGTTCCGCCTCACGCAGGACTGGCTTATGGACTGGATCGTCTGGTTATGCTTATGGCAAAGGTTGACAGTATCCGTGATGTAATTGCATTCCCGAAGGTAAAGGATGCTTCCTGTCTGATGACTCAGTCACCGAGTGTGGTAAGTGAAGCACAGCTTAAAGAACTGGATCTGGAGGTAAGACCGGAGGAAGACGAAAACTGAAAATGACACTTACAATTTCGTGTTTTTTGATTGTATGCCCCATGGTTTTTTTGGCAGGATTTGTAGATTCTATTGCAGGCGGCGGAGGTTTGATCTCCCTGCCTGCATATTTGCTTGCGGGAGTTCCCATGCACAATGCCATAGCAACTAATAAGCTGTCTTCTGCAACAGGTACAGCAATTTCCACAGTTCGTCTGTGCAAAAACAAATTTGTAGACTGGGGATTGGCATTGCCCTGCATTTCCATGGCGCTATTGGGCTCTTTTGTAGGGGCACACCTGGCGTTGACAGCAAGTGACAAACTTCTGAAATGGATGTTGATTCCCATACTTCCCATTGTGGCTTTTTATGTTTTGAAAAAGAAAAATCTGGAAGAAGATATTCAGACTGACATTTCCAGAAGAAAACAATGGCTTCTGTGTGCTGCGTGTTCTTTGGCAGTGGGGTGTTATGATGGATTTTATGGACCTGGAACCGGCACATTTCTTCTGATTCTTTATACAGGGGTGGCAAAACTTCCGGTATCAAAAGCTTCGGGGACTATGAAGCTTGCAAATCTTTCCTCCAATGTAATGGCTCTTGCCGTATTTTTATTTAGTGGTAAAATTGTAATTCTTCTGGGACTTGCAGCTTCTGCTTTTTCAATTGCAGGACATTATGTAGGGTCTGGAATGGTAATGAAAAATGGGAGTAAAATTGTGCGCCCGATTATTCTTGTGGTACTGGCACTTCTGTTTATTAAGATTATTACTGGTATGTGAGAAAAGATTTCTGTATCATAAAAAATGGTTTCATAAACTTGGACGAGCTTGTTTATGAAACCATTTTTATTATTGTTTTTTGGGATTATGATTCTGAATCAGAAGAATCATCTAAGGGTGAGGTGGTCAGAGTGCCAAAAATCGCATCTCCCAGAGTGCGTCCTTCGTCCTGCAATTTCCATGAAGTACCATCATTGATCAGGACGAAATCCACATCGGAGGTAGCAGAGGCAGTGTTGCTCTCAATGCTTTTCAAAAGCAGATCCAGAGATTTATCATATCGCTTCTGCGATCCGTCAATGACGGAATCCGGAGATGCAAGATAATCATCCAGACTGTGCTGATAATCGCTGAGAATGGCATTGCTGTCAAAAGTTGTGATTTCCGTAGTGACAGTAGCATTATAGCCATTGACGCTGCTTGTCTTAATTTTGAAATTAAAATTCTTATGTACCTGTTCTACAAGTGCTTCCGCGATAGAATTCTTTACAGAATCAGAGGTATTCATTATATCTACAACGCCAAGATAAGAGCTCATTTCTTCGAGATTCATTTTTTTCAGTGTATTGAAGTATACGGTCAGAGTATCTTCAGGAGAAAGAATATCGGGATCTGACAGATAGACCATGAGACCGCCGACAAGATCATTTTCCAGGGAATAATTCCGTCTGATCTCCCATTTCTCTTTTTTACCGTCACCTTTATTGGTCAGTTGAATGGTAGAATCTGTTACTGCTGAATCATACTTATTATTTGTGAGGAGCTGATTCAGTATCAGATAATGACCTTCCAGAGATTTGGAGGAATCTTTAATATTTCCTGCTTTTGCCTGGGCAGCTTCTGTGATTTTGGTTCTGAGCAGTTCTGCTGCAAAATCTGTTGCAAGAGATTTTGCATCAATGGTGGTAAGCTCAAGAGAAGCCTGGGCATTTTTTTTATCTTCGTCGACGCTGACATCCAGAATTTTATAATCAAATTGCTGGAAGAAAAGAGAAAATACATTCTGTATTTCGTCGGACAGTTTGGTATTTTCTGTTGCATCCGGAAACATCTCAGTATAGGAAATATATTTTTGGGTAGTATCAGAATCCAGATTTTTCAGTTGATCCAGTTCACTTTTGAGTACTTCTTCTGCATCTGAGCTGTCTGTACGGGAGCAGCCACAGAGCATAGACAGAGCCAGTACCAACAGTAATGAGAAGAGAACCGGGAGGAGACGTTTGATAATCTTCATACGTATTCTTTCCTTTCAAAATAATTCCACACTATTTTACCAGATTTTTTAAAAAATGTCAAAAATGCATAAATTATGAACGAATTTCATAAAAAAATGGTGAAAAAATTGTGAAATCTGCATCATTTAGAGTCCAAGCTTTCCTTTTCGAGAGGAATCTGCTATTATAGGAAAGTAAAGATTTCGGCTGCTGAAAAGAAAGAGTGTATAATAGCTAAAGTAAGTAGGCATACAACAGCAGCAAGGAGGTAATTATGAAGAAACGAATTCTTATCGTTTTGGGAATCCTTATCGCAGTCGGTGCTATTGGTACTGGTGTCTGGTATCATTTTTACGGCAACGGTCAGAGTGGAAATAATGATTCCATTGTATATGTTTCCAAGGTCAGTGTTCTTACCGGAGTGGAGTCAGCGGCAACGAATCGTTTTGCCGGAGTGGTAGAGCCCCAGGAAACGGTGAGTGTTAAGATAGAGAGTGGACGTAAGGTAAAGGAAGTTCAGGTAAAGACCGGAGATGAGGTTAAGGCCGGACAGCTTCTTTTTGAATATGATCTCAGCAGCATTCAGGATGATCTGCAGCAGGCAAAATTGGATCTGGACAGGCTGAAAAATGAACAAGTGAGCCTTACAGAGCAGATTGCTACTTTGGAAGCAGAGAAGAAGAAAGCAAAGTCAGAGGATCAGCTTTCCTATACAATTGAAATCGAAACCAATAAAATGAATCTGAAAAAAAATGAATATAATCAGAAGAGTAAGACTGCAGAAATTGAAAAGCTCCAGAATGCTACCGGCAATACAGAGGTGAGAAGTGAAATTGACGGTGTGATTCAGAAAATCGATACATCCAAAATGACCAGTGATGACGGGGATACAGTGGATGACAGTGATTCTTCAGATGTAATGTCAGGCGGAAGCAGTAATTCTGACAGTTCTGCTTTTATTACTATTCTGAGTACCGGTTCCTACAGAGTGAAAGGAAAGGTAAATGAGCAGAACAGAGATTCTGTTGTTCCTGGAGAAGCTGTGATTATCCGTTCCCGCGTGGACAGCACAAAGACATGGAAAGGAACCATGGGAAGTATTGATATGAATAATGGGACATCTGAGAGCAATGATGATATGAATATGATGGGTATGAGCAGCAGCTCAGATGAACAGACAACATCTACCTCCTATCCATTTTATGTGGAGTTGGATTCTTCTGACGGATTGATGCTGGGACAGCATGTATATATAGAAAGAGATATCGGGCAGGATGAACTGAAGGAAGGCCTGTGGCTCAGCGATTATTATATTGTGGATGCTGATACCAACGAGCCTTATGTATGGGCTGTCAATGATAAGAAAAAGCTGGAAAAAAGATATATAACTCTTGGAAAACATGACGATGATCTGGGCGAATATGAGATTATTGACGGACTGACCAAGAAGGATAGTATTGCGTTTCCTACAGATGCCCTGAAGGAAGGGGAAACTACAGAAGAGGGAGATATTACCCAGACTCTTGGTGAAGGTGAGGATGACCTCAGTATGGATATGACAGGAGCAGACAGTTATGCAATGCCGGATGATTCTGTGGATATGGAACCCATAGAAGAGAGTAGTGACGAAGACGTCGAGAATTTTGACGATTCTGAGGATACACTGGATCCAAATGAGGATTTGATCCCTATGGATGAAGCTCCGGGTATAAGTGCGGATGAGGATACGGAGGGAATTCAATGATACTGGAATTGAAAGGGATTTATAAAGAGTACCAGCAGGGAAAGATGAAGGTTCCGGTATTAAAAGATGTGAATTTTTCTATGGAAGAGGGAGAATATGTAGCAATTATGGGACCTTCCGGTTCAGGAAAGACCACACTTATGAATATTATAGGCTGCCTGGATAAACAGACAGAGGGAACCTTTTACCTGGACGGACAGGATATTAAAGCTTGTTCTGAAAATGCAATGTCGGATATCAGACTTCATAAGATCGGTTTTGTATTCCAGAGCTTTCATCTTCTTCCAAAGCAGAGTGCACTGGCAAATGTGGAAATGCCCTTAAATTATGCCAGGGTTCCAAAGAAGGAACGTAGAGAAAGGGCGCGGAAGGCGTTGGAAAGAGTGGGACTTGCAGATCGTGTGGATTTTAAGCCGAACCAGCTGTCCGGAGGGCAGATGCAGAGAGTTGCTATTGCAAGGGCAATTGTGAATAATCCAAAGCTTCTGCTGGCAGATGAGCCAACAGGTGCTCTGGACAGTAAATCGGGAGCTCAGGTAATGGAGCTTTTTCAGAGACTAAATGAGGAAGGCGTATCAGTGCTTATGATCACTCATGATGCGGAGATTGCTTCCCATGCGAAAAGGGTGGTTACCATAAAAGATGGTATCCTTCAGGAAAAGAGGTGATTTCATGGGAAAATCCAGAAAAATAATCACCGGTATACTGGTAGTGGCTCTGGCAGGTACCGGAATTAGTGCGGGACTGATGCAGATGAAAAAAAACAGTGTGAAGACAGTAAATGTCACACCAGTCAGCGGCCTTCTGCAGCAGTATTATTCCAGCAATACTACCATTGATGGAACCGTAACAGCCAGTGCTTCTCAGACTGTAAGCGGGGATAAAGACCTGATCGTTGATCAGGTGTATGTAGCCAAGGGAGATGCTGTAAAAAAAGGAGATCCGCTGATTTCCTTTGATACTACCCTGGTAGAGATGGAGTTAAATATTGCAAAACTGAAAAAACAAAAACAGGAACAGGATTTGAACAAAGCACAGGCCAGACTGAAAAGCCTTCAGAATGGCGGTCCGGTGGAAGAGTCTGACGGAGGAGCAAATGCAGACAGTTCCGATGTTCCTGATAGCAGTGCCACAGATTCCGGGGATGATCTGGCTCCGGATACAACTTTATCTTCTGCAGCAGATATGAGCGGTAATTATCTGGCTGTAGCATTTCGTCCCCTGTTGCTGAATGCTTTTACAGATGGAGGAGAGGTGGACGGAGAGACGGAAGCTGTTGAAGGAACAGAGAATGGACAGAGTGAGGAAACAAATACTGAAGAAGATACAGAACAGAGCATTAATGATACACCTGCTTATGGAGATCCTTCTGCCAGTGATTTCGGAGATGGAACAGAGAATTCCTTTGATGATTCTTCGCAGCTGACACCAACACCTACGCCAACCATTGATCAGAATATGACAGATGGTGAAGAGCCTTTTTATCAGAAGCTGGATGGTAAGACTATCCCCTATGCAGGAACCGGTACAGAGGAGGATCCATATATATTTCTATGCAGCAGTGCCAAAGAAAAGGTTACTGTGACAGGTGGCTTTTTCAATAAAATGGCAGGCTACAGTGAGGATGGAACCCAGATAGAGCATCAGGGAGGATACTGGTATCAGCTGGAATTTCATCAGTTAGATAAAATTGGAAATTACGAAGACCGTAAGGAATCCTGTACAGGATATTATCTGATCAACGGAAGCTTGCTGGAGAAATCAGTATATGAGTTTGCAGAGGTGGAATTTACTCTGGCAGATGCATCCAGATATGAAAACGATGATGATGCAGATAACGATGGCAGTGGCGGCGGAGACAGTACCGAACCTGCGGGGACAACTGTTTCCAGGGCAGATGCGATCAAATATCAGAACAGTAAGATAGCAAGTCTGAAGCTAGATATCCAGGAGAGTGATATCAAGATCTCACAACTGGAAAAGAAAGCAAATAAGAAGCTTGTAAGCAGTAAGCTGGATGGAATTGTTTCCTATGTGGGAGATGTGTCCAGTGGTACAACTACAGACGGTAAAGCATTGCTCAAGGTAAAGAGTGAAGATGGTTACTATGTAGTAGGCGCTGTCAGCGAACTGATGCTGGATACTGTGAAAGAGGGCACAAAGCTAAGCTGTACCAGTTATACATCAGGACAATTTGAGGCGGAAATAATGGATGTATCTGAATATCCGGTAGATTCTTACAATTATTATGGAGATAATAATCCCAATGTGTCCTATTATGCATTTACCGCTGTTGTTGACGATAAAAGCCTGCAGTTTGATACACCGGATTATGTAATGGTGGAGCTCCAGAATTCAGCGGCTGATAATGGCAGCATGGTTTTATCCAAGGCTTTTGTAAAGAGTGAAAACGGAAAAAACTATGTGTACAAGGATGATAACGGAATTCTGAAAAAGCAGGAAATCAGAGTGGGCGCAACTGTGGACGGCGGTTATGATATCATCATCAAGGGCGGTATCAGCAGCGATGACAAGCTGGCATTCCCTTATGGCAAGGATGCTGTTGAGGGCGCAAAAACCAACGAGGTAACTTTGGACTATATGTATAATCAATAGTAAGAAGGGAGAAATTTTATGATTGAAAATATACGCCTGGCTTTTCAGGGAATATGGTCACATATGATGAGATCCTTTCTGACAATGCTTGGCATTATTATTGGTATTGCTTCTATTATAGCAATTGTATCTACCATCAAGGGTACAAGTGAGCAGATTAAGGAAGATCTTATCGGATCTGGTTCCAATACGGTAAATATATATCTGTATGATGGCGACAATCAGTATGATTCAGAGTATGGATCCACTACAAGTCAGACACCGGTTCTCACAGATGATGTCAAAGATAAGATTCATGATCTGGATCACGTAGAGAATGCAACTTTTTATTACAACAGTTCTAGTGCTACCATTTATAATAATAACAATAGTCTTCAGGGTGGAAGTGTTTATGGTATCGATGTGAATTATCTGGCAACCTGTGGCTATGTGGTTCAGTCCGGAAGAGGATTTGTGACGGATGATTACAAAAAATATAATAAGGTAGCGCTGATTGATGACAATGCTGCACAGAATCTGTTTCCCTCGGAGAATCCTGTAGGGAAAACTGTGGAAATTAACCAGGAACCTTATACAGTGGTAGGCGTGATTCGCCAAAATGAAAACTATCAGCCAACGATTAGTAATCTTACTGATTATTATACATATCAGGAGAATATTATTGGAAATGTGATGATTCCTGACAGCTGTTGGCCAATTTCTTTTAAATTTGATGTGCCCCAGAATGCAGTGGTAAAAGCTGACAGTACGGATACTATGAGCACAGTGGGAAATGATGCGGCTGAAGTGCTGAATGAGCTGATTCCTTCAGCAGGAAACGGAAAGACATCTACTTTAAAATATAAGGCAGATGATATTATGAAGCAGGTAAGAAATATGCAGAAGCTGAGTGAAAGCACAAACAATCAGCTGATTTGGATCGCAAGTATATCCTTACTGGTTGGAGGCATTGGTGTTATGAACATTATGCTTGTGTCGGTTACGGAGCGTACCAAAGAGATTGGTCTGAAAAAGGCTATTGGTGCACGCAAAAAGACAATACTGGGTCAGTTTTTGACAGAGGCTTCTGTACTTACCAGTATTGGAGGCATTATCGGAGTTGTAACCGGCATCGGACTTTCTAAGGTTGTGGGAAAAGTAACAGGTTCACCGACTGCTATCAGTATTCCGTCTATTGTGGTGGCGGTACTTTTTTCTACAGTGATCGGTGTGGTATTTGGTCTGCTTCCGTCTGTAAAGGCTGCAAATCTGAATCCAATTGATGCGCTTAGAAGTGAATAAGATGAAAGGAATGCACTGATGTGAATGTCAGTGCTTCTTTTTTTTAATATACTATTTTTTATGATATGAAAATTTTATGCTGTAAATTTTAAATTCCGGATTGAGATAGCCCCCAAATTATGTTAAACTAAACACAGTATGTATTTTTACATTGCATAGATGAAAACTATCAGCTGTTCACCTATGATCAGCAATACAGAAATTTTATTTATATGAAGGATGAATTAGAAGTAAAGGAGAAATGTATATGGGAAAAGTGGCCATTGTCACAGACAGTAACAGCGGCATAACGCAGGACCTGGCCAGGGATCTGGGAGTTAGTGTGATTCCTATGCCTTTTTATATTAATGAGAAGCTTTATCTGGAGGGGATTACTCTTTCTCAGGAAGAGTTTTATGAGCGTCTGAAAAATGAGGAATCTATCTCCACTTCACAGCCGGGACCGGCAGATGTGTGTGGATTATGGAATACACTTCTGGAAAGCTATGATCAGATTGTGCATATTCCAATGTCCAGCGGACTCAGTGCTTCTTGTGATACAGCCAGCGGACTGGCCCGGGAATATGATGGAAAAGTACAGGTAGTGGATAATCAGAGAATTTCTGTTACACAAAAACAGTCTGTACTGGATGCACTGACATTGAGAGATGCAGGCAGAGATGCCCTGCAGATCAGACAGGTTTTAGAGGAACAGAAATCAGATTCCAGTATTTATATTACTTTGGAAACTTTGAAATATCTGAAAAAGGGCGGCAGGGTCACTCCTGCAGCGGCAGCAATCGGAACGGTTTTGAATTTAAAGCCGGTATTACAGATCCAGGGTGATAAGCTGGATGCCTATTCCAAGACTAGAGGTAAGAAACAGGCTAAGCGGGTTATGGTGAAAGCTATGCAGAATGATTGGGAAAATCGTTTTGCTGAATATGTAAAGCGTGGAGAAATGTGCCTGCAGTCTGCCTATGCAGGAAATGAAGAGGAGGCTCTGGAGTTTAAGAAAGAACTGGAAGAGGCTTTTCCGGGACAGAAGATAGTTTTAGATCCCTTATCTCTGAGTGTGGCCTGTCACATTGGATATGGAGCAGTAGCTGTAGCTTGTTCCAGAAGAGTCGTTGTAAAATAAACTTTTAGAAAAGATGTATTTCTGAGAGAATAATATTTAGTTGAGGAGTTAATAGAATGAAGAAACTTATGGAGCAGATGGCGGAAGAACTTTCCGCAGCATTTGAAAAAGCCGGATACGACCCATACTACGGAAAAGTAACCGTATCCAACAGACCGGATCTTTGCGAATTTCAGTGCAACGGTGCTATGGCAGGAGCCAAAGCGTACAAGAAAGCGCCGTTTATGATCGCTGATGATGTAGTAGCATACTTAAAAGACAGCCGGGTTTTCTCCATGACAGAAGTCGTAAAACCAGGATTTATCAATTTGAAAGTAAAAGGTGAATTCCTTGCAGATTACTTAAAGGAAATGGCTGCAGACGAGAAACTTTCCGTATCAGCAGCAAAAGAGCCGAAAACAATCATCATCGACTACGGCGGACCAAATGTTGCAAAACCTCTTCATGTAGGACATCTTCGTTCTGCAATCATTGGTGAGAGTATTAAGAGAATTGGCCGTTTCGTAGGTCATAAAGTAATCGGTGATGTTCATCTGGGAGACTGGGGTCTTCAGATGGGACTGATCATTACAGAACTGAAACACAGAAAACCGGAGCTGGTTTATTTTGATGATTCTTATACGGGAGAATATCCGGAGAAAGCACCATTTACGATCAGTGAGCTGGAAGAAATTTATCCATGTGCAAGCGGCAAGTCCAAAGAGGATGAAGCGTACAGAAACGAAGCTCTGGAAGCAACTCATCTTCTTCAGCAGGGCAAACCGGGATACATGGCTCTCTGGAACCATATCATGAACGTATCCGTTACAGACCTGAAACGCAACTATGACAAATTAAACGTATCGTTTGATCTCTGGAAAAAGGAATCCGATGCACAGCCATATATTCCAGGAATGGTTGAGGAGATGAAAGAAAAAGGATTTGCCTATGTAGATCAGGGCGCACTTGTAGTAGATGTAAAAGAAGAGAACGACACAAAAGAGATTCCTCCATGTATGCTTCTGAAATCAGACGGAGCTTCTCTCTATACAACTACAGACCTTGCAACAATCGTAGAGCGTATGAAATTATTTAACCCGGATGAGATCCTGTATGTGGTAGATAAACGTCAGGAACTTCACTTCATCCAGGTATTCCGCTGTGCAAGAAAGACCGGGCTTGTAAAAGATGATACAAAGCTTTCCTTCCTTGGATTCGGAACCATGAACGGAAAAGACGGCAAACCGTTCAAGACAAGAGAAGGCGGCGTTATGCGTCTGGAAACTCTCATTAAAGACATCAACGAAGAGATGTTTACCAAGATTGTTGAAAATCGCAGCGTAAAAGATAAAGATGCGAAAGAAACTGCAGAGATCGTAGGGCTTTCAGCCATCAAATATGGTGACCTTTCCAATCAGGCTACCAAGGATTATATTTTTGATATTGACAGATTTACATCATTTGAAGGAAATACAGGTCCGTATATTCTGTATACAATCGTTCGTATCAAATCTATTCTGAACCGTTTCAAAGAAGAGGGTGGAAACCTTGAAGCAGGTGCAATCCTTGATCCTGTAAACGACAGTCAGAAAAACCTGATGCTTCAGCTGACAGGTTTCGGTGCAACTGTAGAGAACGCCTTTGAAGAAAAAGCACCGCATAAGATCTGTGCATATATTTACGAAGTATCCAATGCATTCAACAGCTTCTATCATGAGACAAAGATCCTTAGCGAAGAGAACGAAGCACAGAAAGCTTCCTTCATCCAGTTGCTGAAACTCACTAAGAAAGTTCTGGAGACGTGCATCGATCTTCTTGGATTCTCAGCACCGGACAGAATGTAAAAATAAAATTCAGCAATAAATCAACTTGTTGGTATACTAGTTACTGTTCACACACCACTATCCCGCGAGGCGTTTTGGCATGAATATGCCAAAATCCCGAGACATACAAGCCAAAATTTCATTGCCGCAGGCAATCTGGAATGAATTTTGGCTACGTTACTGAGAACGGAGTGAACAGTAACGTATACTAGGCCCTGTTTACATATATTGTAAATGGGGCTTTTCAAAAAGAACGAAATGTGCTATTCTGTATTTATCTAATCTATACGTGATGAAATTCTTCCATCATATTTTCCATTTTTATTTTAAACGAATTGTGAATATCTGCTTGGCTCAGATAAACTGCGGAGCAGTTATTCGGTTATGAGCAAGTAGCGAATCTGATGATTTTATCTGTTTGACAATTGAACAGGAGGTGAACCAGTGAATTTATCTGGAACTGTATTAAAAGGGCGTTACTGTATTCTGGAGCCTGTTGGAAAAGGCGGTGGAGGGAAAGTTTACCTTGCCAGAGATCTGGAACTAGGCGTTTTGTGGGCGGTAAAAGAAATACCGGCATACGGCAAAAGTGAAGCACGTATGCTTTTGAAGCTTTCACATCCGTCTCTGCCAAAGATGATAGATTATATAGAGGATAACCGGAAATGCTATCTTGTTATGGAATATGTCAAGGGAAAATCTCTGGGTGAGTGTTTAAGAGACGGAAAACATTTTTCCATAAATGAAATCATTAAATATGGAATGGAGATTTCAGAGGTATTCTCCTATTTTCATGGTCGGAAACCACCGGTTTATTTTGGGGATCTGAAGCCTGACAATCTGATGCTGGGTGAGAATGGCAGATTATACCTGATCGATCTGGGCGGTGCTGTAAATGGATATAAATATCATCATAAAGTATGCACAGGCACTGCCGGTTTTGCTGCGCCGGAACAATATGAGGGAAAGATAAATGCAGCAACAGATATTTATACATTTGGAAAAACATTATCTGCCTTATGTGGAAAAACAGATTATCTGTTATTCATCCGGAACATGTCATTATTCTGGCTTATTTTCAGATGCTGTATGAAGAAACCGGAAATGCGTTATCAAAATATGAAGATTGTACAGAAAAAACTAAGCAGAATCCAAAAGAGACAAAACCAGAGTATAATTAAAAATATGTTGGTTTTGGCAGGAAGTAGTATTGCTTTTGCAGTAATAACTGTTTTTCTTCTGTTTAGTTCTGATTTGGTATCCGGTTCCAAAACATTTGATTTTTATGAAGAGCTAACTGATATTACAGACCTTTATTATCAGGAAGAATTTCAAAATGGCAGTAAAGCAGACAGGGAAAAAATTTGTAAACAGGCAGATACCGGACTGCGAAAATTACAAAAACAATGCACAGAAAAAGAAGAGTCCCGAAAGATTTTGCAGCTTCTGGCTGTAAACAGTGAGTATCGGCAAAATTATGAAAATGCAGGATTCTACTATGAGCAAATGCTTCTTTATGATGAAACTTACAGAGCCGGATACGGTGAATATGGAATGTTCTTATTCCGTACCGGACAAAAGGAAGCCGGTCAGACACTATGGACAGAATATAAGTTGAAAGAAACAATGTTAGACGATACAGTCAGCAGAAATCTGAGATTGTGGGAAAAGGAGATGACTAAAAGTGAAGAAAAATCATAACAGACTCTGGATTGTGACATTTGTATGTTTATGCCTGTGCCTGACTTCGACTATTTCTGCCATGCAGATGGGAGGCTTTGATATTGATGTAGGAAATGGAGAAAGCAGTAGCTGGCAATGGCAGGAACAGCAGCAGTGGAATCAGAGCAGTTGGGAGAATACGTGGGAAAATAACTGGCAGACTGAAGACAACACATCAGAAACTCCTGTACAGAACAATCAGACCCAGGACAATGGATATCAGTATGATTCTGATACAGGAAACGGAACACAGGATAATATACAGCAATGGGATGGTGTACAACAGAATAACACTGACTGGAATAACGGCAGTCAATGGAACAGTGATTCTCAGTGGGATAATAATTTTCAGGATAATAATGTCCAGAATAATAATGCACAGAATAATAACGTTCAGAGTAATAATGCTTGGAATAATAATTCTGCAGGGAATAATCAATCTCAGACGGGTAACAATATGCAGGCAACATCCCAGACGGATAATGAATCCACTGTTAAGATGCCAGAAAATCCCGCTCCAACATCAACACCTGTACCAACACCCAAACCTACGAAACATCCGAAGCCAACAAAAACGCCTAAATCAACTCAGACACCAACGCCTAAGTCATCAAAAAAGAAAAATAAGAAGAAACAAAATAAAGTAAAGAAAACAGAAAAAGAAAACACGAAGACAGATAATTCCAAAGTGCTTCAAAATAAAGAAGACCAGGGGAATACTGCTGAATACACGCATGTAAAAGATGAATCTGTTAAGTTTTATTGCATACAAAATACAGATAGCTCCCATACCCCGCAAATTCAGATAATATCTCAAGGCTCCGTTCAGATTCTGTCTTTTCGGATTAACAAAACAGAATGTCCCTGGCATTGGGAAGGAGACAGGATCATACCGGAGACAGAAGATAAAAATGTAAAAGAAATAGAATTGTTGGTTATTTCTCAAGGTGGAAAGCTGATAAAAATGGATCCCTGGATTTTTTCTGCATAGACGCTTCAGGAAAACAATGATATAATCTATCATATTATATCAATTTTTCTGAGACAGGAGGAATCTATGTACAAAGTAATTTTGTTTGATTTAGATGGAACATTAACAGAATCCGGAGAGGGTATCACCAAGTCTGTTCAATATGCACTGGAGAGAATCGACAAGCCTGAACCAGACCTTGAGAAACTGAAGGTTTTCGTAGGACCGCCGCTTATGGAAATGTTTAAGAAATATGCGCAGATTGACGAAGAAACTGCAAAAAAAGCAGTGGAAATTTACAGAGAACGTTATTCTGTAACAGGAATTTTTGAGAATGCAGTATATCCGGGAATTGAGGACATGCTGGCACAGCTAGAGAAGAAAGGGTATATTCTTGCGGTAGCATCCTCTAAACCGGAAGTATATGTGAGACAGATTCTGGATCATTTTGGACTTGCCCGGTACTTTACAGAAATCGGCGGAAGCGAAATGAATGGTCGAAGAACAAACAAGACAGAAGTGATCGAAGAAGTTCTGAAGCGTCTGAATATGGACAAACACAGAGATCAGGTTATTATGGTCGGAGATAAAGAACATGATGTATACGGAGCACGCAAAGCAGGTCTGGAATGTATTGCGGTTTCTTTTGGATATGGAACAGAAGAAGAGCTTAAAAAGGCAGAACCTCTGAAAATTGTTGATTCTGCAGAAGGAATCGTAGATTTTTTCGCCTGAGCCCTCTGCGAAAACAAAATATTGTTTCTAAAATCTGGAGGGCAGGATATCCGGCAGGAATTCATTTTGTGATTTCGCAGATCGTTGCAGGAACTGCGCTGGCAGTATTTGCAAGAACAGCAGGGAATTCGGCAGAGGCGTACTATAATCACACGATTTTTCTCACAGGCTTAACAGGAATCCTGGCTATGATCCCGGCATTGTATTTTTATGGAAGAGATAAAGTCAGAAGAATTGCCGGCGGCCTGATCCCAGCGCAAAAAAAAGTATCGCTTTCTATATCGGAAATAGTTCTTTTGCTTCTGGCAGGAGCCGGACTTGCACAATATGGAAACTTTTTGATGGCAATACTTCAGTCATTTATCAACAGCACCACCTATCAGGAGAGCATGACCAGAATTACAGAAGGAAAATCACTTTTTATGATGATTTTCTGGATGGGAATCGTTGCGCCGGCAGCAGAGGAAATGATCTTTCGCTGGTTAATCTATCTGCGTCTTCGTGACTGGATGAAGCTGCCGGTGGCAGCAGTGATTTCCGGAGTGATCTTTGGTATTTATCACGGAAATATGGTGCAGGGAATATACGCAAGTATCCTTGGAACAGCATTTGCATGGATACTGGAAATGAGTGGAAATATTTACAGCAGTATGTTGCTTCATATGGGGGCCAATATCTGGTCACTGGTAATTACAGAATATGCACTGGATATGTTTTCCATGAAATATGGTGTACAGATTTTGATATTGATCTATCTGATTCTGCTGGCCAGCGTAGTGTACTGTCTTACTCATTTTGAAAAAATGTACAGTGTAAGAAAAAAGAAGAGAATGATATAAAAAATCTGCCATAGAAAGCAGATGATGATTAACAGGAGAATGTAATGGGAAAAGCAGTTCGTCTGGATAAGTTTCTGGCAGATGCAGGAGCAGGGACCAGAAGTGAGGTAAAAAAATATATTCAAAAGGGAAAAGTCCAGGTCAATGGTGTGCCTGTAAAGAAACCGGAGATCAAGGTCAGTGAAGAGGATGAGATAATTCTGGATGGAAACAGAATTTCCAAGGCATCGGAATTTGTCTATTATCTTCTGCATAAACCTGCAGGTTATGTCAGTGCAACAGAGGATAAGCGGGACAGAACAGTGATGGAACTGGTGCCATCAGACAGGAAAGGCATGTTTCCGGTAGGGAGACTGGATAAAGATACAGAAGGTCTGCTTCTGATCACAGATGACGGAGCACTGGCACATGAACTTCTTTCTCCGAAGAAACATGTAGACAAAACTTACTATGCTGTCACAGATGGGTGCATGACAAAAGAAGATGTACAGAGATTTGCTGAGGGCCTGGAGATCGGAGAAAAAAAACCGACTATGCCTGCAAAACTGGAAATCCTCAGTACCAGAAAAGTAGAAGAGACAGAACTGGAACAGTATCCGTCAGGTTGGTCTTCGGAGATTCAGCTTATGATCAAAGAGGGCAAATTTCATCAGGTGAAGCGAATGGCAGAAGCAGTAGGAAAGAAAGTGGTCTATCTGAAACGAATTTCCATGGGAGTATTAACATTGCCGGATGACCTGAAAAAAGGTGAATGCCGTCAGCTGACTGCTGAAGAAGAAAAAAAACTGAAAGACAGCATTGGCAGATCTTGAAAAACCTGTAAAAATAATAAAAAATTTGCAAAAAACCCTCTTTACATGGAGGGTTTTTGTATGCTATACTACAGAAGTTGCGAGTCATGCGCATCTATTGCGTGTGCAAAAATATACACGTTCGGAGATTCCCGCGGATGGTGCCCTGCGGTGTGAGGCTGGGTCCCCAGGAAAAAGAACCGGGCGGAAGAAATTAACCAAAAAAGGAGAACAAACATGAGCGTTATTTCAATGAAACAGCTTTTAGAAGCAGGCGTACATTTCGGACATCAGACAAGAAGATGGAACCCTAAAATGGCTCCATACATCTACACAGAGAGAAACGGTATCTACATCATCGACTTACAGCAGTCTGTAGGTATGGTTGACGATGCTTACAATGCAATCGCTGATATCGTAGCAGACGGTGGAAACATCTTATTCGTAGGAACAAAGAAACAGGCTCAGGATGCTATCAAAACAGAAGCAGAGCGTTGCGGACAGTTCTATGTAAACGAGAGATGGTTAGGTGGTATGCTTACAAACTTCAAAACTATCCAGAGCCGTATTGCAAGACTGAAACAGATCGAAGCTATGGAAGCTGATGGAACATTTGACGTTCTTCCTAAGAAAGAAGTTATTGAGCTGAAAAAAGAACTTGCCAAATTACAGAAAAACATTGGTGGTATCAAAGAAATGAAGAGACTTCCAGATGCAATCTTCATCGTAGATCCTAAGAAAGAAAGAATCTGCGTACAGGAAGCTCATACATTAGGAATCCCGCTTATCGGTATCTGCGATACAAACTGTGATCCGGAAGAACTGGATTATGTAATTCCTGGTAACGATGATGCAATCCGTGCAGTAAAATTAATCGTTTCCAAAATGGCAGACGCTGTTATCGAAGCAAAACAGGGTACTGCAGATGTAGACGGTGAAATCGAAGCTGAATCTGAAGAGTTCGCAGCTACAGAAGAATAATTTTTTGAACCAGTACAGGAAAGCCGACAGGCTTTCCTGTCATTGAAAAAGGAAAAGCCCCTCCGGGCGATTTACGAATATTATTCAGGAGGAAAATGAAATGGCTATCACAGCAGCACAGGTAAAAGAATTAAGAGAAATGACCGGCGCCGGAATGATGGATTGTAAGAAAGCTCTTACAGCTACAGAAGGTGATATGGATAAAGCAGTAGAATTCCTTCGCGAAAAAGGTCTTGCTACAGCACAGAAGAAAGCAAGCCGTGTAGCAGCAGAAGGTCTTTGCAAAACTTTAGTTTCCGAAGACGGAAAGAAAGCAGTTGTTGTAGAAGTTAACGCTGAGACAGACTTCGTAGCTAAGAATGAAAAGTTCCAGAACTACGTTGCAGATGTAGCAGCTCAGGCTATGAACACAACAGCAGCAGATATCGATGCTTTCCTTGCAGAAGCATGGGCACTTGATACAACTAAGACTGTTAAAGAAGCTCTTGCAGCTCAGATCGCAGTTATCGGCGAGAACATGAACATCAGAAGATTTGCTCAGGTTACAGAAGAGAACGGTTTCGTTGCTTCCTACACACATATGGGCGGTAAGATCGGTGTTCTTGTAGACGTTGAAACAGACGTAGTTAACGATGCTGTTAAAGAAATGGCTAAGAACGTAGCAATGCAGATTGCAGCTCTGAAACCACAGTATACAAGTGACAGCGAAGTAAGTGCAGAATACATTGAGCATGAGAAAGAAATCCTTATGGCTCAGATCCAGAACGATCCTAAGGAATCCCAGAAACCTGCTAAGGTTATCGAAGGAATGATCACAGGACGTATCAAAAAAGAGCTTAAAGAAATCTGCCTTCTTGACCAGACATACGTTAAAGCTGAAGATGGAAAACAGTCTGTAGCTAAATACGTAGAGCAGGTTGCTAAAGAAAACGGTGCTAAGATTACTGTTAAAGGTTTCGTACGTTACGAGACAGGTGATGGTATCGAAAAGAAAGAAGAGAACTTTGCAGAAGAAGTTGCAAAGCAGATGGGTAAATAATCTGTAAAGATTAATTTTCTATTTAGATTTAAGTATTTATAGGCCCTGAGAGTCTTATAAACACTATGTTTTAGAAGTGATTATAAGATTTTCAGGGCTTTTTTTCTCTATTTTTTTCTAAAAAGTCTAAATTATCTTCAGGCATCACTGAAAATCATCAAAAAATGCAATTAGTTGAGTACAAAATGAGTAAAAGTATAGGCATGTAATCTTCAGCGAAGTTTACTCAAGTTATCAGCGATTTTATTATAGCAATCCTCGTAAATAATGCATAAATATGATTATATATTGATCGACTGTATGCCGTCACTGGGGATGGTAACGATTAATGCACTGGTGGCTGCTGATTATGTATTGATTCCAGTGGAAGCTGCATATAATGTTGATAATCAATCATTTAGAGAGTTGAAGGAAGGAGAAAAAGGAATACTGACTTATCAGGGTACAAGGTATCTGGGGGTTAAAATAATTTTATATTCTTGCATTTCTTCGTGCATCCTTTAATTCTGTGATTTTGCGAAAAGCATCTTCCAGTGGCAATTCACGACCAGCTTCCATATCATCAATTCCCCGGTCTAATATGCAGAGAAGATGATTGTATTCCCGGCTTTTATCGGTTATAGGGATTTTTTTGTTAATTCCATGAAATCATTCCAATCATACGGTTTATAAATAGTGTAGTCAGATTGCAGGGAATCTTGGAATGACTAAGGGAGCGTTATACAGACATTATGAAAATAAGCTGTAAACGAAAGTATAGCATAATGCAATGATTTTTAACAAAAATCAGTAGAAAATGTTAAGGAAAGTTGGTCGTAAGACCACTCTTTTTATGCTAAAATATGTTAAAAATAATTGCAAAGGTGGGAAAAGTATGGATAGCACAAGAAGAATATATTTGGATAATATTCGCTGGATTACGGTTTGCATTGTTGTAATTTATCACGTGATTTATATGTACAATGGTGTCCAGCTGTTTGGAGTAATTGGTCCGTTTAAAAAACAACAGCTGCAGGATGCTCTCCAATATCTGGTATATCCCTGGATGATGGCTTTGTTATATACGGTGTCTGGTATGACAGTCAGATATTATCTGGAAAAGCATAATTTAAAAGAATTTATCCGAGATAAAACACGCAAGTTGTTGGTTCCTTCCACCGTCGGACTTTTTGTATTTCAATGGATACTGGGATATTATAATATGAAAATCAGCGGTGCTTTTGAAAGTTTTGAGTCAGTTCCAGGAATAGTTCGGTATGTGATCATGGCTATATCAGGAATCGGTGTTCTTTGGTATATACAGGTGTTATGGATTTTTTCGATGCTTCTGCTATTAGTGAGAAAAATTGAAAGGGATCGTATCTGGAAAAAAGGAGAAAAAACACCAGTATGGCTGCTGGTTTTGTTAACTGTCTTTGTATATGGATTCTCACAAGTTCTTAATACCCCGATAGTAACTGTGTACCGGTTTGGAATTTACGGGTTTTGTTTTTTTACAGGTTATTTTATTTTTTCACATGATGAGGTTGTTGAGCGTTTAAGTAAATGGTGGGGGATTTTTCTGATCGCAGCTGGTGCAACAGGAATATTCTACACTATATATTATTTTGGTGAAAATTATGCGGTAGAGCCTGTGCTTAATAATCTGCCTGCCTGTATTTATTGTTGGTTTTCAATTCTTGCAATTTTGGCATTTATGAAAAAATATGGAAATTCAGAAAACAAAGTATCAAGATGGATGTCAAAAAAATCCTGGGGAATTTATGTTTTTCATTATCTTTCATTAGCTTGTGTAGCTTATTACCTGAGGTGTTTTGCTTCAGAACTTTCGGCAGGTATTGTATATATAGTCGTGGGAATCAGTGCATTTGCAGGTGCATTGCTTTTATATGAAATCATCAGTAGAATACCGATTATCCGCTGGTGTGTATTAGGTCTGAAAAAGGAGAAAAAACATGTTTAAAGATAACCTTGTATCCGTACGTAAAATGCATGGCTTTTCACAGGATGAATTGGCTGAAAAGATTGGTGTAAGCAGACAGACACTTTCAAAATACGAAACAGGAGAATCCTTACCTGATATTGAGAGGTGTAAGCTCCTGGCAGAAGTATTGGATGTAAGTCTGGATGAACTGGTAAATTATGACAGAGAAAACAGCAATAATCTTGGCCTGGGTGTACCACCAAAGGGAAAGCATGTTTTTGGAATCACGAAAGTGGGAGAGAAAGGTCAGATTGTGATACCGGCAAAAGCAAGAAAAATATTTGATATTCAGCCAGGTGATAATCTGATCATACTGGGCGATGAAAGTCAGGGAATTGCTATTATCAAAGAAAAAAGACTGATGGAAATATTAAACGGAAATGAATAAGAACACTTTACTTTACGTAGGTTGTTGCCACACAGATATTGCAATACAATAGATTATGGCAACAGCAGGTTGCTTTTCAGACTGCAGATTTATCGATATGATAAAGATAACGGAGGTGACGACTATGGAAACAAAAAAGATAATTCTTAAACTTAGAACAGAAAGAGGAATGTCACAGGACGAGCTGGCAAATAAAGTTATGGTGACGAGACAGGCAGTATCCCGTTGGGAAAATGGAGACACAGTCCCGAATACTGATACCCTTAGACTTCTATCAAAAGAGTTTGGTGTCTCCATCAATACGCTTTTGGGAGAACCCAGAAAGCTGATCTGCCAGTGTTGCGGGATGCCAATTGATGATGATTCTATCTTGGGACGTGATAAAGATGGTACATTAAATGAGGAGTATTGTAAATGGTGCTATGCAGATGGAACATACACATATAATGATATGGATGAATTGATTGATGTGTGTGTAAAGAATATGGTAAATGAAAACTTTACAGAAGAACAGGCACGCTCTTATTTGAAGGAAATGCTTCCAAAGTTAGATTACTGGAAAAGATATGATGAACTTAGTGACAATGGTCAGTTTGAAGAGTTTAAAATGCAATTGATAAACGAAATAAATGATCTGCATATCGACGGACTTCCAAGAGTAGACAAGCTAAATGCACTTGTGGGGAAATATGTGAATCTGGAATATACTCTGCCTAATGGACAAAAAGTGAAATTCCTTGATGATCAGAAAACCTATCTGGGGAACCAACTGGAGCCTGAATTTGGAGGAGATAGGTGCTTCGGTATTTTGGCAAGTATGGATTTTATTCTGGTATGTACATATGAGAAGGATGGTGAAAATCCAGAGCTGTTGATTTACAAAAAGAGATAATATAAGCAAAAAGAAAATGCTTGATACTAATTTTGAAAGAATGCCGTAAATACGCGCTTTTCCGGGCATATTGGCAGGAGTCTGTGACAATCTTGTGACAAATGCGGGAAAAATATGAATTTACAGTGTGAGAAAGCAGTAGAAAAGATATAGTGGTTCGGTTATAATAAAGAAAAAAGTATCGAAGCAGGAAAGGAGAAAACATTATGCCGGTAACAATAAAAATATTGTTGGATCAGTATACCGAAATATTACGGAAGATATATGGAAGTCATTTAAAGACAGTAATTTTATATGGATCCTATGCAAGGGGAGATTATAAGGCAGATTCTGATATAGATATAATGATTCTCCTGGACTTGTCAGACATAGATATTAAACAGTATCGCCATGAATTGTCAGGAGAAACTTTTGATTTCAATATGGATCATGACCTTGATATTAAACCGATAGCAAAAAGCCAACAGCATTTCCAGAACTGGGTTGATGTATACCCATTTTATGCGAATGTAAAGAAAGAAGGGGTGAAACTGTTTGATGCAGCCTAATGAAAAGGGAACGCAGAAAGATTTGGTACTGTATCGTATCGAAACCTCTAAAAGTGATATTAAGGCAGCCGAAATCCTTTTTGCAGCTAAAGAATTCCGTGGAGCAAATAACCGGGCATATTATGGGATTTACCATGCAATATCAGCTGTGCATGCGCTGGATGGTAATGCGTATAAAAGACATAAAGATGCTCTGGCGAATTTCAATAAGAATTATGTAAAAACGGAGATTTTTCCGAGAAAGCTTGGAAAGAAAATTGTTGAATCAGAAGAAATCCGTCATGCCAGTGATTATGATGATTTCTATATAGCGACAAGAGAAGATTATTTATCACAGTAATCCTGCCATTGCTGAAACCGGTACTTGCAACCACTGGTATTCTGAGTTTCATGTGGGTATGGAATGAACTTCAGATTCCAATGTACTTGCTGAATTCATCATCTAAATGGACGCTTCCGCTTTCAGTATATAATTTCTACGGACAGTACAGCCATAGCTGGAATCTGGTATGTGCGGACGTTGTTCTTGTATCCCTGACAGTTATCCTTGTCTACATTTTTGCACAGAAGTGGGTAATCGAAGGAATGACAGCAGGAGCAGTGAAAGGATAAAAAAGAATGGACCATTGGATATTGAGCTACAAAAGCCCGGCAGAAGCCTGGAATGAGGCACTGCCGCTGGGAAACGGAACTCTTGGAGTGATGTCCTATGGCCGTCTGGAAAATGAAACGCTTGAATTGAATCTTGATACTTTATGGTCCGGTGACGGCAGTTCAAAGCTGAATAAAAACGGTCATGCTGACCTTGGGCATATCTGGGAACATTACTGCTATACAGAAGACCTGGATTTCCTGAAAGACAGGGCATATCCGGTGATCGAGGGAGCCGTAAAGTTCTATCTTGGGTTCCTGTTCCCATATGGGGGATACTATGTTACCGGACCTTCCACTTCCCCGGAGAACCGTTTCTGTGGAGGAGATGGAAAATCCCACAGTGTGGGAATGGCATCCACCATGGATATCAGCATCCTGAAAGAATTGTTTGGGTATTACCTGAAAATCTGTAACATCCTGGATATAGAGGGAGAGACAGCGGATGTAAAACGGGTACTTTCAAAACTGCCGCCATTTAAGACGGGAAGCTTTGGACAGATCCAAGAATGGTTCCTGGATTATCCGGAAACAGAGATCCATCACCGCCATGTATCCCATCTGTATGGCCTTTATCCCGGAAGCCTGATCACAGAAAACACCCCGGAACTTCTGGAAGCCTGCCGGGTGTCACTGGAAAGGCGCGGGGACGAAGGAACCGGATGGTGCATGGCATGGAAGGCATGCCTCTGGGCCAGACTCCGGAACGGGGAACATACACTGGGGCTTTTGAAAAACCAGTTCCGTTATACCAGGGAGGAAAATATCTCCTGTGTGGGAGGCGGCATTTATCCCAACATGCTGTGTGTAAACCCGCCATTCCAGATCGATGGGAATTTTGGCTTTGCAGCTGCAGTTGCAGAGATGCTTATCCAGAGCAGGAAAGGGCATATCCTGTTGCTTCCGGCACTTCCGGATGAATGGAAGAATGGAAAAGTCCGGGGAATGAAGGCACAGGGTGACATCACAGTTGATTTCGAATGGAGAGAGGGCAGGATACACAGGGTTCGCCTCTGTTCTTCCCATGAGCAGAAAGTAACGCTGGAATGTAATGGAATTTCGAAAATAATATTTATAAAACCTGATAGGACAGAGGACATGATTTTTGATTGATCTGTCCTTAGGGGCTGGAATCATTGGAAGCCGTATCATGTAAAAATACATGGTACGGCTGCTTTTAGTGCCTGGAATATTTTATAGCACCTTGACTGATAATCATGAAAAGCATGAAAGTGTTCAAACTAATCTTTTGGGGATTTTCTGAGATTGTTAAAATAAATTGCAACTTTTTTGGGAGTTTGCACGTCTAATAAGTAGAAGCACATAAAGAAAAGCTTTTATACAATATTTCCTGATGACCGGTCTGATATAGGAGAAGGGAGACGACAATGAATGAGATTTTGATACGAAAAGCAAAGAAAGGCGATAAAGATGCTTTTTGTCGGCTTATAGATGAGAATGTACAGAGTATGTACAAGGTTGCAGCGGCATATCTGAAAAATGATGAAGATGTTGCGGATGCAATACAGGATACGATTCTTTCCTGCTATGAAAATTTGAAAAGTCTGAAACAGAACAGATATTTCAAGACATGGATGATCCGAATTCTGATCAATAAGTGCAAGGACATGATACAGAAGAAAAAGCTGGTTACTTATACGGATCAGATGCCGGAAACGCCTTTTCACGAAGAAAAATATGCAGCAATGGAATGGATCCAGGCCTTAGAGCCATTGGACAGTAAATACCGCTTGGTTGTTCTTCTATACTATATGGAAGGATTTGGTATCCGGGAAATCAGTGACATTCTGGATATGAAGGAAAGCACTGTAAAATCTCGGCTTTATCGTGGCAGAAAACAGATTGCAGAGATGTATGGATATAAGGTTAAGGAGGGACGTGCCTAATGATGACTTTAAATTATAATGAGAAAGACTTCCAGAAAAAACTTCAAAAGGACATAGAAATGCCGGAAATCGTGCATGAACATATTAATCAGGCATATCGTTTGATTGAAAATAACGCTGTTTTACAGAAAAAAGCATCAAAGGATCCATATCATTGGATGAAAAGTGGAGGCAGGATAGCAGGAGGGATGGCAGCGGTACTGGCAGTAGGATTTGTATTCTGTGCAATCAATCCGGTAATGGCAAAAAATATCCCGGTTGTAGGAGGACTCTTTGAAATTTTACAGGATAATGTGAGTTTCTTTGGTGACTTTTCAGATCATGCAACAACTTTGGAAGCTGTTGATGGAACGAAGACAGATAGCAGTGAAACAGACGGAGCCAAGACAGATTATGCCAATAATGATACTATTTACACTAAGACAGCAGATGGGCTGACAATTACATGTTCTGAGGTATATGCAAACAGCCAGGCAATTTATGTGACTATGCAGTTTAAAAGTGATAAACCGTTCCCAGAAACAGAAACTGGGGCGGAAAGTGGAACACCAGTCATTGATCTGGATATGACAGGGGGTGTGGACTTTAATTCAGAGGCTAGCCCGGTAATTGACGGTCAAGTGGAAGGAAAATTTCTGGATGATAACACCTATGCATGTATTTTCCGTTATGATTTGGCTGAAGCCGCAAAAGATTATACGGAATATAATGAGAAATACAATGAAATGACACAGCAGGTAATGGATGAGATGGGAATAACTCAGGCGGACTTAGATGATCAGACGGATGAAGGTTATGCGCTGCTGGAAGAGTTTATCAATAAATTGTCTGAACGTGGTGGAGAATATCAGAAGTACATTAAAGATATTGATATTCCAGATACCTTTAACCTGCATCTGGATATTACCAAGGTAAGAGGACTGGAAGCAAACTATCAGTGGTCAGAAGAGGATGAGAAAAAATATGGAAGGGATGCTGGATACTACAAATATGAAGGTGACTGGAGCTTCGATATCCCGGTTACGGTAGATGATTCCCAGACAGAAGTATTGGAACTCAATGATACAAACGATGCAGGTATTGGACTTAAATCGGTGATTCGTACTCCATATGAATTGACGGTAAATGAACTTTATAAGGAAGGTTCCAACAGTGATTGCTTTATGGTAGCTCTTGATGCCAATGGAAACACACTTCCGTACAATGAGTCTACTGGAAACTGTAATAACTTCGCAATTCAGGACAGAGATATTTCTACGGTAGACATTTATTTTCTGGATTATGTCCAGTATATGGATGAATTGAAAGGTCAGCAGAATTTTGATAATCCTACGAAAGAGGATGGACAAAAATGGAAAAAACTTCTGGAGGAGAATGCGAAGTACCATAAGACATTGCATTTTGACAATGACAATGTAAAAAACTAGTTGATGTAAAAGAAAGATGAATAAGATATGAGACAAAAAGAAGTGATGGGGCAATCAATAAGAACTTCAAAATCGGCAAGACCCGGAACAATTACTTATGTGCCGATAGACAAGTCTGAATTCAGATCTACTGTATCTTCAGACAAAAAGAAAAACAAAATTATGAAAATAGTTGTAATGCTTATAGTGACGATTTTGGTTATGAGCTGTTGTGTGTATGCAGGTATATCTTATTATTACTCATATCACTTCTTTTTGGGTACGACCATCAATGGAATTGACAGTTCAAATAAGACAGCTTATGAAGTTGAGCAGGAGATTGCAGGGAAAAAGGATAACTATGTTATTCAGGTAAGTGCAAGGATGCAGGAACCTCAGACTATTACAGGTAAAGACATTGATTATCAATATGTATCCAGTGGGGAAATCCTTCAGCTGCTGAAGACTCAGAAACCATGGGAATGGATCAGAGGTTTTTTTGAAACGAAAAATTGTATGGTTCAAGAAGAGACTGTTTTCAGTCGGGAAAAGCTGGAGGAACAGGTAAGTTTATTAAATTGTGCCCAAAAAGAGAATCAGATAGCACCGGAAAATGCATATGTAAGTTTTTCTAATTCAGAATTTACTATTGTTCCAGAGACAGAAGGCAGTGAATTAAATGCCAAGGAAGCTTATCAGATGATAAGCGGAGCAATTGATAATGAGGCGGCAGATGTAGATCTGGGAAGTAATCCAAAGGCTTATAAGAAAGCAGATGTGACGAGAGATAGTTCAGAACTTCAGAATATGGTAAATATGTATAATAGCCTGGCAAAAGCAAATATCACATATACATTTGGAGATGAAATGGTAACACTCGATGGGAATACCTGTTATTGACCTCTTAAAATAGCGTAATAATGATTACCTTGCGTGTCTCTGGATTGTTCTGTATACTGTCATCAGTTTACAGAAAGAAAAA
>NZ_JBQHWF010000016.1:0-91717 GCF_052064095.1 Blautia sp. HCP3S3_C4
GGCGGTTCCGATGGGCCTGCCATCATCATTCACACAGCATGGCTATACTTGTTTGGCTTCATGCCACAAGTCCTCGCCTTCGTGGCGCACAGCCGGTCGGCATATCTAGCAAGAACAATCCCGTATCCGTTGACTTGCAAAAATTAACAATCGCCTGTTTCATAGTATCCTCCAAATTTTTATTGTGCGTTTCTCTTTTAAATTATCTACCTTCCAAACTCAAATCAATGAATTCGAAATTCATCTAATAGTACAGCCGCCTTCTCATTTCTTATTTCTGTCAATGCTAATAGTATGTCCTCGTACGCATTAATCAGCTTCTCATCCTTCTTTATTTCATCGCTATGGAATATAAAGGATTTTAAGATAATCATATCAACTATCACTTGTGAATCTTTTATCTCTTTTGCAAACTGTTCTTTATTATTTTTAATAGCTTTTGTAAAGCACGAACTAATAGAGATCAAAATCTCTGGTAAAAGCTCACTAATATTAAACAAATATACTGTGTATAGAACATCCATCAAATGATTGGAGCCATACTTTTCAATTTGTACATTCAAAAAACACTTATCTTTATAACTATATTCTGCCTTTACTTTGTTTACATCCCATCTGCTATATCTTCCTTTACAAAGGAACAATCTCTTTTCAAGAATATTTCTTACATAGTCTTCTGGAATATTATTTACATAAGTTTCAAGAATTCGAATCTTCTTCTCAATGTCATCTCTCTTACCCTTCTCCCTAAATCCATCAACATATGCCGCCAAAAAGCCACTAAGAACATCTTCATAAAAATCCACTGTATCTCTAGTAAATATCGAAAAGTCAGTTTCTTTAAATAGAATATCATAAACGGCTTCTGGATTTCGTCCTATCATATTCAATTCTCTTTGAAAATAAGAGGATACTTTATATTCTTGAAATGTGTTAATTATTTTATGAGCCCGCATTTTTTTACAGTTTTTATGCCATATTTCAATCATACATTGCACAATCGAATTAATTACTATGACAAATTTCTCATCTGATGTATCCAATCCACAACATGCAATATTACAGAGAAGGCCTATATCATAATTACTGATATCAAACTCAGAAAGATCTACTCCCTTACCATCATACAAATATTCTTGAATTATCTCGGACCTCTTATTTTGATATTCATTTCTATTATTTTCTCGAATCCAACGATCCACGCCACGTAATTTAGGAACCATATTGGGAATAAATTCATACTCAGTATCATTACGATTTTCTTTTATAAATGCAGCATTAAACTTCTGATGGTTCATCTCATCTTCAGCAAGCATAACAATTGTATTAAAAATACTACATGCATAATTCTTATTTTTTGCTAAAAAATACTTTGTTAATTCTGCTATCTGGCTAATTAATCCTGAATTTTCGTCATTAACTATACTCTCTAATATCATTAACAATATCTGCTGTTTAAGATCGTTATTTATATCTTTATTCAATTGTTCCCACAATGCAATTACCATATTAACTTCAGCTACATAAGATTGGTTTAAAAATATTTTCTTTACACGCTTAATCCATTCCTCGACTAGTATATTTCTCTGTTCATCCGTAACATCTGGCATTATCAAAACTGAAGCAATTAATGTAACAAGTACTGATTCAAACTGCATTTCAATACGATAATCATCCTTCATTTCTTCACAAAGAATATTAATTACTGAAACAATTTGACCAGCATCAGCTTTTTTCTCATTGATATCACTTATCAGTCGATTTAATATTTCATTCATATTCGATATGGGTTCATTTGCTTCTTCATTGTTTTTTACAATCTTTTGAGCTTCCCCCTTGATCTGCGGTTCGATCATTATTGTCTTTTCATCTATTTCTGTCACAGCAGCATCGCGAAAATCCATTTTTTGAATCTGCAAATTCTCATTTGGATAAGTTTTTTCATCATATATAGAATATAAGTAATCTAAAATAACATGACATCTATTTTTTATTCCTTCATCTCCACAAAGATACAAATTAGCAAAATATTGTTGCAAATTACACGCACACTTTTCGTCTTTCTCATATCTCCTGGTTATTTTTGGAACTCCCATCGATAGCATTATCTGTTTTTCCAACAATTCTTTTGTCGGATTAGAAATAAATTCGCCACTACGATGAATATCAAAATATATTAATTCCATACTGGATGCTAATTCTAATGCATACCCCGGCATTTCTTTTTGATAATTCATCCCTATAGCCTCAATAATAGACAAAAGCAATACGCTGTTGGCCTTTTCATATATAGTTTTCTTAACATATTCTGCCAAGCCCTTAATATATTCGCTGTCAGAAGAATTTCTCATAGTATTAATAACAGTCTTCTTTATTACGAAAACAATGTCCGTCAATACCACCGGAAGGTTATGTTCCATGATATCCGCCATCCACAACCATCCATTACCCCAATACACTCTTTTCTTGTTTTCTTTTGGAAAATAAATTTCTATTTTTGTTATCTCATCTGGCTTATTCTCTGCAAATGTCTGTACTGCATTATTAACAAATGATATTGCCCACTCAAGGCCTTTTACGAAGTCACATTTCATAACATACCAAAAAAAAGTATTATTATACACGCCGTTTTCATTATTGCCGAAGTGGTCTGCATTGTCAGATAGACCATACGCTCTTACATTATTATAGTCATATCCATCATACTCAAAATGCTTTCTTGACACTCTTTGTCTCCATAACGTTTCCGCTGATCTACATGCTAATTCTGGTAATTCCATAGCAAATGAAATAGAACATTTTTTCACAACTGCCCCTAGAATCTCTTCAGCAACACTGTCCGTTCTACTAATTCCAGAGCAATATTCTGCTATCATATTTTCAACAAATTCTTTCAGCCATGACTTAGATGTCTTTGCCATTTTTGCAACTATAAGGAAAAGCTGTACAATCTCTTCATCATGTTGATAATATGATTTTTCCTCTTTACTCTTTTCTATTAGCTCGTCAATATATCTTATTATTATTTTGCATGCTTTTTCTTCAGTATCCGCAGTTTTATAAGAGCAATTTGCATAATCATCACATAGCTTAATAATAGAAGCTCTATTTTTATCTAGACTTATGCGTTCTTCAAAAACCATACCAATTAAATTTTCACGTGCAGCTCCTATCGGTGTTACATTCATTATTAATGCTGGTGAATGATTAATTTTCGCCTCAAATGCATATAAGTTTGTTATATCTAACAATTCTTCGATCACTGTTTCATCGAGCAACTCCTGAAATTCCTTGAAAAACATTCCACAGTATTTTGATTTTACTATCCCAATTTCTGTTTGCTTTTTCCAATTTTCCTCAATACTATTATCCGTTAACAGTGTATATACAAATTTCTCGCGAGCCTCCTGTACAAACAGTTTATTAGATATCCAAATCTGGTATCTCCTATATATGCAACGTCCGATTTTCTCTATTTCATCAAAAAAATTATTATACGATCCATGACATGCATCGAACGCCTTATCTATATATCGTTCAAAACAAATATCTTCAAAAATATCATATTTCAAACGTATCTTATTCTTGCTTTCAACAATAATTCCTTCTGATTTCAATGCTTCTAGGATATCGCTATCTACAATATCACTATCAACACCAACAACAAAACGACTAGCACGTTCAAAAACAATACGCTCAACATTTTTTCTAACCTCACTTTGTGAGACACCGTATTTTTTGCACTTGTCTTTTAAACAGACGATTCTTTCCCATATGAGATTTCTAAAATTATTCTCATCGTTAATATTTTCTTCTACAAATCCACCCGATACAATTAAATTGAGATAAAATGGCACACATAATAAATCCGAATATTTTTTACTCTGCTGTAAAGATAAAATAATAGGATAACTTTTAGCAACCTTATCAATCTCATCTTTCACCAAATCCGGAATCTCATATGTTTTGATTCTATATTTTGTATTAATCTTCATAAACGCAGAACTATCAGTAGTTCTACACGAAGTAATAATATATACATTGCTGTATTTATCTGCAAGCCTATATATCTCCTGCAATAACGGAAATGCATTGTCACCACAATCTGCAATAAATTCGATAGCATCAATAAAAATATATAGCGGTTTATTTTCTAACCACAGTATTGCATCCTCTATATCGCAATCCCACAATTCGTTTACTTTCTTTCCAGTGGACAAATTCTCTGCTCGCGTGACTAATACGTATTCTTTTCCCTTTAATAGTTTTTTGCATACAACTGATTTACCAGAACCAGCATTTCCCTGTATCGATACTAATTTTTCTCGTCCTGCCTGTATCGTTTCTATAATTTCTGACCTGTCAATTTCATATTCACCGTTAATAAGCTCTTCAATATTTTCAAGTTCAATTTCTTTACTTATTTCAATCGCACGCAAAAACTTCTTAATGTTTTTCTTACGAGGTTGTTCTTCTATCACCCCCAGCTTATCCATTATCTTGGAAAAATCCGATGATAGTGTGTTATGTAGTGTTCTTTCGCCGCTTGACATAAGGGACTTCGTATACTCATTATATGCGTATAAAATATCCTCAATAATCTGAGTCATTTGCTTCTTTTCCTCATTCCCTATACGCAGCTCTCTATTCTGCTCAAAAAAGCCCCGAATGATTTCTTGGATTTCTTCCACTGAAAAAATATGATCATTATATTTATCCCCCATATCAGTTTTAAATCTATCAAGGCAAGCCTGAACTAAAGGATCATCTGAATCCCAATTACTAATGTCAATTTCTTTTCTCTTTAATTTGTCTTTTACAATTAATACCCAGCTTCTTTCTGCCTCTTCTAAAGTAACAAAAGAGCTAAGCAATCCAATTGCTGTCACCAAATCCATTTACTAATCACCTCCTCACCTAATCTATAAATGCTGATTCAATACCAACTTCTGTTCCAGACCATTCTTGTATATGTATAACAGTCTTCGCCTATCAAATATCGGATTAGTGTCATGTATTATGCTATGATGATTCGGGCATACAATAAGTTGATTACTTGCATCGTTATTAAGGCTTGATACAAAATAATCAATATGATGCGCCTCAACAATATGTGAGCCAAACTCCTCACCAATTAACTGGCCACATATCTGACAACGATAACCATATAAGAGTTTCAAATTATCTCCTATCTTCTTGTTAAGCTTTCTAATCTTAACAATTCTTTCGGTTTCAAGAATTGTAGATGTCGAATCTTCCACGTCGTAATTAAATCCAGCTTCCATGATTCTTTCCTTCTGACCAGAAACTGCCTGCCTTAAAGAAACAATATCATCCGCAACAATGGTCTCTAATACGTAAGAATCATCATATTCTGTTGTATATATTGCAAGGTATTCCTTACACTCTTCAGGCAACCTTATCATTGTTCTGTCACCTGGTTCACGCATTTCACGCGTGGTCTTTATAAACTGATAGCTCTTTGAAAAGTATAACTGCAATGCCTTTGCAAGTTCACCATTCTTAGAATATCGTATTTGCAATGTGTCCTTTTTTCTCTTAAATTTTGGATCAAAATTCACATTTCTGATCTGAGCCTTATAAGATTTTCCATTCAGATAAAGCGTGATATCTTTAGACTCACCTCTATTTAGGAAACGCCCCATTATCTGTCCAAATACAACCTGATTGTCAAAGGGCAAAGTGAGCCCTTCCTGCAACAAAGACCAGTCTACTTCTTTTTTATAGACATAATTTTCAGTTGGCATTAAGGCTCCCCCTGTCGATAATTATATTTCTCCAATAAAGCTATTTAATCTCACAACTATCATTATCTGCTTAATAACTGTTGGCAACGGGACAACACATTTCTGTACTAATCCCAAGCCAAATTCATTTTGATTAGTCAATCTAATTTACCTACATTTGCTCCATCAATTGATCTATTCGTGTGATAATCCTTTTTTGTTCTGCAACTGGTGGAAGTGGTATATAAACATGTTTCTTTATTTCTTCTGAACCCAAGTTTCCTTGATTAACTGCACCTGTTTCGTAATTAAATATAATTTTTCGAATTAAAGAATGTTGCAATGCTTTTACCAAATACTCCGGTAACACTCCACTAAACGGATTAATACAGCCAACACGTTGATTTAAATATAATCTTTTATCCAAAATATCATCCCCATCTATCAATTTCACAAAAAAGTAATCGCCACGTTTTCTTGTCCCTGTCATAGTAACCAAAATATCTTTTTCTTTAATACGATAATCCTCTGTCTCATCTGCTAGCTCATCAGAAATATATGCTGGGCGTGCGTCTAATAACAATTTATTCTGCTTTACGTTACCCAATCTAATAATTTGATTCATTGATTCCTTCACATATAAATTGCTTTTATATGCAAATCCGCCTTTAAATGTAGATATATCCCCTAGTCTCACCCATTTCCAATTACTCGGAATTTCAAAAGGTATCTCATCTTCTGTGATTTCAGGAAGCGCTTTTGTTGCTTTTATCTTCTTTTCCTTAATAAGCTGCTTCTTCTCTTCTGCAATTTGCTCCAGCAACTCCTCAGTTGTTCCATCCTCTGGAAGCTGTTCAGTAAGTTTCCCCTGAATTCCTGCATCAATAATCTTTGATTTCAAAACTTCAAGATCTGAAGAATACATAATTTGAAGTTTTGAAATAGTTTCTAAATATTGCATCATTTCTTCCACTTTTTCCACAATAATCTTTTGTTCCTCAACAGGTGGAAGCGGAATAATAGCATCTGCAACTTTATCAATATTTAAGTTATCTACTGTAGCTCCTGAAGCTTTCTTGGAAAACTGATTATATACATATGACGACGAGAGCAGATGATATAAGAAATCCATATCAAAAAGCTCTTCAGTATTTCTCAGTATTAGCCAACCATCGTGCACGCATCCATCTATTTTAGATATATACGGTCTACCAAAACTCATTGAATTAGTTAGCAAAAAATCGCCGGGATAAACATGCCTACTCTTCTTTTCTCCCTCCGGTATTATTTTTTCTTTCGTTTTTTCAATGTATTTTCCATCCTTAGAAACATCACCAATTTTTATCCAATTAATCCCGTCCTCCGCCTCGGTAATATAAGCTTTTATAGGCCTAGGTGATCCGCCTCGCTCTATACCCATAATCCATCCCAGTTTAATCCAACACCAAGTATTTTTAATATCATATGGAATATCACTTAAAACAATATCGTTCTTAATTTCATTTTCTACAAGAATATTATTCACTTTTAAATTAACGCCTTCATCAACTGTAACATCGGGTGTAAGTAATCCTTGAATCGCTAAATCAAGTATTCTCTTTCTTAATGCTGCTGTATCTATCAAATCTCAATCCCTCCCAACAAGTTCTTGAGCATAGAAACAGCCTCTGCTATTCCATCCGACTCTACCTGCATATCATCTAGGATTTCTGCAATAGTTCTCTCATCCTTCTCTTCCAAATCAAGCCACTTAAAATCAAGATTATCCGCATTTTTTACTTCTTCCTCTGTAAAGCATCTCCATCTTCCATTAGGATTGGTATCCTTATCGTAAGTTGCTTTTCTATCCTGAATTGCACCAGTCTTATAACAATCGACAAAGTCCTGAAGATGTGCTCTTGTCATAGGTTTTGTAGCCATTGTATGCTTGATGCCAGTTCTGTAATCGTATACCCAGATATTCTTTGTAGACTCACCCTTTTCAAAGAACAGTACATTTGTCTTAACACCATTTGCGTAGAAAATACCTGTAGGTAATCTAAGAATGGTATGAAGATTAAAGTCTTTCAAAAGCTTTTCTCTTACCTGTGCTGTCGCACCAGTATCTGTAAGTACACTATCAGGAAGTACCACACCTACACGTCCACCTGTTTTTACGATGGACATGATGTGCTGTAAGAAATTAACCTGATTATCGGATGTCTTTACAAACTCTGGCCTATTTGCTGCAACCTCTACACTTCCTTGCGGCCTGGTTCCAAAAGGTGGATTTGCCAATACTACCTTATACATTTTATCTGATGTATCAATAAGAGAATCCTGATACGCAATCGGACTCTTATTTACACCGATATCATGTAAATATAGGTTCATTGATGCAAGTGTCACTACAAGCGCAGTATTATCTGCACCAAATAGCGCATGATTCTTAAGGAACTTCTGCTTCTCAATATCCTTACTCTGACCTTTCATGTGGTCATATGCTGCAAGAAGGAAACCGCCTGTTCCACACGCAGGATCTGCTACTGTTTCATCAATCTTTGGATTAACTACTTCTACGATAGCCTGAATAAGTACTCTTGGAGTAAAGTACTGACCTGCTCCACTCTTTTTATCCTGACCATTCTTTTCAAGAATGCCTTCATAGATAGCACCCTTAAAGTCCCCCTCCATCATGTACCATTGCTCAGAAGATACCATTTCAATAACCTTTGCAAGCATAACCGGCTTATCAATTTTGTTAGTTGCTCTTGTAAAAATTGTTCCGATGATACCTTCACTCTCAGAAAGTTCCTTTAAGATTTCCTCATATTTTTCTACAAGATCAGTTCCGCTAAGGTCTACTAAATCTTCCCACTTATACCCTTCTGGAATAGAACTACCAAGTCCTAATTCTTCTTTTTCACTATCCATCTTAAGAAATAGGATATATGTAAGCTGTGTGATATAGTCAGTAAAACCAACACCTGCTGCCGCAAGTACATTTGCTATATCCCACACTTTTTTAAGTAACGCCGCTTCACTTTTTTGATTCGCCATAATGCTATGCCACCTTTAATATAAATTTTGATAATGTTTGAATTTCACTTGCAAGTGTTTTACCACCGAAGCTTTTTACTGCCTTCTTCCAAAGTTCAGTATCTGTTTCATTTAATTCCATAACTGTAATTGCGCCATCATTAATAATGTATTCTGCAATCTGCTGCATGATATCCTTCTGTTCTTCTGTAAGTATTCGCTGATTTTGACCACAATACAAACTAAATCTACTCGCATATCCATTGATTAAGCTTGTAAGTTTCTGACTCTTCTTGTAAGCATATCTAACGATTTGAATCAGATTCGTTAGAGCATTTACATTTGCCTTGCCATCAAGAGCTTCTACATCTCCCTGTTCATCAAGAAGCTTATAATTCTTCCAAATCTGATATACGCCATACTGACGACTTTCAGAGAGCAATCTATCTCTTAATTCCATAAGCATTTCGTGTGTGATAACCTTATCCTCAGAATTATAGATAATTCGAAGTGCCTCTATATCATCCTTATGGTCTTCCAGATATTTCTCGAAATTCTCAATATACGTCTTTGCAGATTCCTTTGAGAATCCTGCATATAGTACCTTGTCATCGTCGCCGGTTTCTACAAGATAACCTCTCTGCATTTCAAGCAGTTTATTTCTTGCCTGAAGATTTCCAATCAAACAATATATCAGTCCCATTCTCATTGAGTTGTCATGAGATGGACTAATGTATTCTACTAATGTTCCCTGTGCAAATGCTGTATTGATATCATTTGCCAATTTTCTTGGTGCAAAACCAAAGTTAGTAATGAAGTAATCAAGGTGTCTTCCAAATAGCACACTTTCCTCATATCTTCTATTGATGGTTGAGCAGTAATCCCTAAGAAGCATTAGATTTTCATCACTTACTTCATTGTGAGCTAATCTTTCAAGAAGGTGTTCCAGAGATAAATTCTTCTTGCCAGAGCCATCAGGACTAGGCTTTGGAATATACTTCTCTGACTCAGTTACACCAACTGCATCCACGATGTAGTAACATTCCTTTGTGTCGGCATTAGGTGTGACTTCCTTTAACTTGTCATCACTGATAACACGACAGCCTCTACCTTTCATCTGAGTATAAAGGACATCTGAATGAACATCCTTCATAAAGAGAACTACTTCCAAAGGCTTTACATCAGTTCCAGTTGCCACGAGAGTTACCGTCACTGCAATTCTAAAATCTTTCTCAGTTCTTAAATCTCTGATAAGTGCATTAGAATCACCGGCAGTATATGTGATTTTCTTCACAAAATTTTTTGGTAATTTGCCGTTCTCAAATTCCACCTTAAATACCTTTTCAACAATTTCCACAATATCATTTGCGTGTGGATCGCTTTTTGCGAAGATTAATGTTTTGGGTATATATTCCCATTTCCGCTCACGACTAGGATATAAATCTTCATAAATAGCTTTCTTATATGCCATCAGCACTTCTTTTATCTGCTTTTTATTTACAACCGATCTATCAAGTTCTGACGCACCATATTCAACAGAAGATCCAGCTTCTATTGTTTCAGATTTTCCAGTTCTCTTAGATGTTTCTGTAATCTTAGCTCCATTTTCAATAGTGCCACCATGCGCTGTAATATCCGTAATAATTCGATATACACGAGGTGGAACATTAACTCCATCTACAACTGAATCATCATAGGTATATTCTTCAATAACATTCTTGTTAAAATATGCATATGCTTCTGGCGTAGGTGTAGCTGTAAGACCAAGCACCGTTGCACCAGCGAAATAATCCAATACCTTTTTCCACTTACCATAAATGGATCTATGACATTCATCCACGATGATCAGCTGGAAATAGTCCGGTGGAAGCTTCAAATCATTACCCAGATCAACTTCAGTCTTACTGTCCTTTTCTTCGTCTATTTTAGCCTTTTCATCCTCGGCATCTTCGTCGCTATCACTTATTTCCTGACCAGTTAATACGCAAAATAATTTCTGAATTGTAGAAATTACAATATCACCCTTGATATCTTCTTCCTTCTTAAGTCTGTTGATTGTATAAAGGTTTCCCATCTTCTGCTGGCCTTCTGTACGATCAAACACGCTAAATTCAGACTCTGTTTGCCTTGCAAGGTTATTTCTATCTACAAGGAATAAAATTCTCTTTGTAGGCGTATAGTTAAGCAATCTATAAGCTGCCAAACATGCAAGATAAGTTTTACCAGAGCCGGTTGCAAGTACTGCCAGATTTTTCTTGTTTCCCATTTTTAATGATTCTTCAAACTTTACTTATGCTCTATATTGACAATCGCGAAGGCCACGCTTCTCGATTAACGGAAGAGCACCATACTCGGACTTCTTTCCAATAATCTGAAGCATCTTCTTAGGAGAATGCATCTGTGACAGTTCTTCATAATCACTGTTTTCAACCAACATATTTTTGAAATATATCTTATTTCCATTAGCCATATACACTAACGGAATAAGTTCCTCAAACCATAAGCCATACCAGTCCTGTGGAGAAACAGCATAGTCCTCTGCCTGCTTCTTGACTTCATCACCAAGAGGATTCTCTTCTCTTTTTGCCTCAACAACTGCAATAGCTTTTCCATCAATAAAGAGCAGGTAATCACTTTCTGTGTTTCCTCCCATCAAAGCTTCCTTAACAGCAGATGTGCTATTCGGCAGATATTCATTTCGAGCCACTATATCCCAGCCGGCATTTCTTAATTGCTTATCAATTTTTACACGAGCTTTTTCTTCTGGTAACATAGGCATACTCTTCCTTTCTAATCCATTCTCCCATATCTGTTGTCCCAAAATCAGGACTTGATATACTTCCCGGACTTAATTCTTTTATCCGCTGGTTTTACAGCATTCTTTGGAATGGCCCAAGTATTACCAAACTTCATAGCCCCTTCTATCATTCCTTCATTGCAGATTGTCTGCACTCTTCTAACTGATAGGTTCCACTTTTCTGCTGCTTCTTTAATAGTCATAAACTCCATATTTTCTTACCTCAATAAAGTTATAAAATGCGACATTTTATCCTAATTTCTATTATAAGCGCCAAGACGCCGAAAATCAATCTAAACCTACATAACTTTCGGCGTACAGTCTATTACTTCTCCGCGTACAAAATCCCATAAAAATAACCTTTCAGCGCACTTATTGTAAGCTACGCCAAAAGGTTTATTTTCACTACACCCGTATTCTATTTTTCGATTAACGCACATATTTAACAGGCTTATTTTATTAATATGTTCTAGCCAATATAGCCCTCAAACCCGCTTAAACTGGGCATTTCTTAGAGAGGAGACAAACCGTCTCCACATGAACCGTCATCCCAAATTGATCCACCGGACATACCTTTCTAAGCTCATATCCCCTCTCACACAGATACTTCAGATCCCTTGCCAGCGTCGCACTGTCGCAACTTACATACACAATCCTTTCCGGGTTCATCTCGACCATGGTCTCCAGCAGAGTTTCATCACAGCCTTTTCTTGGCGGGTCTACAACGATAACATCTGCATAAACACCATTTTTCTTATACTCTCTTGGCAACACTTCTTCTGCCTTACCCACAAAGAACTCTGTATTCTCCAGACCATTAAGTTTCGCATTTTCTTTCGCATTCTCAATAGCTGCCGGAACAATTTCCACACCGCGGACAAATTTTGCTTTCTGTGCCAGGAACAGGGAAATGGTTCCGATCCCACAGTAGAGATCCCATACTGTTTCCTGACCGTGAAGATCTGCGTATTCCAGTGCCTTTGCATAAAGCTTCTGGGTCTGCATAGGATTTACCTGATAAAAAGACAGAGGAGAAATCTGATAGGAAATATCTCCAATCCTGTCTGTGATATATTCCTGGCCCCAGAGCAGACGGATTTCTTCCCCAAGGATCACATTGCTGCGTTTCTTATTTACATTGATGGTGATACTTGTCATTCCCGGAATCTCACACAGAGATTTTACAATCTGCTCCTCTTTCGGAATCTTATTTCCGTTCAGGATCAGACAGACCATTACTTCCTTTGTGAAGTATCCGTAACGGATCAGAACATGACGCACCAGACCCTTACATGTTGCTTCATTGTATGGCTCAATCCCGTATTTCTCCATATGTGCGATCACACGGTCCAGAACTTCTTTATTCTCAGGTACACCAAGTGCACAGTCACGGTTCTCGATAATGTTGTGGGTTCTTCCTGCATAGAAACCTGTAACGATTTTTCCCTCTTTATTTCTGCCTACAGGAAACTGTGCCTTATTTCTGTAATGAAAAAGTTCATCCATGCCAATGATCGGCTCCATGGGGATATCTGTAAAGCCGCCGATACGTTCCAGATGTCCCTTCACCTTATTTGTCTTAAATACAAGCTGCTGGTCATAGGAAAGTGCCTGAAGCTGGCATCCGCCACACTGACGGGCAAATTCGCACTTGGGCTCAACTCTGTACGGAGATGGCTTCAGCACTTCCATAAGACGTCCGTAACCATAATTTTTCTTTGCCTTGATAATTTTGGCTGTTACTGTATCTCCGATTACTGCGTCCTTGACAAAAACGGTGAAGCCATCGGCTTTTCCGATACCTTCACCGTCAATTCCGCAATCTTCTATCTCTAACGTAACAAGATCGTTCTTACGAAATTCCATAAAGATTACACCTCATCTGTTCTTCTTAAGTTGGATTCAAACAATTTATTATATCCAAGCCATTCTTTTTTGCTCTTGTTTGCTGCAAAAATCTCTGTGATGGTTTCCATTCTTGCATCTGTATTATCTGCAAGATTGAGGGCTACAGCCTCCACCAGTGCAGGTTTCTTCGGGGAACCGTATTCCAGTTCTCCATGGTGGGACAGGATACAATGGATCAGTTCATTCTTAAGCACCTCCGGAAATTCCGGTATCTGGCGTGCAAGATCATTGATCATCTGCGCTCCCATATAAATATGTCCCAGAAGCTGGCCTTCATCTGTATAATCATTTAACGGAAATGCAGATAATTCTTTTGTCTTTCCGATATCATGAAGAAGTGATGCTGTGATCAGTAAGTCCCTGTTGATGACCGGGTACGCCTTTGACATATAATCGCAGAGTCTGGTCACCCCAAGAGTATGCTCCATCAAACCACCAATAAATCCGTGATGTACTGTCTTCGCTGCAGAATGTCCTTCAAATGCTTTCACAAAAGCTTCATCTTCCACAAATAATTTCTTCAGAAGTGCAGACAGATAATGATTCTCCACACTGTCAATGAATGCTCTCAGCTGGCTGTACATATCATCTGTGCTGTTCTCACTTACAGGAAGATAATCTGCAGGATCATATTCATCTTCGGCAGCCTTGCGCACACGCTTGATATTCAGCTGCATAGCCCCTGCAAAGCTGGTCACATCTCCCACAACATCTATATAATCCAGTGCATCGAAATCATCAATTCCCAGCGAATTTGGATCCCAGATCTTGCCATCCAGCACGCCTGTTTTGTCCTGTAAAATTATGTTCTCATATGGTTTTCCGTTCTTAGTCATTGCTGACTGCTTCTGCTTACACAGATATATTCCACTGATTCTGTCACCCTCATGTAATTCATTTAAATAACGCATAAACCTCTGCCTCTCTATCTCTCCATCCATTTGTCACGGTAGTAAAAATATTTTATCAAAAACATGTGAACTTTTTATGAATATCTCTCAGGAAAGCTCTGGAGCGTTTTTAATGCACCGGGAACTATTCTGAAAAATAATAAATAAAAAAGAGCAAATCCATAATTCTCTGGTTTGCTCTCAATCATGCGGAAGATGGGACTTGAACCCACACGAGCGCAATGCTCACAAGATCCTTAGTCTTGCTCGTCTGCCAGTTCCGACACTTCCGCATATCGCGTTTCTATTATAAGTTTTACTTATTGTTGCGACAATTGGTACTATACCAAAAATATTTCCAAGTGTCAAGGGATTTTTTTATTTTTTTTAATAATTTTAACTTTTTTCTTTTCATACCCTTCAAAATCATATATAATATGATATCAGGGTCAAAAAAATCAGAAGGTGTTGATGCCTTCTGATAAGATTTTTGCCCGCAAATTCGATTTATCAATTTTTTATCAGGAGATCAATATGAATCATAAAGCATATAAAGCGCTTGAATATTCCAAAATCATCCATATGCTCACAGACAAGGCATCCTCCTCCATGGGTAAGGATATCTGCCGTAAAACAGAACCCTCTACTGACATTGAGGAAATCCGCCATATGCAGACTCAGACCAGGGACGCTCTGACCAGACTTTTCCAAAAGGGAAATATTTCCTTTGGAAGTGTAAAGGACATCCGCGGTTCTCTGAAACGTCTGGAAATCGGCAGTTCACTGGGAATCGGTGAACTTCTTGCCATCTGCAGCATGCTTGAAAATACCAACCGCGTCAAGGCCTATTCCAGAAGTGATCGCGGAGATTCCCTTCCGGATTCTCTGGATGGGATGTTCGATGCACTGGAGCCTCTTACTCCTCTCACTACAGAAATCCGCAGATGTATTCTTTCTGAAGATGAGATCAGTGATGATGCCAGCAGCACCCTGCGTCAGATTCGCAGAAATATGAAGATCACCGGAGAGAGAATCCATACCCAGCTGTCCTCTCTTGTAAACGGAAGCGCACGTAATTACCTTCAGGACGCAGTGATCACTATGCGAAACGGACGCTACTGTATTCCGGTCAAAGCAGAATACAAAGGACAGGTACCCGGTATGGTACATGATCAGTCCTCTACAGGTTCTACTCTTTTCATAGAGCCTATGGCTGTAGTTAAGCTGAACAATGATATCCGTGAATTGGAACTACAGGAACAGAAGGAAATTGAGGTAATCCTGGCAGACTTAAGCCAGCAGACTGCAGCACAGACAGATTCCATCCTTGCAGATTTAAATATTATGGTACAACTGGATGTTATTTTTGCAAGAGCAGCTCTTGCCATGGATATGAATGCCACAGAACCAATCTTCAATGACGAAGGGCGAATCCGCCTGAAACAGGCCCGCCATCCACTTATTGATAAGAAAAAAGCAGTTCCCATTGATATCCGTCTGGGGGAAGATTTCGACCTGCTGGTTGTTACTGGTCCTAATACCGGCGGTAAAACTGTATCCCTGAAAACCGTTGGGCTGCTGACCCTGATGGGACAGTCCGGTCTGCATATTCCAACCCTGGATCGTTCTGAACTGGCATTATTTGAAGAGGTTTACGCAGATATCGGTGACGAACAGAGTATTGAACAATCCTTAAGTACTTTCTCTTCCCACATGACCAATGTGGTTTCTTTTCTGCAGAAAGCCAATCGTCATTCCCTGGTATTGTTCGATGAGCTGGGTGCAGGTACTGACCCTACAGAGGGTGCAGCTCTTGCCATAGCCATTCTCTCCCATCTTCATGAGCAGGGCATCCGTACCATGGCCACTACACATTACAGTGAATTAAAAGTATACGCTCTCTCCACTTCAGGTGTAGAAAATGCCTGCTGTGAATTTGATGTAGAAACCCTTCGCCCTACCTACCGTCTGCTTATCGGTGTCCCGGGCAAAAGTAATGCATTTGCGATTTCCTCCAAGCTGGGACTTCCTGATTATATTATTGAGAAAGCCAAAGAGCAGATCAGTGAACAGGACGAATCCTTTGAGGATGTTCTCACCTCTCTGGAGAGCAGCCGCGTAACTATCGAGAACGAGCGCCGCCAGATTGAACAGTATAAAAAAGAAGTAGAAACACTCAAAGCCCAGATGGAAACCAAACAGGAAAAACTGGAAGATCAAAGAGACCGTATTATCCGTCAGGCAAATGAAGAAGCCCATGCAGTACTGCGGGAAGCCAAAGAATATGCTGACCAGACCATGAAAATGTTCCATAAATTCCAGAAAGACCATGTGGATCTGGCTGCTGTGGAAAAAGAGCGTCAGGATCTGCGCAAACGTATGAATAAAGCGGAAAAAGGCATGACCCAGAAAACTGCAGTCCAGAAGCCAAAGAAGGAACTGACTGCCAAAGATATCTCTCTGGGAGATGCAGTAAAGGTTCTGAGTATGAATCTGAAAGGTACGGTAAGCAGCCGTCCTGACAGTAAGGGCAATCTGTTTGTGCAGATGGGAATTATCCGTTCCAAAGTAAAGCTTTCTGATCTGGAGCTGATCGATGAGGCAGAAATCACCACTCCAACCATGCAGCGTACAGGTACCGGCAAGATTCGTATGTCTAAATCTGCACATATATCCACAGAAATCAATCTTCTGGGAAAAACTGTAGATGAGGCAATCGCAGAGCTTGATAAATATCTGGATGACGCCTATATTGCTCATCTGAAATCTGTCCGCATTGTCCACGGTAAGGGAACCGGTGCCCTGAGAAAGGGTGTTCATAATTATCTGAAACGTCAGAAACATGTAGATTCCTTCCGTCTGGGTGAATTCGGCGAGGGTGATGCAGGTGTGACAATTGTAGAATTTAAAAAATAAATATATGAGGAGGTATTTTACATGGTTTCCAAGCAGAAAATCCTTATCGTGGATGATGATAACAATATCGCAGAGCTGATTGCCCTGTATCTCACCAAAGAATGCTTTGAGACAAAAATTGTAAATGACGGGGAAGAAGCCCTGAAGGAATTCAGGAAATTCCAGCCTGATCTGATCATACTGGATCTGATGCTCCCGGGAATTGACGGTTACCAGGTCTGCAGAGAAATCCGGCACAGCTCTGATGTTCCAATCATCATGCTTTCCGCCAAGGGAGAAACCTTTGACAAAGTTCTTGGACTGGAGCTTGGGGCAGATGACTATATTATCAAGCCCTTTGACTCCAAAGAGCTGGTTGCCAGAGTCCGTGCTGTGCTTCGCCGTTTCCAGGTAAAACAGCCAGCTCCTGTTTCCAATGAAAAATGTGTCCGCTATCCTGATTTGGTCATTAATCTGACCAACTACGCGGTCACCTATATGGGAAAACAAATCGACATGCCCCCTAAAGAACTGGAACTTTTGTATTTTCTGGCAGCTTCTCCTAATCAGGTTTTTACAAGAGAACAGCTGCTGGATCATATCTGGGGATATGAATATATCGGAGATACCCGTACAGTAGATGTACATATTAAGAGACTTCGGGAAAAAATCAAAGATAACCCTGCCTGGTCTATTGCCACTGTCTGGGGAATCGGCTACAAATTTGAGGTGAAAAATCAATGAAACAGCATCACCTCTCCACAAAATTTCTAAGATTCTATATTGGTATAGGAATCCTTGGATTTTTTCTGGTAACCCTGGTCGGCTCTTATCTGGTAGAAAAACACTATGAGCATTTTCTTAGTTCCACCTTATACAAGGAAGGGTACAATATTGCCTCCAGCGATCAGGTCAAAGCAAGCATGGATTCTGAAAATATCAGCTATCTTCGGCCAGAGTTATCTGCAATTGCAACTTTTCAGGATGCAGTAGTATGGATCATCAACAGCCAGGGAGAATTAAACTACAGTACTGCAGAAGATATTGATCCTGCTCACCCCATTCCATTAGACAATTTTAATGGATCCATCTGGAATAACAACTATTATGAGGTAGGAGATTTCCAGGGATATTTTCCCACCAGTCATCTAAGCATAGTTGTACCTGTCTCCTCCGATAAAAATATCCTTGGATACATTGCCCTGCACTACGATATGGCGAATCTATATCAAAACCGCAGTGATATTCTGATGATCATGCAGATCATCTTTCTACTCTGCTATATAGCTACCAGCGGACTACTGTGGGTCTATAGCCATTACATCCGCAAGCCTCTTACCCAGATTATGAAGGGGGCATCCGAATATGCAAGTGGAAATCTGGAATACCAAATCCAGGTTAACTCAGATGACGAATTGGGTTACCTGGCCCGAACCCTGAACTATATGTCCGATAAGCTGAACAAAAACGGAGAGTATCAGCGTAAATTCATTGCCAATGTGTCCCATGATTTCCGTTCTCCACTTACCTCTATCAAGGGATATGTCAATGCGATCCTGGATGGTACAATCCCCTATGAGATGCAGGAACGTTATCTGAAGATCATTGCCTTTGAATCCGAACGTCTGGAAAAGCTTACCCGCAGCCTGCTCACTTTAAATGAACTGGATATGAAAAAACGAATGATGCATATCCACCGTTTTGATATCAACGATACCATCCAAAACACGGCTGCTACCTTTGAGGGAACCTGCGCCGGACGTCAGATCCGTCTGGAACTGCTGCTTTCAGGCAGGGAACTTTATGTCAGGGCTGATATGGAACAGATCCAGCAGGTACTGTACAATCTGTTAGACAATGCCATTAAATTCAGTAATGACTGCTCCTCTATCCAGATTGAAACTACGGTAAAAAACGGCCGGGTATTTGTATCTGTCAAAGACCACGGTTCCGGAATTTCCAAAGATAATATTTCAAAAATCTGGGATCGTTTCTACAAAATTGATGCCTCCCGGGGAAAAGACCGCAAAGGCACAGGTTTGGGACTCTCCATTGTCAAAGAGATCATCAATGCTCATAATCAGAATATTGATGTAATCAGCACTGAGGGCGTAGGAACAGAATTTATCTTTACATTGGAGAAAGCTAAATAAGCTGCTCCCTTATCAATTCTTCTACACCAAAATACCGCAATAAAGGCAACAAAGCTGTCTTTATTACGGTATTTTTGACTTTCAGCCAAATGGCGTCCTTATTATGCTGTCTTCATTTACAAGATAAATTCCTCTTGGTGTGACCCTTATTTCCGGAATTACAGGTAAAGCCATAAAGGACAGTGTAATAAACGGATCAAATCCTTCTTTTACTCCCATCTCATGGGCTTTCGGAATCATTCTGGCAAGGGCTTCATTTACCCTCTCGTATCCAGCATCACTTATCAGTCCCATGACCGGAAGCGGCAAAGTTCCATAAATCTCCCCATTACATACCAAAGTATATCCTCCCTGAGTACGTATCATTTCTTTTACGGCAAGAGCCATATCATGGTCATTGTCTCCTACTACAATAATATTATGGGAATCATGGGAAACGCTGGAAGCAATCGCTCCACCACAGATTCCGTAGCCTTTTACGATTCCTACCCCCATCTTTCCCGTATTCTTATGCCTCTCGATCACTGCAATTTTTTGATACTCCCTATCCGGAGCAAAATATTTTCCACCATTTTCTTCCACCCATGGAACCTCTTCCAGAACGGCCTTTGTCACTATCTGTTTCTCCTGCATCTGAATCACTCGTGCCTTTGTCCCCGGATGTTTCAATTTCAGACGTTCTTCACTGAAACCAGATACATGGACTGTATTTTTCAGGTAAGGCGGACATATCTTTAATTCCGTTTTTTCTTCTTTGATAATCCTCTTTCCACAATGATATACATCTACAACATTTAAATCTATCACATTATCCAAAATCACAAAATCCGCCTGTCTTCCAGGAGCGATCATCCCAAGATGGCACAGGCCATAACATCTAGCCGCCTGAATCGTTGCCATCTGAAGAGCTTTCTCCACCGGCAGTCCAAGCTGTACTGCACGTTTTACATTGTAATTAATGTGTCCTTCTCTGCGTATTTCCTCAATATGCTTATCATCTGTACAGAAACAGAAACTGGTAGTATCTGTATGATGCTCCACAATTCCCGACACAATTGCATCCAGATTTCTTGCCGCACTGCCTTCACGAATCAACACATACATCCCGTTTCTTGCTTCAGACATTGCATACTCATAGTCCACACACTCATGATCTGTATCAATCCCTCCAAGTACATATGCTGACAGATCACCAGGTGCCAGAAACGGTGCATGACCATCCTTCACTCTGTCCTGAAACAGCTGGAGCTTTTCATGCATGGCAACACTTCCATTAATCACAGAAGTCGCATCCATCACTTCACCAAGTCCCAGAATCCTTGGATGTTCCAGATATCCCTTCATCTTTCCTGCTGTAAGAATACACCCATTATCATCCACATGAGTTGCCGGAACACAGGAAGGCATCATCACATATACATTTGCCGGCACATTATCCGTCTGATCCAGAATATAATCAATCCCATCTGTACCGGACACATTGGCAGACTCATGAGGATCTACAATAAATGTTGTAGTTCCACACTGTGCAGCCTGCCGCACCAGTTCACCTGGTGTTACCAGGGTAGATTCCAAATGCAGATGACTATCAATAAAGCCCGGACAGATCACCTTTCCTTCCAGATCAATCTCCCTCTCCCCCTTATAGGTACCAACACCGATCACGATCCCATCCGCAACAGCCACATCCCTATCAATAAACTCTCCTGTCCCTGAGCTGAATACCCGTCCATTCTTAAACACCAGCTCAGCCTTCTCAATTCCTCTTGCCATCTGAGAATATCTGCGGTACATCTCAAGCTCCATAAAAAACCTCCTTTCGCTCCCTTGAAAGCCTCCTGTTCCACACATTCATTACTACAGCAAAGCTTCCAATATCTTATCATATTTGTTTATTTTTTCAGACTATTTATTATCTTAATTATTTTTTTCTATACATTTCATTATATATTATCATCTGTATTTTTAATTTGCAACCTGTTTTTTTATCAAAGCAACCTTACGCCAACTTTTAGCGGCTTTACAAAAAAGGCTGCCGGATCTCTCCTGCAGCCTTTTCATATAACTTACATCTCTATATTTACATCATATAATCTTTGATCACATCATGATCTCTGAGTACTTTCTCTACCACAGTTCCCTTAACAGCTTTCAGAAGCGGTTTCTTCAGCATATCCAGTGGTCCCGGAAGTTCAATTTCCAGTGGAGATTTGCCATCCATCAGCTTCACACTGCTGTCCAGTAATTCTCTGATATCGTAAACACTGCCCCAGACTTCCGGCACACCTCTGTCAACACCCAGAAGTCCATATACAGCCTCCATAGCAGTTCTTACGGAATATTCAGTAGTAAATACAGTATCTCTTGGTGTATCGGCAAACTGTCCCAGGAATGCGAAGTTTACGCAGCCATCCGGGATAACATCAGGTCTGTCACCCTTTGTTCTTGGCATAAAGAATGCTGTAATATAAGGCATCATAGTCGGTACACAAACTGCACTGTTCTCAGCCATGTCTTCAATCTGGTCAACCGGAACGCCAAGATGATACAGCCACTCTTCTGTGATTTCCTTACCTGTACACTCTTTCATAGGCTTCTTGATATAATCACCAGGTACATCTGTAAACAGACCATATACCCATACACAAACCTTGTCTTTGTCCTGATCCTTGAACTGTCCCTGTCTGTTGATCGTCCAGCTTAATAACCAGCTGGAATCCTGACAGCTTACAATACCACCTGTAACAACCTTGCCTGTTCTCGGATCACGTTTGCAGATATCTGTAATATAAGGAATAATCTTATCATCCAAAGTGGTAACTGTTGCTGACTCCCAGTTTGTCTTAGCAATATCAGAACAGAATTTTTCAGGATGTCCGAATGACGGATCCTGTTTTGCAATATTTTTCCACAGGCTCCAGCATCCGCTTGTACGAACTTCTGCATCTCCGTTCGGTGCATGATTCTGATCGCCATAGATGGTTCCCTCTGTACAGCTTCCGTTTGTTACAAATACAAGGTCATTCTCTGTAAGAACAATTCCCTTCTCAATACCATTTACCTTGCACTCGATTGCTTTTGCAATCTTCTTATTGCCTTCAAACTCAAAGAGTACATTTGTAACCTCTGTATTGAACTGGAATTCAACGCCTGCTTCTTCCAGATATTTCTGCATTGGCAGGATCAGGGATTCATACTGATTGTATTTCGTAAATTTCAGGGCACTGAAATCCGGAAGTCCGGAAATATGATGGATAAATCTCTGGAAGTATAATTTCATTTCCAGTGCACTATGCCAGTTTTCAAATGCAAACATGGTTCTCCAGTATAACCAGAATGTGGAATCAAATACCTCCTCATCAAATACATCTTCAATTGTCTTATCATAAAGATCTTCATCCTTTGTCATGAACAGCTTCATGATCTCCATGCAGCCCTTCTGGCTCAGATTGAATTTACCGTCTGTATGAGCATCCTTTCCTCTATCCTTGGTTGCACGGCAAAGAGAATAGTTGGGGTCTTCCTTATTCAGCCAGTAGTATTCATCAAGTACAGATACACCCGGTGTTTCAATGGACGGAATACTTCTGAAAAGATCCCATAAGCATTCGAAATGGTTTTCCATCTCACGTCCGCCGCGCATTACATATCCACGGCTTGGATCAAAGATACCGTCACATGCACCGCCTGCAATATCCATCGCTTCCAGAATATGAATATTCTTTCCAGGCATCTGTCCGTCACGTACAAGGAAACAGGCTGCTGCAAGAGAAGCCAGTCCGCTTCCTACGATATAAGCATGTTTGTCATCTACGCCTTCCGGTTTTCTCGGACGTGCAAATGCTTCATAGTTACCGTTTGTATAATAGATTCCCTTGCTGTTTTTCTCATATTTTCCACGTTCTGTATTGCGATATTCACTTGTATTATGAAGTGCGTCATACTCTTCTTTTTTCTTTGTCTCAGCTGTTTTGTATTTCTTTCCTGCTGCCAATGCTGCAACACCTGCTCCTACTGCCAGCGCAGATACCATACCTAAGCCCTTATTTTTACCCATATGTTTGTCCACCTTTCTTATCAGCAGTCTCTCTGACTTTATTTTATCCATCGTCACTGCATTTTATCCATTGTCAGTTACCTTACATTACATGATCCTCTTTGCATCTGAACATTGTATTCTGTGTAATATATTTCTTTTTTGTTTATGGCCGTATCATAGCAGTCCACATTTCTCTTTTCAATTTACAAAACCCGGTCAATGATAAAAAACTTATCATCTGCCGGGTTTTGATAAAATCTTATTCACATTGCAAAATTCTCAATTGAAGTAGTAATAGTTCCATGTAGGGTAAGGCTGATTTTTCCAACCAGTTCATTAATATCTTCCTTCATTCCATCCTGAATCCATTCAAGCATAATTCCTACAAAACCATATTTATAAAAATTCGCAATAAACTGCTTATCCTCCTGGGTTACATTTTTTCCCTTACATTTCTCTTCCACTACTCCTGCAATCAGGTGATAGGTCAGCTTGTAGAGATAATTTTCCATTTTTTCTCTGCTGACACAGCGATACACATTCATAATAAAAGGTTTATTCTCCAGAACAGCCTCAAATACCTGGGTCAGCCCCTCTGTCCAGGAATCATAGGTTTTCTTACCCTGCAATGCCTTGGTTCCATCCTCCACACAGCACCATTCCACCAGATCATAGATATCTTTGAAGTGATAATAAAAGGCCATCCTGCTGATCCCGCAATCCGTAGTAATATCTGTAATTGTAATCTTATCCAAAGGCTTTCGCAAAAGCAAACGCTTCAGGGAATCCTCCAGAGCAATCTTCGTGGTGTTCGACATAGATCTGCCTCCATATTATTTATAAAATTTCTATATTGTATCAGTAAATCATAATTTAAATCTAACGAAAGAGAAGGATATGGTCAACGAAAATTTTTATAAAATCTATAAACATATTTTTATTATGATGTCTTATTGACAGCATACCCTGTGTTTGCTACACTGACTTTGTATTTTCGCATCAAGAAGAGGAGAATTTATGAGTATATTAAATGTAGAACACCTGACTCACGGCTTTGGTGACCGTGCGATTTTTAATGATGTGTCCTTTCGTCTGCTGAAAGGTGAGCATGTGGGGCTTATCGGAGCCAACGGCGAGGGAAAATCTACCTTTATGAATATTATTACCGGAAAATTAATGCCGGACGAAGGCAAAGTGGAATGGGCCAAAAATGTCCGGGTTGGATATCTGGATCAGCACACCGTACTGACTCCCGGAATGACTATTCGCCAGGTACTGGCCTCTGCCTTTGATTTTCTGTACGATATGGAAAAACAGATGAATGAAATCTGTGAAAAAATGGGCGATGCTACTCCTGAAGAGCTGGAGCAGTATATGGAGGATCTGGGTACCCTCCAGGATCTGCTGACCATGCATGATTTCTATATGATTGATGCCAAAGTTGAGGAAGTAGGCCGGGCACTGGGACTGACAGAAATCGGTCTGGACCGTGATGTAACAGAATTATCCGGCGGGCAGCGTACCAAGATCCTGCTGGGCAAACTTCTGCTGGAGAAACCGGATATTCTTCTCCTGGATGAGCCCACCAACTATCTGGATGCAGAGCATATTGAATGGCTGAAACGTTATCTGAATGATTACGAAAATGCCTTTATCCTGATCAGCCACGATATTCCATTTCTGAACAGTGTGATCAATCTGGTCTATCATATGGATAATCAGGAATTGAACCGCTATGTAGGCGATTATGATAAATTTCAGGAAGTGTATGCTATGAAAAAATCCCAGCTAGAGGCCGCCTACAACCGACAGCAGAAGGAAATTGCAGACCTGAAGGATTTTGTAGCCAGAAACAAGGCCCGTGTTGCCACCCGTAATATGGCAATGTCCCGTCAGAAAAAGCTGGACAAAATGGATATGATCGAACTGGCTGCAGAAAAACCAAAACCGGAATTCCATTTCAAGGAAGGCCGCACCACCAGCCGCATTATTTTTGAAACAAGGGATCTTGTCATCGGATATGACGAGCCGCTGTCCAAACCTTTGAATCTGACCATGGAGCGCAAAGAAAAAGTAGCCCTGATCGGTGCCAACGGCATCGGTAAGACTACTCTGTTAAAAAGTATTCTGGGATTAATCCCGCCTCTGTCCGGCGAAGTAGAACAGGGGGATTACCTGGAAATCGGTTATTTCGAACAGGAAATGTCCGGTTCCGGAGATAACAGCTGCATTGATGAAATCTGGCAGGAATTTCCTTCCTACACCCAGTATGAGGTACGCTCTGCTCTGGCGAAATGTGGTCTCACCACTAAACATATTGAGAGCCGTATCATGGTTTTAAGCGGCGGCGAACAAGCCAAGGTAAGACTTTGCAAATTGTTAAACAGACCTACCAATGTACTTTTGCTGGACGAGCCAACCAACCATCTGGATGTGGCTGCCAAGGAAGAATTAAAGCGAGCCCTGAAGGAGTACAAGGGAAGTGTCCTGATGGTCTGCCATGAGCCGGAATTCTATGAAGGCCTGGCTACTCAGGTCTGGGATCTGTCTCAATGGACCACCAAGCTCTAAATAAATGTTAAGAGAGAATCCTGCTTGCAGGATTCTCCGCCTGCGGCGGGTCGCTTCAGCGACATAATTCCTCTCCGTCGCAGTGCGATCCTGCCCGGAGGGCTTTTTTATGTTATAGGAACATTACGGAGTAATTTCCTATAACATAAAAAAACTTCCATCAGGCAGTCCAGAATCTTTAACTCAATCCCACTCATAATTTCTCAGATGTCCGGCCAGATTCATATGGTCAAAATGATTCTGACGCAGTGCCTCATAAAGAACAATAGCTACAGAATTGCTCAGATTCAAAGAGCGTATATCTCCGATCATAGGAATCCTCACACAGGTATCCTGATGGTTCACAAGAATATCCTCCGGGATTCCTGCACTTTCTTTGCCAAACATAATATAACAGTCTTCCTCATAATTAACATCCACATAGGTCTGGGGAGCTTTTGTAGTGGCATAATAAATCTTTGCTCCCGGATTTTTCTGCAGAAAATCCTCATAATCCAGATAGGTAGTTACATCCAGGTCCTTCCAGTAATCCATTCCTGCACGCTTCAGCGCCTTCTCGCTCAGGGAGAAGCCCAGCGGCTCGATCAGATGAAGTCTGGTGCCTGTTGCCACACAGGTACGTCCAATATTTCCTGTATTTGCCGGAATCTCCGGCTCATGAAGTACAATATTTAACTTTGCCATTTTATTAGTCCTGTTCTTTTTATTTCTTTTGTTTCTTGCACACTTTATATAATTCGTCCTCTGCCGGTCGTTCCAGATATCTTGCATTCCCACCGCTGTACAGCAAACGATCATTTCCGGCATTGGTCTGTCCGATCACTGCAGCTTCATAGCCTGCATTATGAAGTTCCTGAACTAATGCCTCTCCGCCACAGATTCCAATAAGCACAGATCCATGTGAACACAATTTATATGGATTAAGATCAAATATTTCACAGACCTCTATAGTTTCCTGACGGACAGGTACCTTACGGAAATCCACAGTCAGTCCCACCTGGGAAGCCTCTGCCACTTTCCAGAGGGCACTTAAAAATCCCCCTTCGCCCATGGCATAGAGAGCACTTGCACCTGCCTGCACAGCCATCTGCCATATACTGCTGCCTTCTGCTTTTTCCTCCAGATGAAGATTACTCATATCTCTGCCTTCATGGTCTTTTTTACTGAATCCGTATTCCTGCTGCAACAACATACAGTCACAGACAAAGCCTGCTGAAAATCGCTCTGACAGTTTCTCTCTCTCCTGTTTTGCAATACGTGAAGTTCCTCCCAGCGCCACCGGACAGGCCACAACCAGTTCATCTCCCGGCTGCAGGCATCCGGTAACCTCTGCCTGTAATGCTTCCATTGCTTTTTGTCCCAGTCTCATTGTACTGCCCTTAATAAACCAGAAGAGATAATACCATCGGCACTACCATCGCCAGCACCAGAATCACAGCAATGATCGCACAGATCACTTTACGTTTTTTTGGATTAAACATTCCCATTTCTGTCACCTCGTTTTAATAACAACTCTCAGAGTTGTCTCTGAAATTCAAGCGGATATTCGCAATCCACCTCGCTACTTGATTCGGTTAAAAATTTGTTCTGTAACATCCTCCACATAAGCATTGTTATCCAGAGGATCCTTGCGGTTATAGTCAAAATACAAAGCTCTGCCGTTTCCGAATACTTCCACATGGGCATTTTTCGGTACATGTGCCCGCTTTCTGTAGTCCCATACAAGCTTTTCATAGGGCTTCTGATCCCCGGCAAATCCCGGACGACTCTTCAGATTTTCTCTCAGATAAAGATCCAGTATCATCCGGTCAGCTACCTCTGCCCTGGAAATTCCCGGTACAGTTTCCAGATATTCCAGAAGAATTTCATACCGTCTCATTCTGGTATGAGAAACATCTCCATACCCTTTTTCCATATAAAAGATTCCAAGACCTTCATAAATAGAAAACGCATCCGGAAAAAAGCTCTCCGCATATTCCAGTGTTTTCTGGAATTGTCCACTATTATAATACACTTCCACCATATTTTCCACATTTTTCAATTTCAGAACATGATCATAATCCAGCCATTTTGTGGAAAGAACCTCATAGGGTTCCCGATTCTTATAGACAATGCCATATTCACGGCACATTTCCATCATGTGCGAGCCTTTCAGAACTTTCAAAAATCCCAACTGAAGCTGCTGTGGTTTCAGCGCATAAACATCATTAAAAGAATTACGGAAACTGTCATAGTCCTCATAGGGCAGTCCTGCGATCAAGTCCAGATGCTGATGGATATTTCCAAAGCTGTGGATACGATCCACAATTCCTTTCAGCTTTTCAAAATCCATTGTTCTGTGTATCGCTTTAATTGTATCCGGATTTGTGGACTGTACTCCGATCTCCAGCTGGATCAGACCTGGGCGCATGGTTGACATTTCCTGCAGTTCCTCTTCTCTTAACAGATCTGCTGATATTTCAAAATGAAAGTTTGTTACCCCATTGTCATGATCATTAATATACTTCCAGATTGCCATCGCATGATCATGTTTACAGTTAAAGGTACGATCTACAAATTTCACCTGCGGAACCTTATGATCTATAAAAAACTGCAGTTCCTTTTTCACCATCTCTATATCCCTGAACCGCAGCTTCTTATCTACAGAAGACAAACAATAGCTGCAGGAAAAGGGACATCCTCTGCTGCTCTCATAATAAATAATCCTGTTCTTAAACTCTGACAGATCTTTGTAAATAAAGGGAATGCTGCTGAGATCCATGATCTGACGCCATCCATTATGTATGATCTTCTCTCCGTCTCTGTAGCAGATTCCTGTTATATTTTCCAGTTTTTCCGGATTCTTCTTAACATAATATCCTGAAAGTTCCTGAAAAGTTTCTTCCCCTTCTCCTACCATAACTCCTGTAAATTCCGGATTCTCTGACAGAAATTTCTCCGCATCATAAGAAACTTCCGGACCGCCGGCCCAGAAGTCGACGTCCGGAAGAATCTTTGCCAGATCTGCCATCAGTTCTTTTACAAAAGAAATATTCCAGATATAGCAGGACACACATACCACATCCGGATGCTCCAGATAAATATCACGCATGATATCATCTTTCTGCTGATTGATAGTATATTCTTTCAATATGATATGGTCTGTATATTCAGATGCATATGCCTGCAGATCATAGACTGCAAGATTGGAATGAATATATTTGGCATTGCATGCCGCTAGTAAAATCTTCATAAAGCTTTAGCCTTCCAGTGCATTCTTTAAGTCTTCTTTGGAAGTAAGACCTACAAAACGCTGCACTTCTGCCCCATTCTTAAACAGGATCAGTGTAGGGATGCTTACAACGCGAAACTGCTGTGCAAGTGCCATATTCTGATCTACGTCTACTTTTCCTACTGCGTATCCCTCTTCTGCCAGTTCTTCTACAATCGGACCCTGACGCATACATGGACCACACCATGTTGCCCAGAAATCAATAAGAACCGGTTTCTCAGATTTTAATACTTCTGTTTCAAAATTTGCTGTTGTAATCTCTTTTGCCATAATTCATATCTCCTTTGCTTATTCTTTTGACTCTAACATCATTTTAAAGATCTCACATACTTTCCTGCATGAATACCTGCCTGTGCACCTTCATAAACAGCTTTCGCCACCTGAAGAAGCCCACCTGTACAGTCACCTGCCGCATAGAGTCCCGGGATGGTTGTTTCCATATTTTCGTTAACTTTAATGTTTCCTTTTTCCGTAAGTTCGGCTCCCATCTGACGGGCAATCTCAGTACTGCCTGCAGTTCCCATTGCAATAAATACACCGTCTGCAGGACAGAAATCATTTATCTGCTGACCTGCTTCTCCATTTATTTCCTGTGCCTGTACATCAGGTGCAAGACGGATTCCGGATACCAGATCATCGCCCTCTACAGACTGGATCTTCATTGTGTTTACACTGATATTTTCTTCAGGTGTAAATTCCGGTTCTTCACCGTTTGTATAAATGGTTACTGTAGAAGCAGTATTGGACAATTCCTTTGCTTCATGCATGGCGAAATCACCGTTTCCAAGAACTGCTACATCCTTGCCTCTGTAAAAGAAAGCATCGCAGATTGCACAGTAGCTGACACCTTTTCCCTCAAATTCTTTAACACCCGGAATCTTTGGTGCAGCACGCTTACTTCCTGTTGCAAGTATCAGACTCTGTGTCTCGAAATCCCCTTCCGTAGTCTTTACCACAAAGGTATCAAACCCGCCGACTCCCAGAACCTGTGCATCCAATATTCGTACACCCAGTGCTTTCGCCTGAGCGATTCCTGCATCATATAGTTCCTGACCGGACAGAGGATGTTCCAGCCCGTAATAATTCTCTATCTTCTCAGCTTTTTCCAAAGCACCGATCCCATTATTGATCACCAGGGGATCCAGATTTCCACGAACTGCATAAAGCGCAGCGGAAATTCCTGCAGGTCCGGCACCTATGATTATTACTTTCTCCAATTTATGTCACCTGCTCTCTGTGATTGTTCTCAATACACTGTGATATACACTCTGAATACAGCAATTAATTATTATGACCAATTCCAATAAATCATCAACTGTCATTTAACCTGTTCTGCTTTTCAGTATAATCATCAGCTATTGTTACTATACTACGTTTCCTGAAAAAAATCCACGATTTTATTTGGATAATTTTTGTATAATTTATCCGGGTTAAATAAATTTCGCGCTTCAGCGACATAATAAATAAAAGCGAAGTGCTGTTCACTCATGAACCATGCATTTCACTTTTATACATTATTTTGTATGATTTATTTATCCAACCAGAGGATATTTGTCTGTAAGTTCTTTGACGATTGCCTTTGCCTTTTCCTGGCTGCCTTCTTCTTTTAAGGTCATAGCAATTGCTTCTGCGATCTTGTCCATATCTTCCGGTTTCATGCCTCGTGAAGTAACTGCTGCTGTTCCGAGACGTACACCGCTTGTAACAAATGGAGACTGTGGATCATTTGGAATTGCATTCTTGTTGCAGGTAATGTTTACTTCATCAAGAAGATTCTCCATCTGCTTGCCTGTAACGCCCAGACTTCTGAGGTCTACAAGCATCAGATGATTGTCCGTGCCACCGGAAACGATATCAATTCCTCGTTTCTGGAGTCCTTTACAAAGTGCCTGCGCATTCTCAACAATCATCTTTGCATAGTCCTTAAATTCCGGCTGAAGTGCTTCTTTGAAACATACTGCCTTGGCAGCGATCACATGCATCAGAGGACCGCCCTGGATTCCCGGGAATACTGCTTTATTAAAGTTGAATTTCTTTGCATTCTCTGCACTGCTTAAGATCAGACCGCCTCTTGGTCCACGCAGAGTTTTGTGTGTGGTTGTAGTTACAACGTCTGCATAAGGAATCGGGCTTGGATGCTGTCCTCCTGCTACCAGACCGGCGATATGAGCCATATCTACCATCAGATAAGCCCCAACTTCATCTGCAATCTCACGGAATTTCTTAAAATCTATAACTCTGGCATAGGCACTTGCACCTGCTACGATCAGCTTTGGTTTATTCTCAATGGCGATTCTTCTGACTTCTTCATAATCGATCACACCGTCATCATTGACTCCATAATATACCGGCTTAAAGTAGGTTCCGGACATATTTGCAGCACTTCCATGTGTCAGATGTCCACCATGATCCAGATTCATACCCATTACAGTATCTCCCGGCTGCAGCATTGCAAAAAAGACTGCCATATTTGCCTGTGCTCCGGAGTGTGGCTGTACATTTGCATATTCACATCCGAATAATTCTTTCGCACGTTCGATTGCAAGAGCTTCCACCTCATCCACGCAGGAACATCCGCCGTAAAATCTCTTCCCCGGATATCCTTCCGCATATTTATTAGTAAGAGGGCTTCCCATTGCTGCCATAACTGCTTTACTTACCCAGTTCTCTGAAGCAATCAGCTCAATATGGGAATTCTGGCGTGCAAGCTCCGCCTGGATCAGATCTGCGATATCCTTGTCTGTCTTTGCTACGTCGTCGATTGAATACATCTTAGTAATCCTCCTTTGTTATAAGCTCAGTAATTATCACGATTATAACCAATTCTTTCCGTTGTGTCAACCGCAAAAAGACATTTGTCCGTGTAGTAAAAATATTTTTTGTTATTTTATTATTTTTTGACTATTTTCCCATTATTTGTTTTAATATAAAGAGGAAGTCCCACCTGCTACATGTTACGTTTTACACTCAACGCAGGGGACTTACTTGATTCGGTTAACCTGTAAAGCTATAGGAGGTCTTTTACATATCATGAGAAATTTTGAATATTATACACCAACCCAAGTTGTTTTTGGCAAAGATACCCACCTTCAGACAGGTTCCCTGCTGAAGAAATATGGTGCAAAAAAAGTGCTGATCCATTACGGTGGTCAAAGTGCTGTCCGTTCCGGACTAATCGATGAAATCACTTCTAACCTGAGAGAATCAGACCTTGAATATGTCACTCTGGGTGGTGTGGTTCCTAATCCACACCTCTCCAAAGTCCGCGAGGGAATTGAGTTATGCAGAAAAGAAAATGTGGACTTTATTCTTGCTGTAGGAGGTGGAAGTGTTATTGACTCTTCCAAGGCTATCGGCTATGGTGTTGCAAATCCGGACAACGATGTCTGGGATTTCTGTCTGAAAAAGGCTGTTCCAACCGGTTGTCTGCCCATCGGTGTCATTCTTACAATTGCAGCTTCCGGAAGTGAAATGAGCAGTTCCAGCGTTATCACCAATGAAGAAACCAAGGAAAAAAGAGGCTGTGCAAAGACTGATTACTGCAGACCCAAATTTGCTATCTTAAATCCACGTCTCACCTATACACTTCCACAATATCAGACAGAAAGTGGATGTGTGGATATCCTCATGCACACTATGGAGCGATATTTTGTAAATATTGAAACTATGGAGATCACAGACAGTATCAGCGAAGCTCTGATGCAGACGGTCATTTATAATGCCCGTATCCTTATGAAGGAACCGGAAAACTACAGTGCACGGGCAGAAATCATGTGGGCAGGAAGTCTCTCCCACAATGGTCTGACCGGATGCGGTACCGGGGGCGGTGACTGGGCCTGTCATCAGCTTGAACACGAACTGGGCGGTGTCTACAATGTAACCCACGGTGCAGGTCTTGCTGCCATCTGGGGAAGCTGGGCACGCTATGTCTACGAGGTAAATCCTGAACGTTTCGCTCAGTTTGCCACTAACGTATTTGACATTCCATGTGGAACTGATTATAAAGAAACAGCCCTTGCAGGAATCGTAGCAATGGAAAATTTTTTCCGTTCTGTAGAAATACCCACCAGTTTACACGAACTGGGTCTGGATCTCACAGATCAGCAAATTCATGATCTGGCATTCAAATGCAGTTTCGAAGACACTCGAACCATCGGAGTCTTCAAGCAGCTCAATATGAGAGATATGGAAAAAATCTACCTTATGGCAAGATAAAGTAAATTTTTGTTATAACTTTCTCTTTTTTCGCAAAAATTATAAAAATTACTTGCATTCAAACAATCAATATGCTATGATAAGGCCTGTGATGCAACAAATCACAGACCAAATGCCCAGATAGCTCAGTTGGTAGAGCAGAGGACTGAAAATCCTCGTGTCGCTGGTTCGATTCCGGCTCTGGGCATTTTTTTATTTCATTTTTTATTGTCTTTTTATTGTCTTATCTGGTTTTCGGCGGTATAATTTTCTTACTGCTATCATGAAATTTTGTATCAATATCCCATCATATTATCTGATTTTCCCATATTAATACATAATTTACTGGAGCAACTTACGCATAAAGAAAGGAATCAAACTCATGAGTGACTTAAAATTAGAGACTAAATGTCTCCATTCCGGTTACACCCCATCAAAGGGTGAACCTTGTGCACTTCCAATCTGTCAGAGTACAACATACAAGTATGATACTACTGATGAAATGGGACAGCTTTTCGATCTGAAGGCAGAGGGTTATTTCTATACCCGTCTGCAAAATCCCACAAATGATGCTGTAGCAGCAAAAATTGCAGATCTGGAAGGTGGTGTTGCTGCAATCCTTACTTCTTCCGGACAGGCAGCTAATTTTTACGCAGTTTTCAATATCTGTGAAGCTGGAGATCATGTGGTAGCAGCCTCCACCATTTACGGAGGAACCTTCAACCTCCTGGCTGTTACTTTCAAGAAGCTTGGCATTGACTGCACTTTCGTTGACACCGATGCAAGCTCTGAAGAAATCGCAGCTGCCTTCCGTCCGAACACAAAAGTACTTTTCGCAGAAACCATCGCAAACCCGGCTCTGGTAATTCTGGATATTGAAAAATTCGCAAAGGTTGCTCACGAGCATGAAGTTCCGCTTATTGTAGACAACACCTTTGCTACACCTGTAAACTGCCGTCCTTTTGAATGGGGCGCTGATATCGTTACCCATTCCACAACCAAATATATGGACGGACATGCTGTACAGGTTGGCGGTGCTATCGTTGACAGCGGTAACTTTGACTGGGATGCCTATGGCCACAAATATCACGGACTGACTGAACCGGATGAATCTTATCATGGTGTTATTTATACTAAACAGTTTGGAAAGAAGGCTTATATCACAAAGGCAACCTCTCAGCTGATGCGTGACCTTGGCTCTATCCCGTCTCCTGCAAACTGCTTCCTGTTAAACCTGGGACTGGAAACTCTTCCTCTTCGTGTAGAACGTCACTGCTATAATGCACAGAAGATTGCAGAATTCCTGAATGCCCATGAGAAAGTATCTCACGTAAACTATGCAGGACTTCCTGATGACAAATACTATGCACTTGCTCAAAAATACATGCACGAAGGCAGAACCTGCGGCGTTATCTCCTTTGAACTGACAGGCGGTCGAGAAGCTGCAGTCCGCTTTATGGACAGCTTAAAGCTTGCCACCATCGCAACTCACGTAGCAGCATCTAAGACCATGATCCTGCATCCGGCAAGCCATACTCATCGTCAGATGAACGATGAGCAGCTTGCAGAAGCCGGCGTATCACCGGGAATGATCCGTCTCTCTGTTGGTATTGAAAATGTGGATGACATTATTGCTGATATTGAACAGGCATTACAAAACGCATAAAAGATAATTTCAAAAAATCCGGAAGAACTTCTGAAATGATCACAGATATAACAGATCATTTCCAGATTCTCCCGGATTTTTATTTTCAGGTCAAGCGGATATTCGCAATCCGCTTTGCTACTTGATTCGGTTAAATTCTTTCTTATTTTCTACTTTAACAAATAAACATCTGTATAATATACCCCTTTGTCCTCCCCTTCCTGATGGGTAGCAACATAAATATCTATACAATTATGTTTAATCGCACCACCACAGTCCTCTGCAACATAAACCTGTCCATTGATCACAACCTTAGATCCATATGGAATCTGTGTAGGGTCCACCGCAATCGTACGGTTTGTCGTAGCAGTCACCCCTGTAGAAGTAATGCCATTTGCCCAAGGGCCACAACAAATACTGCAGGGACAATAATGAGTAATCTTAAAGGTTCCCAGCGGAACCAGTGACGCATCTGAAGACACAGCTACCGGAGTTCCCACCTTCACTCCATCCACAGACTCTCCCTTTGAAGCAGTTACACCATCCACAGCCTCTGCAAAAACGCCTTTGCCCTCACTCTTATGAATCGTTCCAGCTTCTTCGCCGTCTACTTTAGCGACCTTTGACTCTTCCGTATTCTCCTCTGTTGCTGTATTCTCCAGAACACTGGTTGGAATATATCCAATGCCTCTTTTTCCATTCTCTTTTTTATAGTAAATCTGACTCCAGATGCCGTTCACTGTAGCCAGGCGCTTCACTTCATCCTCCTGAATGACCTCACCTACTATCTGTCCATCCTTCTTTCCCGGATAATCCAGAATATCACTGTCCTTCAGTGCTGTAAAAGTTCCCCTTGCCTGAGCAACCTGATCACTATCATTGATATGTTTTGTGGGCACATAGCCACTGATCTTTTTCGTACCCTTTTTGCTCTTTTTCTCATAAGTCACTTTACTCCAGCCATTATCACATACGGCCACTCTCTCTACACCGGTACCAAGATACACTCTTGCAAGCTTCTTTCCGTTTTTCCCTGGCATAGAACGTATATAAGTCGCCTTTGCAGAAACAGAAACCTTATCTGACTTGGCAACTGCAGTTACCTTCTCTCCACTTCCATTATCAATCTCAAAGGTCTGCAGTGTCTTATTATCCTGCTTATAAGCATTAACTGTCCCCTCATAATCCAGAATATCCGCAGAAACTGTTGTTGGTAAAGTAAGCATACTACAAACTAATAATACTAAAATTTTTTTCTTCATAAACTGAGCCTCAACTCCTTTATCGTCTCTCTCCGTCTGTCCTATCATAGCACACCCCCTCCCAATTTGCAATTTTCCACCCCATCCTTCACGGAATCTTCATAAAATTTCAAAATAAAGAAAAAAAACATTTGACAAACTCCACTGTATATAGTATCATATATTTTGTCGCTAAGGTAATCGCTCAAACGACATCATAAATGCGATAGTGGCGTAGTTGGTAACGCGCGACCTTGCCAAGGTCGAGACCGCGGGTTCGAGCCCCGTCTATCGCTCTTAAAGCATCAGCTAAGGCTGATGCTTTTTTCATCCCCTTCTATTAACTTTCCATAACTATAGCAATTCCATATCTGCGAATAACATCTATAGCCAATATCCCTGGTTCAAGCGGATATTCGCAATTGAAGCAGGGTACTTGCTTGATTCGGTTAAATCAATAACCAGCGCAGGACATTATATGTTTTTGCACGCATTTGCAGGGGTCTTAGAAAAAGTTAGCGCCAGGAAATCTGCGTTATGTAAAAAAATTTCACTGTCTGAGCCGCATTTGCGGCGAGTTTGAAATTTTTTTACATGTTTTTAGCAGATTTCCTGGCGCTTAGTTTTTCTTAGGCTCCGAAACCGCGGGCAAAAACATATAATGTCCTGCGCGTCACCATATCAAGAATTTAGTGATGGAACAATCTAATACCAGTAAAGCTCATCACCATTCCATACTTATTGCAGGTCTCGATCACAGCATCATCACGCACAGATCCGCCCGGCTCAGCAATATACTTCACACCACTCTTATGCGCACGTTCAATATTATCACTAAATGGGAAGAATGCATCAGATCCCAGTGTAACATCTGTCATCTGATCCAGCCATGCACGTTTCTCTTCCTTTGTAAATACTTCCGGTTTCTCTGTGAAAGTTTTCTCCCACATACCGTCAGCAAGTACATCCATATATTCATCCCCGATATAAACATCAATGGCATTGTCACGCTCTGCACGGGAAATTGTATCTTTAAATGGCAGATTCAGCACCTTCGGACACTGACGAAGGAACCAGTTGTCAGCTTTCTGTCCTGCAAGTCTTGTACAGTGTACACGGGATTGCTGACCTGCACCAACACCGATAGCCTGTCCATCTTTTACAAAACATACAGAGTTGGACTGTGTATATTTCAGAATGATCAGAGAAATCTTCATATCACGTTTTGCTTCCTCTGTAAGCTCTTTATTCTCTGTCACAATATTGGAGAGCATTGCATCATCGATTTCAAGCTCCTGACGGCCCTGCTCAAAAGTTACACCAAATACTTCTTTGTGTTCCAGCGGAGCCGGTACAAAGTTCTCATCGATCTGGATTACATTGTAGTTTCCTTTTTTCTTCTGCTTCAGGATCTCCAGTGCTTCCTCTGTGTATCCAGGTGCAATAACACCATCAGATACCTCTCTCTTGATCAGAAGTGCTGTATCTTTATCGCACACATCAGAAAGAGAAATGAAATCACCAAAAGAGGACATTCTGTCAGCACCGCGGGCTCTTGCATAAGCACATGCTAATGGTGAAAAATTCTTCCAGTCCATATCATTTACCCAGTAGATCTTTGCCAGAGTCTCTGTCAGTGGAAGTCCTACAGCAGCACCTGCAGGAGATACATGTTTAAAAGAGGTTGCAGCAGGAAGTCCAGTTGCTTTCTTCAGGTTTGATACCAGCTGCCAGCCGTTAAAGGCATCCAGGAAATTGATATATCCCGGTCTTCCGGAAAGAATCTTCACCGGAAGTTCTGATCCGTCTGCCATATAAATTTTTGCAGGTTTCTGATTTGGGTTACAGCCATATTTTAATTCGAATTCTTTCATTATATAAATCCTCCATTATCATATCTGCCCTGTTTTATTTATTCTTATTAATGATCTTGCTTTCGTACTTACCTGTCTCAATATCAATATATCTTACAAACAAAGATACTTTGTTATCTTCGTTCAGGCTGTTCCAGAGAAGTTCTGCAAACTCATCCATATTATCCGGAATTGCTACCAGTTTCGGTTCGCCTTCAAAGCTTGGAAGTGGATTTCCATCGCATTTATAAGTGTGGATAAAATGTCCCTCTCCTGCAATGGCATTCTCGTATGCAAATGTGTATCTGTTACATGCATCCGGATTTCCGTTGTTGCTCTTGAGAATTGACATTGCATAGTTGAATTTTCCGTTCTCTACATGCATAACACCGGAAATACGAGGTGTATAGTTTGGACCGTCTGGCTCGAATTCTCTGCTTCTTAAAGACTGCTCAAAAGTAAGCTGATGATCCATTCCCTCATAAATGGTATCTGTCTGATCTCCGTTAGTTACAATTGTTTTGTTTCCCAGTACACGTACAGGTGCATAAATGATCAGGCTTGGATCTGTAAGCTTGGACGGGTCAAATGCCTGGGTACGGATTCCCTCACCATCCTCTACAAATACTCTGTTTCTGCTGTTCTCGCTTCTGCCCATGATGAAATAAGCTGTCACTGCTTTCTTACCGTCTGCGGAACGTCCGATCACAATTCCTCTTCCAGGATAGGAATTCTCTTTCAGTTCTTTTTCCAGTGATAACATTTCCATAATTTTTCTCCTTTTCGTTATAAATAAGGTTAAAAAAAGCCTGGGAAACCTATTTATTCATTGAATAATTTCCAGGCTGCCCAGGCGGTCGGCTCATATACACACTGCACTCCCTGTAGGTAATCCTACTTCCGCCAGTCATGCAGGTACTGTTGTGAAACTCACACACTGTTATTATAGTACAATACTTCTTTGCAGATTTCAAGGCAATTTTTTTGTTTCCTGCTTTTTTTCAAAAACAATAGGATATACCATTACTGAGTATTCTTTAATTTATAGTCAACCTCAATCTGAGAAGCAATATCGGCCTTCATCTGAATCCATGCATCCGGATTCTCCACATAATATTTGGGACAGTTCTTTCCTGTCACATCATAGTGACGAATCACGTTTTCAGAAGTAAGTCCGAATCGCACACATAACCATGCTGTCAGTTTTACAGCCGAATCATAGGTTGCATCATTGAATTTTCCTGTTTCATCCTGGTGACAGCACTCAATCGATACGGTATCCACATTACGGGAATTTGTCGCATAAGACATCTCCGATGTAGGAATGCACTGTACCACCTCACCATCAAGGCCAATGACAAAGTGACTGCTTACCTTTGTCTCATGTGTATTTGCCAGATTCTCAAAATAATTTCTGTTGGCCATTGCTGTTGCTCCTGGGTTCGCAGTATAGTGAATTGCAATATATTTTACGCTTTCAATGGGAATCTGCGGTCTGGAATATTCATTGGGAGTCAGCAGCTCCACATCAATATAGGGAGCCCCTTCTTTCTGCCACTGCTCAGGACCGCTTCCTGAATTTTCCTGCTCCAGAAGTACCTCCTGCTCTTTTCTTTCTCTCTCCTGCATATTATTTATTCCATACCAGCATCCTATACTTACTCCCACCATCAGGATAATGCAGATTAGCAGCATCCTCAGATTTCTCTGTCGAACTCTGCTGTTTTTTCTTGATTTCCCGGCAGATATTTTTCTGTGTGCAGCACTGGTTTTTGATTTTGAAACTGATTTTCTCTTTGTTTTTACAGATCCGGTACTTTTTCTACCGCTCCGATTCTTTTGTATCATAGCTTTTCTCTGCCACCCATTTCCTGGAATTCGTTTTTTCTATTATACCATTGAATTCTTTTCTTTTCACTATCAAATCCGGTAATTCCACAAAAATACCCCGGCAGATTCACAAGACCTCCGGGGTATCATTCATTATTTATTTATCATCTACACTATAGTTTGGAGCTTCTTTGGTGATATGAATATCATGTGGATGAGATTCCTTCAGAGAAGCAGCGGAAATCTTGATAAACCTACCTGTAGTCTTAAGAGTCTCAATATTCTCTGCACCACAATATCCCATACCTGAGCGAAGACCACCCATGAGCTGGAATACAGTATCCTCTACATGTCCTTTATATGCAACACGTCCCTCTACGCCTTCCGGAACAAGCTTCTTTGCATTTTCCTGGAAATAACGATCTTTACTGCCGTTCTCCATAGCAGCAATAGATCCCATACCACGGTATACTTTATATTTACGTCCCTGATACAGTTCAAAAGTTCCCGGGCTCTCATCGCATCCTGCGAAGATACTTCCCATCATACATACATTTGCACCAGCTGCAATTGCCTTGGTAACGTCTCCGGAATATTTGATACCACCGTCTGCAATGATCGGGATTCCATAACGATTAGCAACCTCATAACAATCCATTACTGCAGTAACCTGTGGCACGCCAATACCTGCAACCACACGTGTGGTACAAATAGACCCAGGTCCGATACCAACCTTAACTGCATCTACGCCTGCATCGATCAGAGCCTTGGTAGCTGCTCCTGTAGCTACATTCCCTGCAATTACCTGAAGATCCGGATATGCAGCTTTAATTTCACGGACAGCCTTCAGAATATTCTCTGAATGACCATGTGCAGAATCAATTACAATTACATCTACACATGCCTTCACCAGCGCATCTACACGTGCAAGTACATTGGCTGTGATTCCTACTGCTGCACCGCAGAGCAGACGTCCCTGCTCATCTTTGGCAGCCAGAGGATATTTGATCTGCTTTTCAATATCCTTGATTGTGATCAGGCCTTTTAAATTAAAATCATCATCTACAATGGGTAATTTCTCTTTACGGGATTTGGCAAGGATTTTCTTTGCCTCTTCCAAAGTGATTCCCTCTTTGGCTGTGATCAGTCCCTCAGAAGTCATGCACTCTTTGATCTTCTTGGTAAAATCTGTCTCAAACTTCAGATCTCGGTTTGTAATGATACCAACAAGCTTTCTGCCCTCTGTAATCGGTACACCGGAGATACGGAATTTTGCCATAAGCTCATCTGCATCTTTCAATGTATGCTCAGGAGATAAATAGAAAGGATCTGTGATAACACCGTTCTCAGAACGTTTTACCTTATCTACCTCTTCTGCCTGTGCCTCGATAGACATATTTTTGTGAATGATACCAATACCACCCTGTCTTGCCATGGCAATTGCCATACGATGTTCGGTAACTGTATCCATTCCTGCGCTCATCATGGGAATGTTCAGTTTGATCTTTTTCGTTAAGTACGTTGTGACATCTACCTGATTCGGAATTACTTTTGAATAAGCCGGAACTAACAGGACGTCATCAAAAGTAATACCTTCACCAATGATAGTACCCATTGCATTTCCTCCCTTGCGTATGTGAAATTAGTAAGTATAGAAAAAACTTCGGCCCGAAAGGACCTTCCTAAATAGAAAATAAAAATAAGGAACCAGTAACTGGCCCTTTATTTTTATCAAGTGTAACAAAAATTAGTTAGCGTGTCAATCCAAAAATACTTTGCTTGGTGCAGTTTTTTTCATTGCCTGGGCAAGAGCCTCATCCGGCTCCAGAATAATCTTACATGTAGCATTGTCCAGTCTGGTGATCACACCAAAACGTTTGTGCTGTGGATTTCCTGATGAATAGTCAAGAACTTTCATGTTCTGGTTCCCATTATAATAGTCCATTCTGTGGGAATTTAACGGTGCCACCAGGTCTGCCTCAGAAAGATTGAAGCTTTTTACCCTCTTTCTCTTTGACTTTGCCATAACCATATCAATGTCAAACTCTCCGTTCACAAACAGATATTCATACTCCACATCTGTCTTCGGGATTACAAAATAGCATGCAATTCCCAATGCAATAGCTGCAATCCATATCAAGGGGGTGCTAATCAGACTGGCAATTACTGCAATTACTGTCAACACAATCAAGCCATACTTTACAATGCTGTCTTTGATTGTGCGCTCCCGTTTTACCAATAATTCTGAATATAGATCACTCATCCTTTATCACTCCTTTTCTTATTTTTCCGGTCTTCCGGATTATTTTATTAGGCATTATACCACAAAAGGGAACCAACGTCTATGACGATGATTCCCTTTACTGTGGTTTATATTGTTTAGACCACGTTCTTTATGGATTACATCATTCCCATTCCCGGGTTAGCAGCCGGTGCCGGTGTGTCTTCTTTAATAATTGCAACAGCAGATTCTGTTGTCAGTAAGGTAGACGCAACACTTGTAGCGTTCTGAAGGGCACTTCTTGTAACCTTTGCAGGATCAAGGATACCTTCACCTACCATGTCTACATATTTCTCATTAAGAGCATCGAAACCGATTCCTGGTTCAGATTCTCTTACTTTATTAATGATTACAGAGCCTTCCAGTCCTGCATTTGCTGCAATGCGGAACAGAGGAGCTTCCAGAGCTTTCAGGATAATGTTTGCACCTGTCTTTTCATCACCTTCCAGAGTAGCTGCAAGTTTCGCAACTTCTTTGGATGCATGGATGTAAGCAGATCCGCCACCTGCAATGATACCTTCTTCTACTGCTGCTCTTGTAGCTGCAAGAGCATCTTCCAGACGAAGCTTAGCTTCTTTCATTTCTGTCTCAGTGGAAGCACCAACACGGATAACAGCTACGCCGCCAGCCAGTTTTGCAAGTCTTTCCTGTAATTTTTCTTTATCAAATTCAGATTTTGTCTCTTCAATCTGTCCACGGATCTGTGCAACACGGTTTGCGATTGCCTCTTTGTCGCCCATACCGTCAACGATAACTGTGTTTTCTTTTGCAACTTTAACAGATTTCGCACGTCCTAACTGCTCCATAGTTGCATCTTTCAGTTCCAGACCAACTTCTTCGGAGATAACCTGACCGCCTGTAAGGATTGCGATATCCTGAAGCATTTCTTTTCTTCTGTCACCATATCCAGGAGCTTTTACAGCTACTACCTGGAAGGTTCCTCTTAATTTGTTTACAATAAGAGTTGTGAGAGCTTCACCTTCTACATCCTCAGCGATGATGAGAAGTTTCGCACCAACTTTTACGATCTGCTCCAGTAATGGAAGGATTTCCTGGATGTTGCTGATCTTCTTGTCTGTGATCAGGATATATGGATCTTCCAGATTTGCTTCCATTTTTTCCATATCTGTTGACATATATGCGGATACATATCCCCGATCGAACTGCATACCTTCTACAAGGTCAAGTTCTGTGTGCATTGTCTTGGATTCTTCTACTGTGATAACGCCGTCTTTAGAAACTTTTTCCATAGCATCTGCTACTAACTGTCCAACAGTCTCATCGCTTGCGGAAATAGATGCAACGTTTGCGATCTGTTTCTTGCCGCTGATTGCCTGGCTCATGTTCTTGATTGCTTCTACAGCTACATCTGTAGCTTTCTTCATTCCTTTTCTGAGGATGATCGGGTTAGCGCCTGCTGCCAGGTTTCTCATTCCTTCATGAACCATAGCCTGTGCAAGAACTGTAGCTGTTGTTGTACCATCTCCTGCTACATCGTTTGTCTTGGAAGCAACTTCTTTGATCAGCTGTGCGCCCATGTTTTCAAATCCGTCTTCCAGTTCAATTTCTTTTGCGATTGTAACACCGTCGTTTGTGATAAGCGGAGCACCGTATGGTTTGTCAAGAACTACATTTCTTCCTTTCGGTCCTAATGTTACTCTTACTGTATCAGCTAATTTATTTACACCAGCTTCAAGAGCTGCTCTGGCTTCTGCGCCGAATTTAATTTCTTTTGCCATGATAATATGACCTCCTGTTTAAACTCTGATTATTTAACAATTGCAAGAATATCATTCTGTTTTACAATGATATACTCTGTTCCATCCATTTTTACTTCTGTTCCTGAATATTTGGAGTAGATAACCTTATCACCTACAGCTACTTCCATTTTCACTTCTTTGCCATCAACAACTCCGCCAGGTCCTACAGCTACAACTTCTGCCTGCTGTGGTTTCTCCTGTGCCTGTCCCGGAAGAACGATTCCGGATTTTGTTGTCTCTTCTGCTTCAACCTGTTTTAATACAACTCTGTCACCTAAAGGTACTAATGTCATGATCTATGTCCTCCTTTATTCTCCAACTAAAACATTCCTGTTACCGTACCTTTTTTGTTATTGCAAAATATCCGGTAACTGTCTCGGCGCCTTGTCAGATTCTGCCGATTTCTGCTAGCACTCATTTACCTCGAGTGCTAATCACTGTCCATATAATATTTAAAACAAGTAAAATTAGCAACTTCACTGAGTATTGTATAATTTAATATATACTCTTTCTTTCTAATTTATACTCGCTTTTTCTTTCTTTTTCTTAATTTCCAAATTATTTTATCCAAATGGTAGAAATCGCCTGCCAGATTTGCGACAATATAACTGATGTACAATGATAAAGACTGCCTTCTATCCCATATTGTTTAAGGATAAAAGGCAGTCTTAAAATTTAACATTTGTTCTCTTCCGGCTTATCTGATGCCATCAGCCTTTCTTGTTTCTCTGAGCCTTGATCTCCTCCAGCTCATCAAAGATCACCTCATTGAGAACTTTTATATAGGTTCCCTTCATACCTGAGGATCTGGATTCGATCACACCTGCACTTTCAAATTTTCTGAGAGCATTAACGATCACAGACCTTGTAATTCCCACTCGGTCAGCAATCTTACTGGCTACCAGGATTCCCTCATCTCCGTCAAGCTCATCAAAGATATGGATAATCGCCTCCAGTTCTGAGAAGGACAAGGTATTAAATGCAGATTTCACAACCTGCTGTTTTCTGTCTTCCTCTGCGTTCTCCTCATGAACTGCACGCATCATCTCCAGTCCTACGACCGTGGTACCGTACTCACTGACAATGATATCCTCAATATCATAAGGTCTGTCAAATCGATACATAAATACAGTTCCCAGACGCTCACCTGCAATATCAATAGGATTAATAATCCCCTGATAGCTGTTTGACACATGTTCAAAACCAAGTGTCTGCAGATTTACATTCTCTTTCGTTGATAAAACTCCCAGAAATCTCTCATTTAATAAAGTATCTACATATCCACCGACCTTATCCTCTATCAGCTCAGTAATCTCATCAACACCCGGACACAAACTGACGCCCAGAACCTTACCTTTCTTACTGAGTACCAGAATATTGGAGCTCAAGGTCTCCATCAGTACCTGACAGATATCATTGAACACCACCTTGCTAGAGCTGCTGTTGTGCAGAAGCTTATTGATCTTTCTTGTTTTATCCAGCAACTGAACGCTCATATTGTCCTCCTTTCGCCTTTGTTATGTTTAATCATATATTTATAGTCTAATACTACACGTTTTGATTGAAAATTACAAGATAAATTTTACTATTTTTCATTTTATTTTTGCTTTTCTGAAAATAGATTTCTTTTCCAAATATTATTCAACAAATACATTTTCCCCGATGGTATAGATTTTCTGATATTAAAGTTAAAAAGCGCAAAAAAACAGAATTCTGCTGATTTACAGAATCCTGTTTCCTAAGCTTTCCTTTTTACAGATCACTCTCTTTTTCCCCGGTCAGTCCTGTGTTTTTTCTTCTACATAACCACAGGTTTCCTGGCTGCAGACAAGCTTATTTCCCTTTTCTACCATATAGCTTCCGCATTTTGGACATTTCTTTTTGGACGGCTTCTGCCAGGACATAAAATCACATTCCGGATTATTCTCACATCCATAATATTTTCGTCCTTTTTTGGTTTTCTTCAGAACAACTTCCTTACCACATTTCGGACAGAGAACACCGATTTTTTCATAATATGGCTTTGTATTTCTACATTCCGGAAATCCGGGGCAGGCAAGGAAACGTCCGTGAGGACCGTATTTGATCACCATGTTCCTGCCGCAATTATCGCAGATCACATCAGTAACTTCATCCTGAATTTCCACCTTTTCCAGTTCCTTCTCAGCCTCATCCACATCTCTCTTCAGATCCGGATAGAAGTTGCTCACAACTGTCTTCCACTTTACAGTCCCTGCTGCCACACAGTCCAGCAATCCCTCCATGGTAGCTGTAAAATTCACATCTACAATGCTTGGGAAAGCCTGCTTCATAATACTGTTTACCACCTCTCCCAGCTCTGTAACATATAAATTTTTCTGTTCCTTCGCTACATAGCGGCGACTGATGATCGTGGTAATTGTGGGAGCATAGGTACTGGGACGGCCGATTCCAAGCTCTTCCATGGTTTTTACCAGAGAGGCCTCTGTATAATGAGCCGGCGGCTGTGTGAAATGCTGCTCCGGTTTCAATTCCTTCAGAGTAAGCTTCATTCCTTTTTCCAGGCTCTGATTCAGTACGTTTCCTTTTTTCTGGTCTTCTTCGTCTGTATAAACCGACATAAATCCATCAAAGACAATTTTAGAGGCAGCTACTGTAAAAGTATAATCACCTGCTCCTATTTTGACAGAGGTGGTTTCATATTTTGCAGGAGCCATACGGCTGGCTGCAAATCGTCTCCAGATCAGCTGGTAAAGCCTGAACTGGTCTCTGGACAAGGATTCCTTCAGAAGCACCGGAGTCCTGCTGATATCTGTAGGACGGATTGCCTCATGAGCATCCTGTATTTTCTGTCCCTTCTTAACAGCCTTCTCTGTTTTTGATACGTAATCCTCTCCATACTGGGCAGTGATATATTCTCTTGCCGCAGTATCCGCTTCCTCGGAAATTCGTGTAGAATCTGTACGCAGATAAGAGATCACACCTACTGTACCGCTTCCTTTAATATCAACACCTTCATATAATTGCTGAGCAAGACGCATGGTTTTCTGAGTAGAAAAGTTCAGTGTCTTGGCAGCTTCCTGCTGCAGTGTACTGGTGGTAAATGGAAGAGGTGCATTCTTGGTTCTCTCTCCCTTTTTCACTTCCGTAATCTCATATTCCTGATTCTGAAGAGCAGCAAGTAGTTCATCCATTTCCTGCTTATTATGAATATTCATCTTCTTATCTGTACCATAAAATTTAGCCTGCAGAGGTTTTTTCTCACCTTGCACCTGAAATTCTCCGTCCAGACTCCAGTACTCTTCAGGAATAAACACATTGATTTCCTCTTCTCTGTCACAGATGATACGGAGAGCCACAGACTGTACACGGCCTGCACTTAACCCTCTTTTAACCTTTGCCCAGAGAAGCGGACTTATTGTATAACCTACCATTCGGTCCAGCATACGTCTGGCCTGCTGTGCATCTACCAGGTCCATATCCAGATCTCTGGCCTGTTTGATAGAAGCCTTTACTGCAGTTTTAGTGATTTCATTAAAAGTAATCCTGTGCATTTTTTTCGGATCTTCCTTTAACGCCTGCATCAGATGCCAGGAGATTGCCTCTCCCTCACGGTCAGGGTCAGTTGCCAGATAAATCTTATCTGCTTTTTTTGCAGACTTACGTAATTTGGCAAGAAGCTCTCCTTTTCCGCGAATGGTAATATATTTAGGTTCGAAATCATGTTCTACATCAATTCCAAACTGACTTTTGGGGAAATCACGCACATGTCCGTTGGAAGCCTCCACATCATAATTTGCACCCAAAAATTTCTTGATCGTTTTTACTTTTGCAGGTGACTCCACTATCACCAGATATTTCGCCATGCTATCTCTCCTAGTTACAATCTATACTATCTGCTGTCACTGTTTATTTTACAGCAACTTTCTGTTTCATCAGTTGTCCCACAGACAACCGAATTGTTACCTTCTCTACGTCCTTGTATAATAATGTTTTCCACATTCTGTAATCAATCCCTGAAGCATTAATTCTATCAGATAATTACTTACCTGACCAGGAGAAAAACCTGTTTTTCGCACAATATAGTCCACATTTTTTGGTCGTAAATCGAGACAACTATACACCATATTCAAATCACTTGCAAGCCCTAAGTCATTTTTTTCATCGCTTTTTATATCAGTTTTTGTACAGATTTCCAATTCTTCCAGTATAATTTCCGGGCTGTAGGCAATTCCGGCTCCATCATAAATTAGTTTATGGCAGCCCCTGCTCAAAGCATCTGTAACTGCACCTGGAATAGCATACACCATTTTTCCCTGTTCCAAAGCAAACCCTGCTGTGATCAGAGAACCGCTGTTTTCCTTTGCTTCCACGATGAGTACTGCATCTGCCAGTGCACTGATGATACGGTTTCTGGCCGGAAAGCACCATGGCATAGGCTGTGTCCCAGGAGGGCACTCGCTGATCACTCCGCCCCCTTCCCAGAGAATTCTCTCATAAAGCTTTCGATTTGCCCTGGGATAGCAGACATCCACTCCGCTTCCAAGTACTGCAAAGGTAGGCATTTTCCCCTCCAGTGCACCCTTGTGCCCCTCTGAATCAATTCCCAGGGCCATTCCGCTTATAATCTGAATGCCTGCTTCACTTAATACTTTCGCATACCGGAATGCCTGAATTCTGCCATATGGACTGCACATTCTTGCACCAATCACAGCCACTGCCGGCTTTTCTGCCAGAGGCAGTCTGCCCTTTGCATAAAGTTTATTAGGCATAGATGGATACTGTTTCATTTTTACAGGGTATTCCGGATCATCCTTTGTAATGCATCTGATATTTTCAGAAATAGATTCTTTCATATAATAAATACCTTCCCATCTCTTATTTTATGACTGACTCCTTATCAAAAACTCTGTAGGATAAAGCCTCTCCAATATGATGACTGGCAATTTTTTCTTCTCCCTCCATATCTGCAATGGTCCGGGCAACCTTCAGAATCCTGTGATAGGATCTGGCACTGAATGCAATACGTTCAAAAGCTCTTGCCAGCAGTCTGGCACCGCTGTCTGTCACAGGGCAGAATCTGTCGATCTGGCTGCTGCGAAGCTGACCATTGAATTTGATATCCATATCTTTATAACGTTCTTTCTGAAGCTTCTGCACTCTTTCCACCCTGCTTCTGATCACTTCTGAATTTTCTCCTCTTTTTCCCTGATGAAGCTGCTCAAAAGAAATAGGCGGTACTTCTGTACTGATATCAATTCTGTCAAGAAGGGGACGGCTTATCTTTCCCAGATAACCGGCTACCGCCCCCGGAGTGCAGGTACAACGGTTCAGATCCGGATAGTAACCGCAGGGACAGGGATTCATGGCTGCGCACAACATGAAATCTGCCGGAAACGTGTAGGTTCCGCTTACCCTGGCAATATGAATCACCTTATCCTCCAGCGGCTGCCTGAGAAGTTCCAGACTACTTCTGGAAAACTCAGGCATCTCATCCAGAAACAGCACACCCCTGTGGGCCAGCGTAATCTCACCGGGTCTTGGATTGCGTCCCCCACCGGCCAGCGCATAGGCGGTGCTTGTATGATGAGGACTGCGGAAAGGTCTCTGGCTGATCAGAGGATGGTCTCTGGCCAGGAGTCCGGCAATACTATATATTTTGGTAAGTTCCAGCTTCTCTTCAAAGCTTATTCCCGGCATAATCGTAGGCAGCCTTCTGGCAAGCATAGTTTTTCCGGTTCCCGGCGGTCCTATAAACAATATATTATGAAATCCACTCACTGCAATTTCTGCTGCCCTCTTTGCACTTTCCTGTCCTTCAATGTCCGCAAAATCCAGTTGATTCCTTTTCCCTCCGTCTTCCGGTTCCTCCTGCTTTTCTCTCTGTATATAGGGTTCCGGATCATTTAAGCACTGCATCAGTTCCTGAAGATTCTTCACTCCGGCTACCGGAACATCCCGGATCAGCCTGCCCTCCTTTAAATTTCCATAAGGCACCACACACAGTCTGCAGCCCAGATCTCTGGCACAGAGAACCATGGGCAAAATTCCGGAAACCTCATGGATTTCCCCATTCAGACTGATTTCACCGGACATCATCACCCCCTCCAATACCTGAGGCTTTATCATCTCAAAAGCAGCCATCACAGCAGCAGCCACCGGCATATCAAATCCGGCTCCTTCTTTCTTCATATCTGCAGGAGCCAGATTTACTGTGATTTTTTTAGGCGGAAACTGAAAACCATTATTTTTCAGTGCTGTCCGCACTCTGTCCTGTGCCTCCTTCACCTGAGCAGAAGGAAAACCAACCATTGTAAAGGATGGCAGACCATTACTTACATCTGCCTCCACCTGGACCGGACGCACCTCTATCCCCAGAATTGCAGCAGATAAAACACTTGCAAACAAATTTACTCCTTTCTTTGCGCAAAAATCCCCGCTGTTTCACACATAAATATATATTTTGGAAATTACGCAGATGAAATCGCAGTCAAACGATAAAACTCTGCTTAGAAAATAAGAAATGAGAAAAAGATTATCTTTTATTATAGCCCATTTTGCTCTAATTTGCAAGTGTTCATTTTGTTCTGATTTATACTTTTTACATTATAATAAAAAAGGAGCGAACTCTATATGAAATTTCAACGTATTCAGGACTTGCGTACTGATGCTGATATGTCCCAGCGTGAACTCAGCGAAATCCTTCACATCAGTCAGCGTTCCTACTCTCACTATGAGACCGGTTCCAGAAATATTCCCATTGAAATGCTGATTCGCCTTGCCAACTATTATGAAATCAGCCTGGACTATCTTGTGGGACGTACAGATAACAAAAAAATGGCAAAATAAAATATAAATGCAGGAGGAAGGACTGTATTTTCAGTCTATTCCTCCTGCATTTTAATTTCTTATCATAATACCGTCCACTGACGGATGAACTTTTGCGCCCTCTGCCTTTTTTCTGGTTTTTATATACGCATATAGCCTGCCGTTGTCAAAGGTCAGGAAACCCTTTGCCTTATTTCCCAGAGAATCTTTAAAGGAAAAATTTGCCGCATTTCCTGCCACAGATTTTTTCACATTTGCCTCACACACAGCAGTTCCTTTTTTGTTGGTCTGTGTATAAGTAAAGGTAATGGTTTTCTCTGTAAGCTCTGTGATCTGTATGGTAACCCTTCCGTTTTCGCTTTTCCAGACTCCCATATAATCCTCAGGATTAAAAGCAGGTGCCCTGGTAATAACAGGTGTGGGAGTTACTGTAGGAATCGGTGTAGGCGTAGGAGTTGGTGTCGCAGCCGGGGTGGGTGTCACTGTAGGAATACTGGCCAGTGCTGCTATGGCCTCATCTTTTTTCTGCTGTTTTTCCATAGCCTGTTTCTGTCTGGCCATAAGGATTCCTGCCAGACCTACAAGCAGGAATATAATAATCAATACAATAAGAAGTCTGGTCAGTATTCTTTTTTTTCTGCCTCTTCTGTTTCTCCTGTTATGTTTCGTTTCCGACAAATTATCCGTCTCCTTTTATATAGCGGATATTTTCAAACCGCTTCATCTATTACTTACTTTTTTCCTTAATGATACCTTTTCTGTAAGCTTCCAGAAGCTGGATCAGTTCCTGGATTCTTTCCTTCAGGGCATATCCGGTATCTGTATCTCCAACCAGCAGACGTCTCGGTGTATAACGGACTGCAACACGGTTTGAAGCAATATCTGTTTCCTTTGCAATAGCATCTGCCTTAGATGTAAAGGGCTCATGGGCACAGAGAGTCAGTCCATAGGAATTATAGATCAAAGTATATCCTGCAATTCCCGTAACCTTCCGATAGGCCTTACAAAAACCACCATCAATCACAATTACCTTGCCATTACATTTCACAGGGCTCTCACCTTCACTCTGATGAACAGGAACATGTCCATTAATAATATGTCCCTTTTCCGGATCCAGTCCAAACTCAAGAAGCATCTGGTCCACGATTTCCTCTTTCTCCCAGAGTCTGTAGTATGCATTTTTCTTCTCCTCATGAGTAGCAGGATCTTCAATAAAATACCTTTCAAAAGTACTCATTTTGCTTTTTCCAAACAAAGGAGAATTAGGTGCTGCCCAGATATACCACATAATATCTCTGCCTTTTTTCTGTTCCTCTTTATCTACCGCATAATACGCTCTGCGCACATAGGCTTCCAGAATATCATAAAGTTCCTTACCCTTATAGCTTTTCCCATAGATCTGTACTTCACGGAAGGTTCCATCCTCATTGAGAGGAATGCTTCCATGAAAAAGCAGATTCCCGTTATATGCTTTATAAAGTCCCCCTTTATCAAGAAGAAAAAGGATATGTCTCTGAAGCTTTTCACAATTACGAAAAGCTGAGGAAAGTTTATCCATAACCTCCCTTTCTCCTTCAGTAAGCTCATAAGGATGGTTCCAGTCTACAGTAGGAAAGTTCGTATCCCGCAGTGGATATTCCTTTCCATCCGGCATGACGATCGTTCCCTTTTTCGGATCGATCCTGTGCAGTAATGCCCTGTCTTCCATCTGGAATTCCCTGTGCTTACGCACAAGCTTTCCTTCTAATTTAAACTGGATCACAGCAATGGCCTTATGCATTTTTTTGCCCAATTCTTTTTCCAGAATATTATAATCAGAATTTCCTTTTATGGAAAAAATCTCACAGGAATCTTCTCCGTAAACTTCCATGGCAAAAGTGGCCAGAGGCAGCATATTAATTCCATATCCATCCTCCAGAATATCCAGATTACCATATCGGATACTGTTTCTTAAAACAGTGGCAATACATGCCTGCTGTCCTGCCGCCGCACCCATCCACACTACATCATGGTTTCCCCACTGGATATCCAGGGAATGATATTCCATCAGTCTGTCCATAATAAAATGAGGTGCCGGACCTCTGTCATAAATATCCCCCAGAATGTGCAGATGATCCACAACCAGCCTCTGGATCAATTCTGCCAGGGCAATAATAAAATTTTCTGCCCTTCCAATCTGAATAATGGTATTTACGATCGCATCATAATAAGCTTCTTTATCCAGTACTTCTGCTTTCTCTGTGATCAGCTCCTCGATCACATAGGCATAATCTGCCGGCAAAGCCTTGCGTACCTTGGATCTGGTATATTTGGAGGCAGTTGTCTTACACACCTCGATCAGACGGTAAAGGGTAATCTTATACCAGTTTTCCATATCCTCTTCTTCATTTTTAATCACATCAATTTTATCCTTGGGATAATAGATCAGAGTAGCAAGAGCCCGCTTGTCACTGTTGCTGAGAGTATGTCCAAACACATCATCAATCTTTTTACGCACTGCTCCTGAGCCATTCCTGAGGACATGGGAAAATGCCTCATATTCTCCGTGCAGGTCTGACAGAAAATGTTCCGTACCCTTAGGCAGATTCAGAATCGACTGCAGGTTGATGATTTCCGTAGAAGCTTTTCCTATTGTAGGATAAAGCTCAGCCAGTCTCTGTAAATATCTTAATTCTTCTTTTCGCATATCCATCTCCTTGTTTTCCTGTCTCTTATGATATGTCCAATCTGACACTTGTACAGATCAGTTGGTGAAATCAAACAATGACATCTGATTGGACTGAGGAATATCGCCGAACAATTTCAGGTCATCCATCAGATCAATTACAGTTTTACTAACTTTGGTCCTGTCACGAAAATCATCCTTTGACAAAAATCTGCCCTGTTTGGCAGCATCCACCACTGCATCTGCCGCCTTACCTCCCAGACCATCAATGGTGGCCAGTGCTGGCATCAGTTTTCCGTCTACAATCTGGAACCGCTGGGCCTTGGCAGTATAAATATCAATAGGAACAAACTCAATCCCTCTGGCATACATTTCCTGTACAATACGCATATCTTTTAAAGTATCCTGATCTTTCTTTGAGGCAGCATCTCCTTTTTTGCGTATCTCTGCCATATAATATTCCAGACGTTCTTTTCCCATACACATCAGTTCGTAAGAAAAGGCAGTGGCACGAATACTGAAATAAGCCGCATAATAGGCCAATGGCTGAAATACCTTATACCAGGCAATACGATATGCCATCATAACATAGGCTGCTGCATGAGCCTTGGGGAACATATACTTGATCAGCTTACAGGACCAGATATACCAGTCCGGCACATCATGCTCCTTCATAGTCGTGATCCACTCCTCACGAAGACCCTTGCCCTTACGGACACTCTCCATAATGGTAAAGGCCAGACCACTCTCCACTCCCTTACCGATCAGATAGATCATAATATCATCACGTGTACAGATCGCAGTGGAAATCGTTGCTTTTCCTTCCTGGATCAGTACCTGGGCATTTCCCAGCCATACATCAGTACCATGGGAAAGCCCCGCAATACGAACCAGATCAGAGAAATATTTCGGCTTAGTATCTATAAGCATCTGCATGGCAAAATCTGTACCAAACTCCGGAATTCCCAGACAGCCAAGCTTACATCCCCCTATATCCTCAGGCTCAATGTGAAGTGCCTTCGTGCTGGCAAACAGTGACATCACATCCTTCTGATCCAGTGGAATATCCCTGGCACTGATGCCTGTCAGATCTTCCAGCATACGGATCATGGTAGGATCATCATGCCCGAGTATATCAAGCTTCAGCAGGTTTCCGTCAATAGAATGATAATCAAAATGTGTTGTGATAATATCACTGTTCACATCATTGGCCGGATGCTGAACCGGAGTAAATTTCTCAATCTCTTCTCCCATAGGAAGTACGATAATTCCTCCCGGATGCTGTCCGGTAGTCCTTCGCACACCGGTGCAGCCCTGGACAATACGGTTAATCTCACAGTAACGCTTATGTACTCCACGTTCTTCATAATAATTTTTCACATAACCAAAGGCAGTTTTCTCGGCAAGTGTACCAATGGTACCTGCCTTGAAGGTCTGGCCCTTTCCGAAAATAACCTCCGTATATCTGTGAGCATTCGCCTGATATTCTCCGGAAAAGTTAAGGTCAATATCCGGTTCCTTATCTCCCTTGAATCCCAGGAATGTCTCGAAAGGAATATCAAATCCCTCTTTCTTCATTTTGGTTCCACATTTAGGGCATATCTTATCCGGCATATCACAACCTGCCATTCCGGAATACTTTCTGACCTCAGGAGAATCAAAATCACTGTATTTACAGTCAGGATTAGGGCACAAATAGTGGGGCGGCAGAGGATTAACCTCTGTAATTCCTGACATAGTCGCTGCCAGAGAGGAACCTACAGAGCCTCGGGAGCCTACCAGATATCCATCTTCATTAGACTTCCATACCAGCTTCTGGGCAATAATATACATTACCGCATAACCATTGGAAATAATGGAATGCAGTTCTTTATCCAGACGGTCCTCTACAATCTTTGGAAGAGGATCGCCGTACATTTCATGAGCCTTGGTAAAGCAGATATTCTTCAGATCCTGATCCGAATTTTCAATAACTGGTGGAAATTTGTCCGGATGGATCGGTGAAATTTTTTCGATCATATCTGCGATCTTACCTGGATTTGTGATCACCACTTCCTCAGCCTTTTCGCTGCCCAGATAGGAAAACTCATCCAGCATTTCCTCCGTAGTACGCAGATACAGAGGCGCCTGCTCATCCGCATCTGAAAATCCATTACCGGCCATAATGATCCGGCGGTAAACCTCATCCTGAGGATCCATAAAATGTACATCACAGGTAGCTACCACCGGCTTTTTAAACTGTTCTCCAAGCTTCACGATCCGGCGGTTGATCTCCCGGAGATCCTCCTCTGAATTTATCATATCATGCTTTTCATCTGCAAGCATGAACTTATTGTTTCCTATTGGCTGGATTTCCAGATAATCATAAAAATTCACCAATCTGGCGATTTCTGCCTCAGGTGCATTCCTAAGAAGGGCCTGATACAGCTCCCCTGCTTCACAGGCACTTCCTACCAAAAGTCCTTCTCTATATTTTTCCAGCACGCTCTTTGGTACTCGTGGTCTTCTGTGATAGTATTTCAGATGAGACTGGCTGACAAGCTTGTACAGGTTAATGCGTCCCGGTTCATTCCGCATAAAAATAATAGCATGATAAGTAGGCAGTTTTCTGACAGTATCCGTTGAAACTGCTCCCTGCTTATTTAATTCATCCACATCTACGATATCACGTTCTGCCAGCATCTGCACAAATTTCACAAAGATCTCCGCAGTGCACGCCGCATCATCCACTGCCCTGTGATGATTCTCCAGGGAAACACCTACTGCTTTCGCTACTGTATCCAGCTTAAAACGGTTCAATGCAGGAAGCAGAAATCTGGCCATACCTACAGTATCCACATAGGTAAAATCATGAGAAAGCCCCAGTCTGTCACAGTTTTTCATAATAAATCCCATATCAAAGTCTGCATTGTGGGCAACCATTACCGCACCCTTGCAGAATTCCAGGAATCTGGGCAAAACCTCCTCGATGGGAGGGGCGTCCATTACCATACTGTCATTAATACTGGTCAGCTGTTCAATCCGAAAAGGAATGGGAACCCTGGGATTTACAAAAGTAGAAAAACGCTCTGTGATCTGGCCATTCTCTACAAGCACTGCTCCAATTTCGATGATATGACAGGTCAGAGAGGAAAAGCCTGTGGTTTCAATATCAAATACCACAAATTTCCCATCCAGGCTTTGTCCTTTACCATTTGTAACCATACCCTTTAAATCATCTACCAGGTAAGCCTCCATACCATAAAGAACTTTAAAATCCGAATCCTTGGGCACACAACCGCCCCATGCATCAAAGCAGTGGTTTGCCTCCGGAAAAGCCTGAACTACGCCATGATCTGTAATGGCAATTGCCTTGTGTCCCCATTCATAGGCACGCTTTACCAGAGCCTTGGCATCTGTGACTCCATCCATATCACTCATTTTGGTATGACAATGAAGCTCCACTCGCTTTTGAGGGCTGGTATCCACCCTGGCAGTGGTAAAATTGGCAATCTTCTTAATTCCCGCAATGGAACCGATGGTCAGTTCACTGTCAAAACGGTCAATTGTAGTAACACCTCGGAGCTTTAAAAAAGCTCCCTTCTTTACATGCTCTGTAACCTCAGGCACCTGCTCGTTTCTGAGGAACATTTTTACTACAATACTGTCTGTAAAGTCTGTAATCGGAAAGATCAGGATTGTTTTCTCATTACGGATCTCCCTTGCTTCCACATCCATAACCTGTCCGCGTACAATAACTTCACCCATCTCGCCGGTAATAGATTCCAAGGTAATGGGCTCTCCTTCAAAGTCTCTTCCATAAATAACATCCGGATTGCTGTCCTTGCGGAAACCGCCGCGGAAATCTCCTTTTTTTTCTTTCCGCTCTCCAAAGGACGGTTTTTTCTCCTGTTTTACAGATGTCTTGTCTTCTTTTTTGTCTTTGTTTTCCGTCTTCGCCGTCTTTACCTCTTCTGCCGGCTTCTGTCCGTCCTCTTCTTTGCTGCTGTTCAGTTTTGCATGGCGGATAACATTATCTACCTCCTGTGCAATCTGGGCAGCTGCATTTTTCCTGTATCTGCTCTCCTGTGTCTCCACAAAATCCAGTTCCACCTTCAGATCCATGCCACATCTCTCGCAAAAAACCTTGTGGAGATATTCCACCAGAATTTCACTTTTCTCCCTGGCGATTACAGAATCCGGAAGTATCATACGCAAATCATTCTCTCCCGGAAAAGTAATCTGTGCCTGTTTGAACATATTGTACTCAAGCATGTTATAGCTGCGCAGTTCCAGTTCCATACTGGAACGATAAGTTTCCAGAAAGTTCTCCGGGGTATACTGTCTGGACAACCGGAATTTTTCAATAACAGTCACTCGCAGTTCAAGTCCTGAGAAAAGCTGCCTTTCAATCTGGTCCTCCAATTCAAAAATATGTTTCTTGTGGATCCACCGTTCACTTTTTATATAAACCCAGATATGAGTTTTGGAGGGATTACAGGAAACTTTGGTCACAGTGACCATTTCCAGCAATTCCTCCAATTCTTTTTTCACTTTTAAGTTGGGAAATACATCAAAAAAATCTTTTTCCAAAATAAAATCTCCTTTTTTCAGCCAGAAAACCCTGTCTGAAAAACCATTCCTATCTTTCCATTATTTCTGCCAGTTCAGAAGCTCCTGACGCAATGTTTCAAGCAGCTGATCTTCAGGAACCTTCTTTATGATCTCGCCGCCCTTGATCAACAGGCCAACTCCTACACCGCCGGCAATACCGATATCAGCTTCTCTGGCTTCCCCAGGGCCATTTACCACACACCCCATTACAGCCACCTTAATATTCAACGGAATATCCTGTACCATAGTCTCTACCTGATTTGCAAGACCAATCAGATCAATCTGAGTTCTGCCACAGGTCGGACAGGAAACTACCTCTACCCCGCCTTTACGCAGTCCAAGGGTTTTCAGGATTCTCTTTGCAGATTTAATTTCCTCCAGAGGCGCTCCTGTCAAAGATACACGAATGGTATCTCCTATTCCCTGATACAGAATAATCCCCAGTCCCACAGCTGATTTAATATTTCCTGAATATAGAGTTCCTGCTTCTGTAATTCCTACATGAAGAGGATAATCTGTCTGCTGTGCGATCAGCTCATGAGCCCTGGCACACATGAGAACGTCAGAAGATTTGATACTGATCACCAGATTATCATAACCCAGTTCTTCAATAATGTGTACTTTATCCAAGGCACTTTCCACCAGCCCCTCTGCTGTAACACCATGATATTTCTCTACCAGTTCCTTTTCCAGGGAACCACTATTTACCCCTACACGGATAGGAATATTACGCTCCTTTGCTGTATCCACTACTGCCTTGATCCTGTCAGTGCTTCCAATATTACCGGGGTTAATACGTATTTTATCTGCACCATTTTCCATAGCTGCAATGGCCAGACGGTAATCAAAATGAATATCTGCTACCAGTGGAATGTGTATTTGTTTTTTGATTTCTCCCAGAGCCCTGGCCGCTTCCATAGTCGGCACTGCGCAGCGGATAATATCACAGCCTGCCTGTTCCAGGGATAAAATCTGACTGACAGTGGCATCTACATCTTCGGTCTTTGTATTGGTCATGGACTGGATAAGTATGGGATTCCCGCCGCCGATTTTTCTGTTTCCTATCTGAATTACTTTAGTGTGGTCTCTATACATGAAAATAACCTCTTTTTCTTTTTATATGTGACATTGCCCTTATCAGGCAACATCCTCCGGCTTTCAAACAGTTACATTATTTTCGGATTTCCAGCAGTTTGTCCTTCAGCTCATTTTCCATACGACGCATCTCTGCCTCAGCAGCCTTCCGTTTCTCATGGCCTTCCTGCTGAATACGGATCACCTCGTCCAGGGTCTGTATTAAATCTGCATTGGTTTTCTGCAAAGTTTCAATATCTACGATACCACGCTCAGATTCCCTGGCTGTCTCTACAGTGGCTGTATGAAGGGTTTCTGCATTTTTTCTCAGAAGCTCATTGGTCAGATCCGTTACCTGACGCTGAGCCTGAGCCGCTTCTGTGGAATGAGCAATTCCCAGTGCAAGGACCATCTGGCTTTTCCAGAGAGGAATGGTATTCACAATCGTTGTCTGGATTTTCTCTACCATACTTGTGTCATTATTCTGAATCAGACGGATCTGAGGAGCAGTCTGCATAGCGATGGTCCGGGTAAGTTCCAGATCATAAAGCTTCTTTTCAAAACGATTGCATTTTTCCTCCATATCCCTGACTGCCTGGGCATCTTCCGGCTGTCCTGATAAAGCTGCTTTATTCTTCAGTTCTGCCAGTTCACCATTTCTGGTTGCCTCCAGCTTCTGGTTTCCAGCTGCAATATACATGGTCAGTTCTTTAAAGTAGCTCAGGTTCTGGTCATACATTTTATCCAGCATTGCAGAATCCTTCAGAAGGCGTACCTGATGCTCCTGAAGGGCATCTGTTATTTTGCCCACACTTATCTCGGCTTTGTCATATTTGTTCTTCAGATTCTCAATCTTGGAGGTCTGTTTGCGGAAAAATCCAAAAAAGCCCTTATTTTCCTCCTCAGCGCTGAAATCCTTTAATTCTCCAACTACGCTTGAAATCAGATCCCCAACCTCGCCCAGATCCTGAGTCTTTACATTTTCCAGAGCTGCATCTGAAAAATCAGCCATTTTCTTCTGGGTTCCGGCTCCATACTGAAGAATCTGGTTTGTGTTGGTAATATCGATCTTAGCAGCAAAATCATCTACCATTTTCTGCTCTTCCGGAGAGAGGACCGGCATTTTTGCTTTTACTTCCTGCTTTTTTTCAGGCTCCGGCACGGAAACGGCTGTCGGTTCTGTTTCTCCCAGATCAGGATCCAATGTTAAGGTTGGTGCCTCTGTTGGTTCCAATACTAAATTTGCTTTTTCAAAATCCTGCATTTCGTTTCCCATAAGTTCTCTCCTTTTCTATTATGCTTTTGCTGTTATTGCTTCTTCATACGGTTGAAATCATCCTCTGTCAGCCCTTCCTGTGCCAATAGAGTGTGTAATACAGAAATGTCACTGGATACATCCATAGCTGTATCCTCAAAAATAGAATCCAGCAGTTTTTCAAAAGCCAGGTTTAAGGTATCCAGAGATTCTTCAATTTCCTTTTTGGAATTTTGAATATTTTCTCCCTGCACCGGCTGCTTATCCATATCTGCATATGCATTCAAAAGCTTCACTGTAATTGGCAGATAATAGGACATCATTTTTTTCAGATCCGGCACTATCTCCGGATGCTCCTGGGCACGCTCCAGAATACGTTTCACGATCAGCTCCATTCTGGAAATCTTGGCTGATATCATCTCACCGGGAATTGCATCATTGCATTCTCCCAGCTTTTTCAGATAATCATTCCCCTTATCCAGAATCTCCTGTACCTCAGGAGCAGTATTCTGCCTGAGCCTGTCTGCCTCTGCCTGCTTTTTCTGTTCTTCCTGTGTTCTCTGCTCCAGTGCATTCTGTGTGACTGTATACTGTCTGTATGTCTCATTACTTGTGATCAGGCATGTTTCCTGATTATCAATATGTCCCTGGCGAAACCAGCCTCTGGCTATCATTTTTTTGATATCTTTCTTTACAAAATCCACGGGTTTGTCCACAGCAATGGATAACTGTTCAAAATTAGAATAGGTATGATCTCCCAGTATCTGCTGATATCTCTGAAAACGGTTCAGACTTCCCAGTCTGCTTACGCCTGCTGCCAGAAAGCCACCGCCGATAACAGCTCCAGCTGCCAGAAAACCAATACCGCCGGCTACTATGGAATTCATTTTCGCTACTGTACCGAAAATTCCCAAAACCAGACATCCCAGTCCCATTCCACTGGCCAGGATTCCTCCTGTAACAGACATAAGCAGCCCCTTCACACGGACACCTGTCATTTTCTCATAAAGAGCAGGCATTTCCTTTTTCCCATCTGCCTGAGATCTGGCAGCATCCTGTGCCGCACGCTCCTGCTTTCGCTTTTCCTCAAAAGCTTGTGTTCTGGTCTTCTGCTGTTCTTTCTGTATCCCGGCGTTGGTATTTCCATTTCCAAACACATTATCCAGGCCATTTTTAATGGCTGTGCTTCCGGTCTCTACTGCTGTATTCACTGCCAGATTTACTGCATCATTTACTGTATTTTTTATTTCTTTTGTCATTTTCTGATAGTCCTGGGAGTTTACGCCGTCATCAATGATGGTTTTAAGTCTGTCCCCTAACTCTCCAAATTGATTCAAATTTTGATTACTCATTTTTTCCTCCCATATTTCTGCTATTTATTATAGCGAAATCCTGTCTAAAAAGCAACACGCGGGAAAGCAAAGTACAAACAGGAACAAAAAAAATCCAAAAAATCAAATTCCCCATTGAAGTTAGCAGTCAAAAGTTTTACAATGGTAAAGAGATAAATTACACAAAGTAATGAATGTGAACGGAGGAATTGATATTATGGAAAAAAAGAATATGGACTGGGGCAGCTTAGGCTTCGGTTATGTACAGACCGATTATCGTTATGTATCTAAATTCAAAGACGGTGCATGGGATGCAGGTGAACTTACTACAGATCCTAACGTAACATTAAATGAGTGTGCCGGTGTATTCCAGTATGCACAGACTGTTTTCGAGGGAATGAAGGCTTACACAACAGAAGACGGACATATTGTTACTTTCCGTCCGGATTTAAACGCAGAACGTATGGCAAATTCAGCAAAAAGGCTTGAAATGCCGGTATTCCCGGAAGACCGTTTCGTTGATGCCATCATACAGACAATAAAAGCAAATGCAGCATATGTTCCGCCATATGGCTCAGGAGCTACTCTGTATGTCCGTCCTTACATGATGGGTACCAACCCTGTTATCGGTGTGAAGCCAGCTGACGAATATATGTTCCGTGTATTCACTACACCTGTAGGACCATACTTCAAAGGCGGCGCTAAACCGATCACAATCCGTGTCAGCGATTTTGACCGTGCTGCACCTCACGGAACAGGTCATATCAAAGCAGGTCTTAACTATGCAATGAGCTTACATGCAATCGTAGATGCTCACAAGAACGGATTCGATGAGAACATGTATCTTGATGCAGCTACACGTACTAAAGTAGAAGAAACAGGCGGTGCTAACTTTATCTTCGTTACAAAAGACGGTAAAGTTGTCACACCGAAGTCCAACAGTATCCTTCCTTCTATCACACGTCGTTCCTTAATCTATGTTGCCAAGGAATACCTTGGATTAGAAGCTGAAGAAAGAGAAGTATACTTCGATGAAGTAAAAGATTTCGCTGAATGTGGTCTCTGCGGTACTGCTGCAGTTATCTCTCCTGTCGGAAAGATTGTTGACCACGGTAAGGAAATCTGCTTCCCAAGTGGAATGGAGAAAATGGGTCCGGTTATCCAGAAGCTCTACGACACATTAACAGGTATCCAGATGGGCCGCATCCAGGCACCGGAAGGATGGCTGAAAGTTATTGAATAAATAACAGCTGACTGCCGAACAGTTAACTATTACAAAAATATCCCGCAGAATTAGTTTGAACACATTCTACGGGATATTTTTTCTTTTACATCACTGGTTTTTCCAGTTCTGCTTTGTTTCTTCTATTTTTTCCTCTCGTATTTCACGAACTGATATTCCAGGTCAAAATAAGTCTGCTCATCGCTTTCTGCTGTGATCTCCCATTCCTCATCTTCATCCAGATCCGGAAAATGACTGTCTGCCTCATAAGCAAAATCAATTTTTGTCACATGGGCTACATCGCAGTATGGAAGCATCTGTGTATATACGCTGTCACCGCCGATGCAGTAAACATCTTCTGAAGGATATTTCTTAACCTCTTCCAGTGCTTCTTCAATGCTGTGTACTACGATCGCACCTTTGGCATCATAGTCTTTATTTTTGGTGATCACAATGTTAGTTCTGTTTTTCAGTGGCAGTCCATTTGGAAAGCTTTCCAGAGTTTTCCTTCCCATAACGACTACTTTTCCACTGGTTTCTTCACGAAACATCTTCATATCTGCCGGGATACTTACAAGAAGTTTATTATCCTTGCCAATTCCCCAGTTCTTATCTGCTGCTACGATAACATTCATTTTATTTTTTCCTCTCTTAATTTATCAGATGGCCACCGGAATATTTTTAATCTGCGGCCATGTTTCATAATTCTCCACGATCAGGTCATCTGTTGTAAACTGATAGAAATCCTTCACTTCCGGATTCAGTTTCACAATAGGTGCAGGGTACGGTTTTCTCTGAATCATATCCTTTACTAACGGAATATGGCGGTCATAAATATGACAGTCAGCCACCACATGAAGCAATTCTCCTGCCTCCATATCACATACCTGAGCCATCATCATAAGCAGAAGGGCATACTGGCATACATTCCAGTTATTTGCTGTAAGAACATCCTGGGAACGCTGATTGAGGATTGCATTCAAAGTCAGCTTATCGCTCCCCGGTGTCTGTGTCACATTAAAGGTCATAGAATATGCACAGGGGTACAGATTCATTTCATGGAGATCCTGATGCACATAAATATTTGTCATGATCCTGCGGCTGAAGGGATTATTCTTCAGATCATAAATCACCCTGTCCACCTGATCCATCATGCCTTCCTTATACTGATGCTTCACACCAAGCTGGTATCCATAAGCCTTACCAATGGAACCCTTCTCATCTGCCCAGCTGTCCCAGATATGGCTGTTAAGATCATGGATATTATTGGATTTCTTCTGCCAGATCCAGAGGATTTCATCCATAGCACTCTTTAAGGCTGTACGTCTGAGCGTCATTGCCGGAAATTCCTTTCTCAGATCATATAGGTTTACCACCCCAAATTTCTTGATCGTATATGCCGGAGTCCCATCCTCCCAGACCGGACGTACCTTTTCTCCCTCAGTACTTGTCCCGTTTTCCAGGATATCCTGGCACATTTTTATAAATACATCATCTGCGTAACTCATTTTCCACACTCCCATATTCTTTATTTTCTCTACTGTTTTGCATATTTCACTGCATTATAGCATTTCTGGCTTTTATACTCAACTGTACTTTCGTAATACCGCTTATTCATGCAGCAGCCACAGCTTCTTCTCCAAACACCGGAATTCCACTCTCGTCACATTTGCGCAGTACTCTCCATCTGCATGGAGTACCATCGGTTTGTCCAGAATCAGCCGGAACGCTTTTTCGTCTCTAATATTAAATCCATTAATACGCTCCTGTTTTGCCGCAACCAGAAATGGAAGCAGGAAAAAAGTCTGCCATTTGGCGATTCCGGATGCACTGCTAAGCGAGAGCAGACCATCCTGCGGCGATGCATGAGGTGCCATGGGAACACCTCCACCTTCAGCAGGAAGATTCATAGCTGCTGCAAAGATCATCCCAGGCAGAATAAATCCCCCATGTTCTGTAATCACTTTTCCATTTGCCGTTTCCATGGTAAAAAGAGACTGCACTGTTAATGCAAGATATGTAAGCTTACCCAGATGGAAACGGTTCAAAACCTGTTTCAGTCTGGAATGAAGTGCTTTTTTGCACACAAGGGCATCCAGCCCAAGGCCGGAACTGATTCCAAAAATCCGTGGCTTCTTACAGCCTTCCCAGCTTACCTGCCCCAAATCTATCCTGAGGAGCTCTTCCCCTCTCTGATCCTTTTTGATACAGGCACATATTTCCTTCAGGCTCTCCTTTGGTGTTTTGGGCAGATTTAGATTTCTGCCAAAATCATTTCCCGAACCTGTGGGAATCACCCCAAGACGTACTTTTTCAAAATCTGTAATACCGTTCAGGACTTCATTAATCGTGCCATCTCCCCCTACCACCAGCAGGTAAACCGGCTCCTCACCTTTCATTGATGAAATGTGCTCTGCCAGTTTTGTAGCATGTCCCCGATATTTTGTCATATAAGCGGCATATTTTATTTTGTACCCCCGAAACAGATACTGAGTTTCATTCCATACCCTGTGTGCCTGTCCGGTTCCCGCTCCGTTATTCACAATAATCTGTATTTTTCTCATTATCCCTCTCTGCCATACCCAATCGTATTTTCCTGTAAATCCGAATACTTATACTATACAATATTTACCTCCCACATACAAGACTTGTCAATTAGGAAATCCGTCTGCACAATATTAGTTACTGTTCACTCCGTTCCCAGCAACATGGTATCCTCATATAATATAAAAAGAGAAGGAAAATCCAGCTTTCCTGCCAAAACTGAATTTTCCTTCTCTTTTATTTATATTTTCCGTAAAATGCCTGTGATGCAGATTCTAAAGTATATTATATCTCAAGAACAAGGAACTGATACCCCTGCAATTCTATCTTATTTCCAACTATAGCTGCATGATCATAGTTATTGATCAAAATTTTCTTACATTCTCCTGCAAGTTCGATTGTCTGTGGTTCTTTCTGATAATTACCCACTACAAGGAGGGTTCTGTCACCTTTGCGATAATAGGCCATCAGGTTATGTACCTCTTCCCATACCGGTTCCAGAGCGCCATATACAACAGTTTCTTTATATTCCGGATTTTTGCGCAGTGCGATCAGCTTCTTATAAAAGCTTCTTACAGAATCCGGATCATTAATCTGGCTTTCAGCATTGATTTTTTTATAGTTTTCATTTACCCTCAGCCATGGTTTACCTGTTGTAAATCCAGCATTTTCACCGTCTGTCCACTGCATTGGGGTTCTGGCATTATCACGGCTGAATCTGGAAACCACCTTCAGAGCTTCATCCTGTGTACATCCGGCATCTAAAGCAACCTTATATTCATCTAATGTGGAAATATCATCTACCTGGTCAATGGATTCAAACTTCACATTCTCCATTCCAAGCTCCTGTCCCTGATAGATAAAGGGAATTCCGCGAAGCATAAAATTCAGACCACCAAGCATTTTCTTACTTGCATCACAGCAGTCACCCTCCGGGATATATCTGCTGACACCACGGGGTTCATCATGATTCTCAATAATATTGGAAACAAAACCAATATCCCCGATTTTTCTCTGCGTGCCAAAGCAACATGCTTTATACTCATCCGGTGTGATCTGTCTGCAGTCATACCATCCCTTCTCAGAGCCTCCACAGATTGTTTCTGCAAAGTCAAACATACTGGAAAAATATCCGTTGTCTCCAATAAAATCAGGAATCTCCTCCGGTTTCTCATTAAAAACTTCGCCTACTGAAAAAGCATCATATTTTTTGAAGGTGCGGTCACGCATCTCTCCCAGAAATTCTCCGATTCCCTGCGCTTCAGCCAGCATATTATGGATACTGCTCAGACCATCCTCACGGTCAGGCTCATAATCATGGAGTGGAAGGGCTTTCTTAATATTAATAATAGCATCAATGCGGAAACCGCCCAACCCTTTATCCAGCCACCAGTTAATGTTTTTATAAACCGCTTCTCTTACCTCCGGGTTCTCCCAGTTCAGATCCGGCTGTTTTTTATGAAATACGTGAAGATACTGCTTATTGGTTCCAGGCAGGTCCTCCCACACTGAACCTCCGAAATAGGATCTCCAGTTCGTAGGCAATTCTCCCTCTTTTTTATCACGGAGATAAAAAAAGTTTCCATATTTTCCATCCGGATCCTGACAAGCCTTTTTAAACCATTCATGTTCATCTGAGCAATGGTTTACCACCAGATCCATAAGAATATACATATCCCTCTTCTTTGCCTCAGCGATCAGCTCATCCATATCTGCCATAGTTCCAAATCGTGGGTCAATATCATAATAATCGGAAATATCATATCCCTGATCAGCTAACGGTGAACGATAGCAGGGTGAAAGCCAGATAATATCAATTCCAAGATCCTTCAGATAGTCCAGTTTCTCAATAACACCTCTCAGATCTCCAATCCCATCACCATTGGTATCATAAAAACTCTTCGGGTAAATCTGATAAGCAACCTTTTCATTCCACCATTTCTTTGTCATTGCAAAAATCCTCCTGTATTTTTATCCAAGTTCTCTTTTTCAATAAACATGATTTTATCAGGATTCACAGAAACTGTCTTATCCTATTTTGATATAAAAATACGATATTTTAACTTTTGCATATTCTATTTATCAGTATTCTCTATTTCATCCAAAGAACGTTTGCGGTATTGCAGCGGCGTTGTTGATGTATATTTTCTGAACTCTCTCAGAAAATTCCCAAAATTGTTATACCCACATTCCAGACAGATTTCCGTAACTGTCAGATCTGATTCCTTCAGATAATGCATTGCTTTTTTTATCCTGTACTCATTCACATATTCCATTGGTGAACGACCGATTACTTTCTTGAAAAATCTACAGAAATACTGCTCATTCATCCCGATCAGCCCTGCCAGATCGCGGATATAAATTTTCTCTTTATAATTTTCCTGTATGTAAGTTAGTGTTGTCTTGATCGTCTCGATTCTGTGGTCATGGTTCTTCTCCGTTACCTCAAACAGATTATTCACAGACAGAACTGCCAGAATCCGCAGCAATGCTGATTTGATAAATAGCTGTCTGGTAATATCGTCAGTAACTGCCTCGCCGTCATAATAATTATCAGGGAAAGAATCTCCGCCAAATACATTTCTGATTTCTTTATAGGATTTTTTTACCAGTTCAAATGCCGAATCCTCCTTACGCAGGCATCTGGGAAACTGAATGCTGCCTATCTGGACCGGCTGGATCAGGTTAGTCTGAATCTGATCCAGTGAATATACCGAACTAAACATATCCATATGGAAAACCAATGCATTTTCCACACACCCGCCATTCTTTTCAACAGATATACTGTGAAGTTCTCCGGGATTAATAAAATAAAAGCATTCCTCTGAAATATAAAAACGCTCCATATTGACTTCCAGGCAAAATTCTCCCCCTGAGAAATACAGAAGCTCCACTTCCTCATGCCAATGATGCTTCACCATATTCCCTTTCGTTTTTGTGCCTGTCTGATAAAAAGCACAAGGAAAATTCTGAGTACCATGGACACGGATTTCCTTTAAAGTTGATGGTTGTTGATTCTGCATGAAGACACCTCCTGTTGTCCGCAAACAGATGAAAGCTTACTGCCGCCTTATACCGGGCAGCAATAAGCTCATCTGTTTTATCTGGGCCATCTGTCTTCCTTTGACATTAATGGTGCAAACGGTGCATGAGGATGTGTCTGATACCAATACGCAACACTTGCCACATCATCCTGACGCTCGAATAATCCTCTGTATCCAACCCCTATCTGCTGGATTGTCACACGCAGATCCTCATCAAAACAGATTGGATCCTGGATATGCCAGCGGTAGAATCCTCTCATTGGAGGGCAGTCATCATTATGATAAAAGTTATGAATCAGTTCATCATGAGCAGAGTAATATGGATAACCCAAATATGGTGTATTGTAATTCTGTTCCACAGTTTTTCCGTCCACCTGCTTTGCAAAACTCCAGGAGCCTCCGAAATAATCTTCTGTACCGGTTCCGCAGATTGTAGGATATTCCTCATCTCCGTCAATGTAGAATTTCACTTCGCCTTCTCCCCACCAGTAACGTTCCAAAGTAGTAAGTGCAATATAAGTTCCTACATAGTGTCCTTTTCCCTTTACTCCGTCAAGAATTGTATAATCCTTCTGCTTCTCTGTCAGACGTTCCCTTCTCCACTGTGCATGGAAATAAGTAATATCCTCCGGAAGTTCATCATACAGACAGTAATCTACCTGATAGAAAAATGCAGGGATTTTATTTGCATGCTGATTTTCCAGGGTAATCTTCGCTTTTTTCTTAAATGGCATAGGAAAATAGCAGTTGAATCCTCTGTTTGGCACTACCGCCATAGGTACAGAATTCACAGCACATTCTCTTCCGAATCCACAGCAGAAGAAATCTCCAAGAGGACTTTCCACAGACGGATACTCTTCATCATCCCAGTACATGCGGATAACCAGGTCTCTTAATACAAAACAGTCGGCATCGGTTGTCTTATTATCTACTGTGATCCAGATATGATTGATCTCTCCTGGCCCCTCCATCTCTGCCAGGGTCACAGTCTCACCAGGTTCAATATCATTCAGACAGGGACTTCCTTTTCTGGACGGTCCCAGATGACTTGCTGCCATTCCGCCTTTTCCTTTTTCTCCATGTGGATTCTCTGCATTGATCGCACGGCTTCTGCCATTTTTTGCCAGGGCAATTCCGCCAAGCCCTCCTTTAAATGACTGATACATCTCTTTTCCTCCAGTATTCTTAGCTTTTTCTTGTGTTTCCCCATTGTTCCCTGTATAATATAAGCACTGTCTGTAATTATGACATTTTTTCTTATAATTCGCAAAAAACAGCAAAACTATACACAGCTATTCAATATCTCACAGCGTAGCAGACCACAGAATAGTTGTCAATATATTTAAAGGAGATTTAAAATGGGGGTATCTGAAAAAACAGCAATTCTTGTTATCAGTTTCGGTACAAGTTATGAGGAAACACGAAAGAAAACGATTGAACAGATTGAAGCTGACCTGCACCATGCATTTCCGGAATATCCGTTATACCGGGCATGGACAAGTCCACGCATCCGCGCAAAGCTTCAAAAGCGGGACGGAATCCATATCATGGATATTGACGAGGCAATGGCCCAGCTGAAAGCTGACGGAATCCGAAATGTAGTTGTCCAGCCTACCTATGTGATCACCGGATTTGAAAGTGATGCCATGAAGGAAAAAGTCCTGTCCCATAAAGAAAATTTTGATTCTGTCATTATCTGCGATTCTCTGATGATTTCAAAACAGGATAAAGAAGAAGTCTGTCAGGCTATGGTCCGGGAATATCATCCGGAAGCTGACCAGGTTCTCTTATTTATGGGACACGGAACAGAACATGTTGCCAATGAACTCTACCCTGAGATGGATCAGTTATTTAAACATTTCGGTCATTCCAATATGCATATGGGCACTGTAGAGGGAGATTTTTGCATTGAAAGCTTCCTTGATGAATTAAAAAAGCTTCATCCTGAGCATATTCATCTGGCACCTTTTATGATTGTTGCCGGAGATCATGCAACCAATGATATGTCCGGAGAGGACAGGGATTCCTGGAAAAGCATCCTGGAAAAAGAGGGATATTCTGTTACCTGTACCCTGAAGGGCCTTGGCGAAATCCAGGCTATCCGGGACATCTTTGTCCGCCATACAAAAGCCGGGCTCCACAGCCTTTTCAGGGTACAGGCATAAACTATTTTCTTTTACACTTTTTTCGTTTTTTCTTCTTTTTATTGGGATTATTGAGCACTGACCAGCAAAAAGCCTGCACTAACAGGATTCCGATCAATGCTCCTGTACTGTCAATACACACATCCTTTACAGCCGGTGTACGTCCGCCTACAAAGGACTGGTGATATTCATCCAGTCCCGCAAAACCTACGCAGACAATACCGGCAAGGATCATCAGCCAGATTCCTCTCACACCATACACATATAAAGGAAAGGAAATTGCAATAGCCAGTAGGAAATATTCTGTCATATGGGCTGCTTTCCTTACATAATAATGGATGCCGTCCGCCTCATAAGCCAGTTCCTCATAGCCTTTTCCCTCATTCAGCACTTCATTCTTGGTCTCCACAATAGTATAACTGATCTGATAGCTCAGATTACCGGAAATATCTCCGGTCTGTGCTGAAAAAGAATAGATCAGAATCATCAGCAGAATGGCCGGTGCAAAGGAAAAGGGTTTCAACAATGTAATTAATATTTTCATTCTGTCTTTTCCTTATCTGCCACAGGCTCTGACTCCTCATCTGCAAGCCTCTGAGTCAGATTTGCTCTCTGGGCAATACTCATAGAACGATCTGTCAGTGGTCTGTCTTCTGATTTCAGTTCTCCGCCTGCTGCAGCTTCTGTACCTGCTCTGCCAGCTGCTTCTCCTGCTTCCTTCAGTTCTTTCACCTTGCCAGACTTTAATGCATTTCTGGCAGCTACAAAAATAAGTCCTGCTCCAATGGCCAGAAATGCAATTCCTGCAATCATAAATCCCATCTGACTTCCTTCTTCACCATTGATAAAACCTTTACATAGACTAAATCCCGTATACAGAAGATAGATTCCTGCCAGTCCCCAGAGAAGCATCCGTCTTCCGGAAGCCTTTTCCTGTTCCCCGTTATCCTCTTCTGCTGAATTGTCTGCCTGAACCTCCTCCGGCAGATTCTCATTTTTCTGTTCTTCCATAATCAGTCTCCTTAAAATCCTTTCTTACGCATATAAGCTGCAATATCTCTGTAAACCTGTTCCTTATTGATCTCATTGAGGATCTCATGACGCATTCCCGGATAAAGCTTTCCCTTTACATCCCTGTATCCAGCCCTGCGCATTGCCCTTACAGTTTTGGCAAAATGCCTCACATCTATCAGGCAGGGATCCTCTGCTCCGCTGATAAACAGCACCGGCATAGACGGATTTGTGCAGGAAAAACCTTCCACATCGTATGCCCGCCTCATCAGTTCAAACAAGGCCAGATATCCATCATCTGTAAAAGTGAAGCCGCAAAGTTGAGAATCCTCATATTCCCTGGCCACCTGAGGATCTGAACAAATCCAGGCAGTACAGTTTTTGTCCTTGCGAAACTTCAAAACACCGCTTCCGAAAGATAGAGTCTCGATCAGCTTGCTCCTGTGGCGCGGTCCAAATAATGCTTTCTCAGTCTTTGCAATAGCTACTCCTAACGGCCAGGCCGCATTATAGCTTGGTGAACCACAGACAATCAACATATCCATACAGCTATCGTGTTTTGCCGCAAAGGCACGGACTGCAAGAGAACCCATACTATGTCCCATAAGAATCAACGGCAGATCCGGATACTTTGCTTTCAGTCTGCGGTTTACAGTTCCAATATCCCGCAGCATCGCCTGAGCGCCCCCTCCATAAGTATATCCCAGATCCTCCACAGCTTTTACACTTTTGCCGTGTCCTCTGTGGTCATGGATCACTACAAGATAACCAAGCCCTGCCAGATATTCCATAAACGGAAAATATCTCTCTTTATGCTCACTCATGCCATGAACAAGCTGTACTATCGCTCTATACGGTTTCTGGTCAGGAATCATAGCTGCTGTGGAAATACTCAGCCCATCTGCTTCCGACACAAAAGCTCCTTCATACCTCATAATCCCACTCCTCTCCATAAAATAATCTGCCTGCACACAGCCAGATTTACCTTTTGTAATTATTGTTCACGCTAATTATTGGTTACCGTAATTATAGGTAAGATATTTGCTATTGTCAACTTCTTCTGCTATAATGAAATTACGTATATATTAATCATGGGTTACTGAGAACAGTAACCCATCCTAATATCAGGAGGAACTATGAGTAAAAACACAAAAAAGAGCCATATTGGACTGATTATTTTTATTATCATTCTGGTTCTTGCAATTGCAGGAGGCGCAGGATTCTATTTTTATCAGCGCCAGCAGCCCAAGAAAGCAGCAGAAAAATTCCTGTCCAGTATGCAGAAAATGGATTTTAATACAATGGAATCCATGCTTCAGAGCAGTGATCTTTCAGCCCTGGATAATGCAGACATCCGCAACGCCGCATATACAGATTTCTTTACGGCCATCAACAAAAAAATGACCTATAAAATTACAGGAAACCGTTTCAGACTCCAGGATGGCACTGCTTCTGTTACCGCCCACATTAAATATATTGACGGTACCAGTATTTACAAAGAAACCATTACTGAATTTCTCCGTCAGATTGTTTCCAGTGCTTATGCAGGCAATAAGCTTACAGAAGAAGAAACTCAAAAACAGCTTGCCACTATTCTGAATGAAAAGGCAAAGGAAAGTAAAACGGACGAATATTCTGAAGCAGACATCACTTATCCGGTGATCAAAACAAACGAAGGCTGGAAAATTGTTTCCTTGGATGATGAAACTGTCAAAATTATGTCTGCGAATTTCAAAAATGTTGAAGAAGAAGTTAATAATTCCATCAACAACATGGGAAACTCCGATGGATCTGATGTAGCTTCTGTACCAGAAGCTTCCGAAAGCGATACTCTGGATCTGACCACCGACAAATTTACTATAAAATACAAAAAACACACAGTAACCAAGGATTTTGCAGGAAATCCCTGTGTTATGATTTACTATGATTATACCAATCGTGCATCCGGTACTTCCAGTGCTATGGTAGATGTAAGCATGAAAGCCTACCAGCATGGTGAAGTATGTGATGCTGCCATCCCCGAGACAAACGATGATGCTATTGATCATTTCACAGCGGAGATCCAGCCCGGACAGACTGTAACCGTATGTCAGGCATTTTCTCTGAAAGATGAGAGTGATGTAACAATTCAGGTACAGGAAGCATTCAGTATGGATTATGACACCACCTCAAAACAGATTTTAAAAATCAAATAAACTTCAAAAAAAAGCTCCGGAACAAAATTCCGGAGCTTTTTCAGAGCGATAGACGGGGCTCGAACCCGCGGTCTCGACCTTGGCAAGGTCGCGCGTTACCAACTACGCCACTATCGCGTAAGCGGGTGATGGGAATCGAACCCACGTATCCAGCTTGGAAGGCTGGTGTTCTACCATTGAACTACACCCGCATATTCAGTTAAGAGCGATAGACGGGGCTCGAACCCGCGGTCTCGACCTTGGCAAGGTCGCGCGTTACCAACTACGCCACTATCGCATAAGCGGGTGATGGGAATCGAACCCACGTATCCAGCTTGGAAGGCTGGTGTTCTACCATTGAACTACACCCGCATTTTGGTGCCGTTGATACATTTCTTACGCATCAACGGACTTTATTATATCTTATGAAAAAGCATTTGTCAACACTATTTTTATTTTTTTTGTATTTTTTATATTTTATTGACATCTGCTACAATTCTAATTATCCCAATCCCATACATTGGCAGCTTCCACAGCACTTCTGGGTTTCTTGATCACAAGCTCCGGACTCTTGGCACTGACCTTGGTATTTGCCGGAATAGACTCTGTAATAAAAGTATTACCTCCGATGATCGTATTCTCTCCGATCACGGTCTCCCCACCAAGTACAGAAGAATTTGAATAAATCGTTACATTATCCTTGATTGTCGGATGTCTCTTCACATTGGCAAGCAATTGTCCCTGGCGGGTAGAAAGTGCTCCAAGTGTCACACCCTGATACAGCTTTACATTCCTTCCGATTTCAGTCGTTTCACCAATTACAACGCCTGTTCCGTGGTCAATAAAGAAATACTCTCCGATGGTCGCACCCGGATTAATATCAATTCCTGTATAACCATGTGCATATTCTGACATGATCCTGGGGATAAACGGCACATTCTCCAGATAGAGAACATGGGCAAGTCTGTATACATAGATTGCATAAAATCCAGGATAGGAGAAAATAATCTCCTCCTTGCTCTTTGCAGCAGGGTCACCATCAAAGCCTGCCTGTAAATCAGTAAGAAGCGTGGACTGGATATCCGGTACACTTACAAAAAAACGCTCTGTAATCTGCTCTGCCCGTTCTTTTGCCTGCTGCAGGGGCTCGCCCTGATATAAAAATGCAACCTTAATCTGTTCCTGCAAGCAGTCATACAGATCATTCAGGCGATATGCCACATAATGTTCCGGAAACACACTGGCACTGGAATCCACACTGAAATATCCGGGAAAAATAACGGATCTCATATCTTTAATAAAATCAATAATTTCTTTCTTATTGGGAAGAGGATTTCTGTTTTCTCCCAGAAAAAGTTCTTCCTTACGGTAAGTATCTGTCAGCTTATCCACAGCTTCCAGAATTGTTTTCTTTTTGTCTGTCATGATCATCACCTGTTTACTTTCCTTACAACTGCATTTTGTTATTATCTTATTACAGTAAAACCAATTCGTCAATAAAAAAAGAATTGACCTTTTCGCAGATTCCTTATATAATGAAAAACAGTTCCGGTTACGCTGCGGAACTGTTTTTCATCTTAATATGGAGATGTACCCAAGAGGCTGAAGGGACCGCACTCGAAATGCGGCAGGCCGGGCAACCGGTGCGAGGGTTCAAATCCCTCCATCTCCGCTTTTATCTTTTCCTGCTCTGTAGCAGGATTTTTTATTTCCATTTTTCTATCCATCATCAAAAAATATTTATAATAAATGTACAATGGACTTGACAATCGTTGCTTTTATATGTATAATTGCAACAGTAAACGAAATTTACATATAAGTTCATAGGGGATTGGTCAAATGGTATGATAGGGGTCTCCAAAACCTTTGGTGGGAGTTCGATTCTCTCATCCCCTGCTCTTAAAAAGTGCTCGAAAGCCTTGTATTTACTGGCTTTCGAGCACTTTCGTTTTTTGTCAAAATCAAATCTGTTAAAACTTGATTTTCTGTCTTAAATGATAATAGGGATGGGTAGGTGATCCAAACAGAGTTCCATACATATTGTCATAATAAAGGCCATTGATCATAACAAAAGCATGATCCTCCAAAGCAGTGATCACATAAGGTTCATAGCCCAATTCTTTGGCAACTGCTGCCAGACAGCTGGCTACGCCATAGCAATTTCCGGTAAGATTTGTCTGAAACATATCCAAGGCATATTTATATACCCATGTTTGTGTTTTAAATTCAGCCTCTGTTGGGCGTTTCCAGGGAGTATATTTTGTATACCACATAATATAGTTAAAGCAGGCACGAAGCTTCTGGTAGTTATTCATATTTTTGGTGGTATGCGCTGCAATAAACTTTTTGGCTTCCAGCATCTCTCTGGCCTGAGTAAGATCTGCAGCCCCGTTTTTATTAAATTTAATACCATCTATTTTCGTATTTACCGCACATTTTCCATTGGAATATGAATAATACATTTTATTTTTATATTCATTCCAGCCCTTGACAGCTCTGCCCTTTGTATCTACAAAATAACTGATATTTTTAACCTTTACTACTGATTTTTTAGCAGGGGAAAGTCTGCGTGCCTTTTCATCAAAAACATAATATACACCCTTCACTTTATAATAACCATTTGCAGCAGCTTTTCCATTGGACTTGAACCAATAATAATGGTTTTTCACCTTCTTCCAGGTATTTGTAACCATTTTACCATTGATATAATAGCGATAGGAATTTCCCTCTTTCAAAAGCCCCTTCTTTACAATCGGTGTTGCTTCTGGTGTTATTGTTATGTCCGGCTCCGGTGTTACCGTTGGATTGACGATTTCTGTGGTATCATTTCCGTTTGTTTCTCCAACCTGAGCAGAATAAATTCCGGTATTTCCGGCCATAACTGCAAACACCACTGCCATCAGCAATATCACTGATCTAAATACAGACTTCCCCTTTCTGACTTCTTCTCCCTCATTCATTGTTGTCTAGCCTCCTTAATCTATCCTGTGTCTGACTTACTTTGCCGCATTGTCATTGTAACTCCATAGGATAGATTTTGCAATCAGAACAACTGCTAAGTACGGATATCTTATTTGAAGTAAATTACTCATTCACCGGATTCACATGGACCATACAGTGTTTTACGTCTTTAAAATTTTTCTCTATACTATGATGAACATTTTCTGCAATGTCATGTGCCTCATTCAGTGGAATCGTTCCATCTGCTGAGATTTCAATGTCTACATACATCTTGGAACCGAAAAGTCGTGTCTGGAGAAGGTCGATACCCTTCACTCCTTTCACTCCCAGGATCACTTCTCTCATACTCTCTTCTGTTGCCTCATCGCAGGAATGGTCAACCATCTTATCAATAGCATCTCTGAAAATATCTACCGATGCTTTCACGATCAGTACACAGATTGCCACACTGGCAATTGGATCCAGGATCGGGAAGCCAAGTCTTGCACCCAGGATACCGATAAATGCACCAACAGAAGACATTGCATCTGAACGATGATGCCATGCATCTGCCATCAATGCTCCGGAATTGATTTTCTTCGCAGCACTTCTGGTATACCAGAACATCCACTCCTTCACTACAATAGAAACTACTGCTGCAACCAGTGCCAGAGTACCCGGAATCGCGATATCCTTTCCTGAAGTACTTTTCATAATGTTCTGGATACCACTCATACCGATTCCGATGCCGGTTGCCAGAAGCAGGCCTGACAAAATAATAGAAGATACACATTCCATCCGCTCATGTCCATACTGATGCTCTTTATCGGATTTTTTGCTGGATAAATTCACGCCCACAATTACTACAAATGTACTTCCCACATCAGATGCTGAATGGATTGCATCTGAAATCATGGCACCGGAATGCGCCACAATTCCGGCGATCAGCTTAAACAATGAAAGTAAAAGGTTTACAGCAATACTCACACCGGATACCTTCATTGCCACCTTATGTTCCCATGCCGGTTCTTCTTTTTCTGTTTGTATGTTACTGTTTTTCTGTGATGACATTGATGTCATGTTTAACTTTTTTGACTGTTCCATAACCAAAACCTCCTATATTCTTCTGAAAACAAAAAGACACACCTGCGGAACATACACTGTCCCACAGATATGTCTGAAAATTTTCATATCTGTTGCCGCTTCACGCGGCCCGGCCCCATGCCCTTAATCACCTCGGGCATCGCCTGCTCAGTTTGTACTGTTGATCTCGCATTCTGTTGAATGTAATGCAGTGCAAAGAGAATATAAATATTTTTTCTGATAATACACTATAGTATATTGGTTAGTCAAGCCAAATGTTATTGACTGTTTTATCATTATGATACAATATTCTGCAGCCATACACCCTTCTTAACCAGAGCAAATCCGATTACACATTTGATCAGATCTGCCAACTGTACGCATGCATAAATCACAAGCACATGAATCCCTGTATAACGACTCAGTACAAAGGCGATCGGCACACTGATGCACCAGATAAACACACTGTCAAACAGGAACGTAATGATGGTCTTTCCACCGGAACGCAGGGTAAAGTAGGTTGCATGCAGGAATGCATTCTGCGGCATAAAGAATGCAGTGATCATAATCAGATACTTCGCCAGCCCCCTGGCTTCCTGATTGGTATTATAAAGCATTGGAAACAGCGGAGCCATAATAAACATGACAATTGCGACCCCTGTACAGCACATTACTGAGAAGGCAATCATCTTGTTATCTGTGTCTCTCGCTTTCTTCATATCTCCCGCTCCCAGAAGCTGTCCTACAATGATTGCCACGGAATCTCCCAGGGCAATAAACACAATATTAAACACATTGTTGATAGTATTGGAAATATTCAGGGAAGCAACCACATTCAGCCCTCGAACCGAATAACACTGTGTCAGCATAGCCATAGCTGAAGCCCATAAAGTCTCATTAAATAACAGCGGAGTTCCCTTGACCAGAATTTTCTTTGTCAGATTTGCAGGAACCTTAAGCGTGCTATACAACCCTTTTGCAAAGGGATTCTTCTCCGTATGCCTGTGTGTCCAGCTGATTACAATTGCAGCCTCCACATAACGTGACAACACAGTTGCGATTGCCGCACCTCTCACGCCCAGTCTCGGGAAGAAAAATACACCATAAATCAGCAGGTAATTAAATAACAGGTTTACACAGATTGCCACAACTCCTGCTTTCATAGGAAGAACCGTCTCTCCGCACTCTCGCAGAGTACTGGAATAAATCTGCACCATCATAAAAGGTGGTAATCCCAACAGCATAATATCCAGATACTGTTTTCCATAATTCAGTGTATCTGCAATCTGCTGCGCAGTTCCATCCCCCTGCAGATACATACTGATTAGATTCTCTCCAACCGTCAGAAGCAGCAAAGTCGTCCCGATGGTCAGGATCACAGCCATCCATAACTTGTACCTGAATGTCTGCCGCACTCCTTCATTATCCTTCTGTCCAAAGTACTGTGCTGTAAAAATCCCTGCCCCGGATACTCCTCCGAAAATACACAGATTATAAACAAAAATCAGCTGATTCACAATGGAAGCCCCTGACATCTGCTCCGTACCGATCCGTCCGATCATAATATTATCCAGCAGACTTACGAAATTTGTAATTCCATTCTGAATCATAATCGGCACAGCCACAGCCAGAACCATCATATAAAACTTCCTGTCACCGATAAACTTCTTACGAAACGATAACCTTTCTTTTGTCCTCTCCATAATTTTTTCCTCATCCTTCTTCATAAAAAGAGACTGTCCAAAGACAGTCCTCGCCCTAAGCGTTATATCACCTACAATACTATATATTCCTCCCTATTTCAACCCCATCTTTTTATTTTTTCTTCTCATAAATACTCTATACACCAAAAAAGCATTTCAGTCTGCTGTATGATGCAAAACTGAAATGCTTTTCATTTTTTATGCTGCCTGTTCTTTTTTCTTACCGGTAACTGTAAGCAGATGACTCTTGATCAGTACCGGACGTACTGCATTGTAGATCACTGCTACCAGGATCACAGAAACTACTGCATTGAATAATGTGGCTACAGCACTCATTTTTGCAAGTGCCTGTGCCAGTTCCTGAGGCTGTCCGAGAATATACTGTTTGTAGAAATATCCTACGATCGGATCTGCCACAACATTAAACGCAAGACCTGCTACAGAAGCGATCACACTCCATTTGAAAACATATTTTTTATCTGTGCTTTCATTGATCTTTGCAATCTTATGTGCTACCAGACCTGTGATAAGGCCAATACAGAATTTCAGTACAAATGTCTTTGGTGCGCCTGTGATATACACAGGATCCATCAGGTCTGCAATTCCCATTCCGATGGCACCGGATAATCCACCGTATACACCGCCGATCAGAAGTGCTGCCAGTACGCAAAATGCATTTCCAATATGGATGGATGTTGCATCACCGCCCGGTACAGGAATCTTAATCTGCAAGAATGTAAAGGATACATAGCATAATGCAGCCATAAGAGCTGTCTCTGCAAGTTTTGTAATTGTGCTGTTCTGAGTATTCATAATAACTGTCCCCTCTCGTATGATCTGATAGAAGGCTCATATCAATAAGTCAGATTACTTGTTTGATTTTCGCTATCAGATATTTTATATATTGACGCATCAATATGTTGAAGTTATCATACGCGAAATGTGTCATTATTTCAATGACCAATTTTTCGATTTTTTTAGGGGTCAGATTGAATATTATGCAAAAAAGCCCTCTGTCTGCATGCTGCTCACATGAAAACAGAGGGCTTCATTATTCTATTCGGTTAGATCCTTGCTACGCCTGATTTTCTTGCTGCTTCTGCTACAGCTTTAGCTACAGCGTCTTTTACACGTGGGTCAAAGGCTGCCGGAAGAATATATTCCGCTGTTAATTCTTCGTCGCTTACCAGACCTGCGATTGCATATGCTGCTGCAACTTTCATTTCATCGTTAACATCTGATGCTCTTGCGTCCAGTACACCACGGAAGAGTCCCGGGAAGCAGAGTACGTTGTTTACCTGGTTCGGATAATCAGAACGTCCTGTGGACACCACTGCTGCGCCTGCTGCTTTTGCTTCGTCAGGAAAGATCTCAGGTACCGGGTTTGCACATGCAAAGATGATAGGATCTTTTGCCATTGTGCGGACCATATCCTGTGTCAGTGTTCCAGGTGCGGATACACCGATGAAGATGTCTGCGCCTTTGATCACTTCTGCAAGAGTACCTTTCTCTTTGTTGAAGTTTGTGATCTTAGCCATCTCTTCTTTAATCGGGTTTAATCCTTCTCTGCCTTCGTAAATCGCACCTTTTCTGTCTGTCATGATTACATTCTTAAGTCCCATGGACATTAACAGTTTGATGATAGCGATACCTGCTGCACCGGCTCCGGAAGTAACGATCTTCACTTCGTCAAGCTTCTTTCCAACCAGTTTCAGCGCATTGATAACACCTGCAAGTGTGATAACTGCTGTTCCGTGCTGGTCATCATGGAAGATCGGAATATCACAGCATTCTTTCAGTTTCTTTTCAATTTCAAAACATCTCGGTGCGGAAATATCCTCGAGGTTGATTCCTCCAAAGGATCCGGCCAGGAGGCTTACTGTCTTAACGATCTCATCAACATCTTTACTGCGGACGCAGAGCGGAATCGCGTCTACACCGCCAAATTCTTTAAAGAGTACACATTTGCCTTCCATAACAGGCATACCTGCTTCCGGTCCGATATCTCCCAGTCCAAGTACTGCAGTTCCGTCTGTTACAACAGCAACTGTATTCCAGCGTCTTGTCAGATCATAGCTCTTATTTACGTCTTTCTGAATTTCAAGACAAGGCTGAGCAACACCTGGTGTGTAAGCAAGGCTTAAAGCATCTTTGGAATCTACTTTGGCTCTTGATACAACCTCAATTTTACCTTTTAACTCATAATGCATTTTTAAAGATTCTTTTGCGTAGTCCATTTTGTTTTGGCTCCCTTCTGCACTCTTTTTTTGAGACGCCTACATTGTAACATTAACTTGGCTCAGATTCTACTGTTTTTCTGACCTTTTTTTATCAAAATAACTAAAACATCATCTTTCTGCAGAAAATTGTGAAGATGCTGTTTCAGTTACGGGACTTTATCATCTGATATCAAGGGCAAAAAGAAGCTTTATATCATTATTTATCTGTATCAAAATGTACTTCTGTGCCGGCAACTGCCCGTTCGTCCAGGAGCTGTTTGAAGGTCCTGGTCTTTGCTTTTTCTTCGTAGTCATCGGACCAGTAGTAGCCTTTCAGCTCGTCCATATACTCATAGTAATCGCAAAGATAGATATATACTGTGGAAACATCTCTGTCCTGTATTGCATATGTGTCCGCATTACTGTTTGCCACTCCGCCATATGGCATGATATCTCCATTGGCATCCAGCATAATAGCAAAATATTTTGTTTCCGGATCCTGCATTTTCATAGTGATCTCAAATGGTGTTTTCGTAATGGAGAGAACACCATCTCCATTTTCATCTACCACATTTACATCCTTTTTAACCGTATCGGAAGTATTTTTCTCTACATCTACGCTGAACTTCCAGTCACCCTTCAGTGTCCATGAGTTATATCTGTTATTACCTTCTTTTGCCTCAGGATACCGTTCAAAATACTCATTCCACATCTCAGTGTAAAACTGATATTCCAGATTCTTCTGCTCTTCTGTCAGACTCTCATAATCTGCATCGTCTGTGCTGATTCCATGCTCTGCCATTTTCTGATTATATTCATCCCGCAAATCCTGAGGGATATCCGGAGTGGTATCCTGATCATCCGGAAGAGTACCCACAATATCTTTCAGATCCAGCTCCATGGTAAACCGGTCAGGTACTTTGATGTCTTTGACATAATCACTGATTGCCGGACCTCCCACCTGAGGAAGCTTCGCATCACTGTATTCATCCATTCCCAGTGTCTGGGCTAACTTGTCAAAACTAAAATCCTCAGAATCTACATCAATCCCTTTTTCTTTGAAAAATGCATTACGCACTTTATAAAATTTTGTCCATCCTGCATCATCCACTGTCATATCTTCCACAGGAATACGCAAAACTCCTGCATAGGTGTTATCATCCAGCATTTTTCCATCCAGATAAACATTGAACAGATTACTTTTTCCATCCATATAATCATATTTCACTGTAGAATTTTCGCTGAGCTTAACATTGGGTTTTCCATCAGATGTAATGAAGGTATCCGGGAATTTGTCCTCTGTATGGATTGTCATGGACAGGTACAGAGCCATTTCATTACAGTATACTTCTGAAAGCGTGACAGTTGTTCCATCTACTGTTTTACTGTATGATTCATTGTCTTTCGTTTTATCTGCATTGTTATTTTCTGTTGTATTCTGATCCTCAGACTGTGCATTTTGAGAATTACTGCTGCTCTCCTGACTTCCATCAGCATCTGCAGACAGTGTATCTTCTGCAGATGCTGTCAGCTGCTTTGCGTATTTCGAATAATCACCATAAAATCCCAGGGAATTGCCGAGCTGCTTAAACACATTTCCGACCAGAGGAATGTTCTCTGCAAATGCAGGATTTGTGATACACACTGCGGAAAACACAGCTGCCGCTGCGGTCAGTCCCAAAGCTGTTTTGTACACTGTTTTGAATTTCTTATGCGATTTTACTGTTCCTGTGGATTTCTTTCCGGAACTTCTTGTTGATTTTTCTGTTGATTTCTCTGGCAATCTTTGCACAATATTCTCTGCATTTTCCACATTTTCAGAAGCTGCTGCCATTTCCCTGATTCTAGCAAATGCTTCGTTTTTTGCATCTTCTGCCTGCTTTGGCAATGGAAAATCTGCCTGCATGATTTCCTCTATCGCATTATCATTTCTGTTATTCTTTTCTTTATCAAAATCCAACTTCTTCGCCATAATCACTTCATCCCTTTCTTGCACTTACCGTTATACTTCCTGCTGTTACCGATCCTGTTCTCATATTTCCATTCTGGTTTTCCGCAAGCTCTTCTGTTATACCTGTAAATTCTCTGTTTTTCTTTTTCTTCTGCTGCAGTCTTTCCTTCTGAATATTATCTTCTGCTGAAGTATATTCCTGCTTTAGCTGCACCCGGGCCCTGACCAGTCTGGTTTTTACTGTGTTTTCATTCATATTTAATATAGAAGCAATGTCTGCAATCCGAAATCCCTCTACATAATACAGAACCAGTATGATCCTGTAGGATTCGTCCAACATTCCAAGCATTTCCTTGAACTCAAATTCCTCAATGGACATATCCTGTCCGGGGACTTCCGGAAGTTCTTCGGCTCTGTTGAAGTTTTTGTAGTGTCTGTGGATTTTATTGCATTCATTGATCAGGATCCTGATCATCCAGGTTTTGAAATATTCCGGATTCTTCAGTGTATGTATTTTTTCAAAGCAGGTAAGTATGGTATCCTGCATGGCGTCTGCGGCATCCTCATCATTATCAAGGATTCCCCTCGCCACCTTGTACATTGCCAGAGAATTCTTTTCCATCAGTTCCAGAAATGCATCCGCATCTCCTGAGATGGAGCGTTTTACCAACTGTATCAAATGCTGATCCTCCTTGCTTAGAGTTTTATGTGTTACTGTTTACTTCATGTCCAGTAGCTCTTATGTTTTTACAAATATGTTTCATTCGAATGAAGCTTTGTTGTTTTGTTTTACACTTATTAGATGGGGAATTATAGAGAAAAGTTTCATATCTTTTAAATAAATTTTCAGATGCCAGATTTTTTATATTTATTATAACTTCTCGTCCGCATATAATTGTAATACAAGCAAATTATAATCCCTGAATTTTCCTACAAAAAAACCGACACATTTCTGCACCGGTTTTTTTCACTCATAATCTTTCTTAACGTTTTCTTTTTATTCTTCAGCATTCAGCCTCTTCTAATACATAGACTGGAGCAGGAATTTTCCTGTCTCTGTTTTGAATACTTTTTCCAGCATGTTTCTCACATTGTTTCCGGAAAAATTACTCTCATCTGCATTTACCAGATAATCTGCCTCTATCATGATCTGATAATCAATACCGTCGATTCCGGTTATTGTATGATGATGACTTACAATATAAGAAACACGATCTACAAATTCTTTCGGCAGATCTGAATCTGCGAAAAACTCCTCTATCAGTGCCGCACTTTCTTCCTCCTGATGCTTACCGTTGGCATTTCCGTATTTTGCTCTGCAGAGAGGGCAGGCAATATCATGGACAACTGCAGTCACCTCCACCAGCTTCTGCTGCTCCGGTGACAGATTTTCGCCCTCTGCGATTGTTTTTGCATATGCGTATACTTTCATGAAATGATTGATGTCATGAAGATCTCCCTTGGAATACTCTACCATTTTCTTTACAACTTCCGCTACTGTCATGTTTTGTTCCTGCCTTTCTCTTACGGATTTAGTTACTTGTGTACTCCGTTCTCAGTAACCGGGTTTATCTTATTCTGAAAAACAGCAGAATCTTTCGAGCCTGCTGTTTACAATTATCAATTATTTGCAAAGTTCCTCTGCCATAGCCTCAATCTCCGCTTCGTTTGCTTCGCTTAAGGAAGAAGTAATCTTTACATTATTTTCAAGCCATGTAATATTTTTGCTCTTTTCAAGCATTCCCTGCATGATTCTTGCTGCAGCAGGTGCCCAGCTTCCGTTTTCAATCAGTCCGATGGTGCGGTTCTGGTAGTTGCGTTCTGTCAGATTTTCAATATAAGTACGCATGAATGGGAAAATATCTCCGTTATATGTAATAGTTGCAAGTACCAGTTTGCCATAGCGGAACGCATCTTCCACTGCTTCTGCCATGTCATCTCTTGCAAGGTCAAATACAGTTACTTTCGGGCATCCTTTTTCTTCCAGTTTCTGTGCCAGAAGTTCTACTGCTTTCTTTGTGTTACCATATACAGATGTATAGGCGATCACAACACCTTCGCTCTCTACTTTGTAGGAGGACCAGATATCGTATTTCTCAATGTAATGTCCAAGGTTCTCTGTAAGGATCGGTCCATGGAGCGGACAGATTGTCCGGATATCCAGAGTTGCTGCTGCTTTCAGGAGTTTCTGAACCTGAGCTCCGTACTTTCCAACGATTCCGATATAGTAACGGCGTGCTTCGCAGTCCCAGTCTTCCTCCACGTCAAGTGCTCCGAATTTACCGAAACCGTCTGCTGAGAACAGAACCTTATCAGTACTGTCATATGTAACCATAACCTCCGGCCAGTGAACCATTGGTGCAAATACGAAAGTCAGCACATGTTTTCCAAGTGTCAGGCTGTCACCGTTTGCAACCACCAATTTCTTTCCGTCCAGATTCAGGTTTCTGAAGAAATTTCCCATCATAGTGAAGGTCTTGGTATTTGCAACTACGGTTGTATCAGGATATGCTTTCATGAAGTTCTCGATATTTGCGGCATGATCCGGCTCCATATGCTGTACTACCAGATAATCCGGTTTCGCACCGTCCAGGACTTTGGCTACATTTTCAAGCCATTCATCTTTGAAATTAGCATCTACGGTATCCATAACTGCAATCTTTTCATCCATGATCACATATGAGTTATAGGACATACCGTTTGGCACTACATACTGGCCTTCAAACAGATCTACCTGATGATCATTTACACCTACATAATAAATATCATTTCCGATTTTCATGATAAAATGTTCCTCCTTAGCGATATCAGGACCGGTAAAATCCGGTTAAAAATTCCAATTTTTCATTTCTGAACCTATTATATCCACATTCATATCGTTCGTCAAGTTTCATTTTATCTCTAAAATTTCACCCCTTAACTCATATATAAAAAGTAATACTGTCGTTTTATTTAATACCTATTCTGGTAAAATTCCATATTCCTTATATAACCGTTTTCGAGTCTCTGCATTTGTCACAGCAGACTGTATTTCTGCACTTCTTCCATCCATAATCAGACGATTAAGCAAAGTGCTTAATCGTTCTTCGCCGATTGCTTCTCCAATTGCTTTTGCCTCTGCTTCCGCCTCTTTTTGAAGCCGTTCGAGCCTTTCAGATTCCAGTTCAAGAACTTTTCCACCCATAATCTCATCTATTCCTTTCCGGACTGTTTTTTCATTCCTGCATATATAGTCCGCTATTTTTATGATCAGTTTATTTAAATTCATGTATAAAGCCGTCTTATCTGCTCCTGAAAGTTCTCTTTCCAGATTTATCCGGATTTCTTCATAGTCATTTAGCAAACTCTGGAACATTTCCGGATTCTCACTCATTTCATGAATATCCTTTTCATATCGCTTAATATAAAACGGCAGAAGCATCGGTAAATTTTTTTCAAAAATACTATCTCTCGTATATGTCTCCCATTTCATTGTCGGAACCCAATAATGTACTATGTTCTCATCCGAAAGTACCATCTCTATCTCCAGAAAATCCAGCGTATTCTTTCCGCTTCTCAAATATAATACGCAGGACTTTGGAAAATCCATCCTGTATTTGCGTCCCTGTTTCTGTGCATTTTCAATTGCTATGGAGAAATCATATTCTATCATACGAATTGCCATAGTTGTATCGTCTGCACTTTGACATTCAATATGATACAATTTACCAGCAATCTTTAAACAGGAATCCGTGATAATCTCTCCGTTTTCTCTGTATATTATTTCCAGATTATACTTACATTTTCTGCTTCAGGATTTCTTTGTAAAAAAATTATAACATTCCTTATCTTCTATGTCTATCTTCCATTTATCTGGTGAAAAATTAGAGTGTATTATTGTTACTTTCTTTTATTTCCCTTCAAAAATCTGAGCGATCGGTGAATCCGCGGACAGTATCACTGTTTTGTCCTCACCTTTCATAGATGTCTTCAGCGCATCCAGGCTTCTCACAAATGAATAAAACTCACTTCTGTCCTCTTCTCCATAAGCCTGCGCAAGGATTTTCATATATTCCTGCTCCCCTTCCGCCTCCAGGATCTCTGCCTGTTTTTTGGCATCGGAAATCTGGATTGCTACTTCTTTGTCTGTTTTATTTCGAATCACCTTTGCTTCGGAGTTTCCCTCTGCCTTGTAAGTCGCTGCAATATTATCTCGTTCAGATATCATTCGTTCATACACAGCTTCCTTATTATCATCCGGCAAATCCAGCTGCTTGGTTTCAAATTTGAGAAGTTCGATTCCATACTGATCCATGTTTGTTCCTATTGCCTCCATAACCATATCAGACAGTTCTCCGTCACGACTTGTGATCACCTGATCCTGTGACATACTGCTGATCGCATTTTTAGTGGCATTATACACAGCAGTATTAATTCGGCTTTCACCACTTTCCACAGAAGAGTTTAATGTCTGTGCAAATTTAAGCGGGTCGCTAATTTTCCAGAGAACATAGCTGTCGCTGATCATCGTTTTCTTATCTTTTGTAATTACATCAGATGCTGCCAGATCATACAGCAGTGTTTCCTTTGGCAATGACTGTGTACTCTCTATAAACGGAATCTTAAAACTGATTCCCGATGAGCTGATCACCCTGTCAACCTTACCAAACTGACGGATCAGCTTATATTCATTTTGCTGAGTTACTGTTACCGACGCTCCGACAGCTACAACCACTGCAGACACACCAATTAATATTCCAATTTTATTACCTTTCATAAATTAGTCCTTTCCAAATTATATCTCTATCCTTCGTATTTCATTTACCAAAACACTTTTTATATGAAATATTTTCTGTCATTTCTTTATTCGTTCTCAGAATCATTTAAATCTTGTGTGTCCTGAGCAGGATCCGTGTTCAGTGTCTCTGTCGGATTCTCTGAACTGTTCCCTGTAAAAGAATCTAGCGGCAGAACCTTCTGCACTCCATCTCCATTATCAATCACAATCTTCATTCCCGGCAGCACATCTTCCATTGCCTCATAGAACATACGCTTCTTTGTGATCTCCGGATTCTTAACATACTCCTCATACATGGCATTAAAACGTGCAACCTCAGCTTCCGCTTCATTAATCCTTACCTGCTTCTGCGCCTCAGCATCCTGAATGATCTGGTCTGCTTCTGCCTCAGCCTCCGGAAGCTTTTCGTTTCTGTATTTATTGGCATTATTCAAAGCAGTTTCTTTTCCCTGCTTGGCAGTTTCCACTGCTTTAAATGCTTTCATAACTTCCTGTGTGGGTGGTTCTGAATCCTGGATTGTGATATTCACAAGCTGGATTCCCAGATCCTGTTCCTCCATCTGCTTCAGGATCATTTCTTTGATCTTGCTCTGGATTTCACCTTTTCCGGTGGTAAGTACTTCATCCACATCATAACTTGCGATTACTGTACGGATACAGCTTTGAGAAATATTTTTTAGAATATCTTCCGGTTCCTCTGAATTATAAAGATATTTTACCGGTTCTAAAATTCTGTACTCAACAAAGAAATCTACATCAATAAAGTTATAATCCGAGGTAATCATAATGCCCTCATTCTCAACCACCGAATTATCTCCCATACTATATCCAATAGGAAATCCCTGGATCGTTGTATTTACTTTCTGTACTTTCTGTATAAAAGGAATCTTAAAATGCAGTCCTGTTTCTGCCACTGCCTTCGGCACTCCGAAAGTTGTCAATACTGCCTGTTCCTGCTCCTGGATCTGATAGGTAGCATCTCCTGCAAGCCCTGCAATAATCACCAACCCTGCTGCTCCTATTACAATACGTTTCACATGTTTTCCCGGCTTCTGTAATTTTTTAAATGGATTTACTCTTTCGTTCACTTTTCTCCTCCGTTTCACCATTTGGCATAATTAAATTTTTTGCTTCTAAAAATTTCTGAAGAAAAGAAAAAGACTTTCATTTCAGACATAACATGAGCTCTTCTCTTAATGTCTAAAACAAAAGTCTTGCCGATTATATCATAATGCGGGCATTCTTAATCTGCCGTTCTGACGCATTTATGTACCATTTATAGGAAAAACAAGTCCAGTTCTTCATAACGATGGCCGCTACTCCCTTTTCTTTGAGCAGCATCATATCATAAGTATTTACAAAATGCAAGAAATATTTTTACGTAATCTCAGCCACATGTTATACTTATGTTACTGTTCACTCCGTTCACAGTAACGTAGCCAAAATTCATTCCAGATTGCCTGCGGCAATGGAATTTTGGCTCGTATGTCTCGGGATTTTGGCATATTCATGCCAAAACACCTCGCGGGATAGTGGTGTGTGAACAGTAACATACTTATTACATTAAAGCCGAAACTTTTTCAAATAATTCGGTCTCAGTCAGGAGGATTAATTCATGAAAGCATACGAACGCTTATTATCTTATGTAAAAGTATTCACTCCAAGCAGTGAAGAAACCGGTACTTCCCCATCCACACAGTATCAGTTTGACCTTGCCAGACTTCTGGTTCAGGAATTAAGGGAACTGGGTGTGAAAGATGCCGATGTAGATGAACATTGCTATGTCTATGGACATATTCCGGCAACCAGAGGATATGAATCCCGCCAAAAACTGGGCTTTATCGCTCACATGGATACAGTCTCTGATTTCTGCGATCATCCGGTTACTCCGGTTATCACTCCGAATTATGACGGCAAAGACCTTGCACTTGGAACCAGCGGCAGAATTCTCTCCCCGAAAATGTTCCCTCATCTCTCCACATTAAAAGGCAGAACTCTTATCACTTCTGACGGAACTACCATACTAGGCGCAGATGATAAAGCCGGAATTGCCGAGATCATGACAATAATTGAATACCTCAATGACAATACTATTCCGCATGGTCCCCTCTGCATTGCATTTACTCCTGACGAAGAAATAGGAATGGGACCAGCCCATTTTGATGTTAAAAAATTTGGAGCGGATTTTGCTTATACACTTGATGGTGATACAGAAGGTGAAATCCAGTATGAAAACTTTAATGCTGCCAGAGCAGTAGTAGAATTTACCGGTGTAAACGTACACCCGGGTTCTTCTAAGAATACAATGGTCAACGCAGCACTTGTTGCCATGGAGTTCAATTCCATGCTCCCTTCCGCTGACACACCAAGAGATACAGAAGACTATGAAGGATTTTTCCATCTCTATTCCATAAAGGGAGATGTCTCACACGCTACTCTCGAATATATCATTCGTGACCACGATGCAGCTTCTTTTGATGTCCGTAAGAAGAGTATGGAACACATCACTAAAATTTTAAATGAAAAATGGGGAAAAGGAACTGTCTCACTTACCATCACAGAACAGTACCGAAATATGAAAGAAATCATCGACACCTGCATGGAACTGATCGAGCATGCAACTGCAGCATGCAAGGAATGCAATATCTCGCCGCTTATCACCCCGATCCGCGGAGGCACAGACGGCGCCCAGTTAAGCTTTATGGGACTCCCATGCCCGAATCTCGGAACAGGAGGACATGCTTATCATGGACCTTATGAACACATTACTGTTGAAGGAATGGATATTGCTGTAGATGTAGGATTAAAGATTATCGAATTATTTTATAAATAATTTCGATTACAATATCCCCTTGTTGTTATTTTAACCGCTAAATTAATCTTAAATATTTTTTCGATTAACGTAACAACAGGGGGATTATCTATAAACTCGGAATATTTTTTATATTTTTACATACAAAAAAGCCAGCTAGTAGTTAGCTGGTTTTTACTGTATCTTCAAAACTACATACATGTTGACATTTCCTTGAGAATTAACTTTCTGCGTTGCCGATTGAGTATTGTACTCCGCGGGGGTCACTTCGTGAC
>NZ_JBQHWF010000017.1:0-75771 GCF_052064095.1 Blautia sp. HCP3S3_C4
GAACTCGCTGTTACCGATGACAAGAACTTAAGCAAACCGGTGACAATTCGTGTGAGCAGTCTGGTGACAGCTCATGAGATCAGTAACAGTATAATTTTATTTACATCCAATTTAACAGGATTATTATCTCTTATTACTATATACCAATCAAATCCTTCGAGATACTTGGTCATATAACAGCCATTCTCCGATAACTGATAATAAAAATCATCATCTGATATATTGCCAAAATATGAATTATCCAAGTAGCCTGTTTCTATAGAACTTACATCCGTATCAACCTGTATAAGTCCATCATGATTAACTAAATATACTTTGATATTGTATTCTTCCTCGAACCTGGCAAGTATGTCTACAAGGTCATTCATATCAACTCCGACACCACATACTCCCAAAATGTCTCCATTCGTGTCAATAATACCGTAATTAATAAACACCGAAAGACTCCCGTTATTATCTTCATCAGTATCAACATTAACTATATATCTTTTCCCTGAATCCAAGTAATCCTTATACCATATATCATGGCTGTCATTTTCAACATCAAGATACCTACTTATTCCACTATATGTATAATATGCTCTTGTTTTATCCGAAACAACAAATACCATTTTATAATCAAATTCATTACCAATGGATACCAGACGATTAGTTATATCGTCTTTGACACTCTCCGCCTCTTCTCTGGTTTTCCCCTCTATGTAGGTTCTTATATCAATATCACTGCTAATCGTCTGAGAAACAGTAATTAGCTTAATAAATTCATTCTCAACCTTTGCTGAAACCATCTGCGCAATTGTTCTGCTCTGTATTTCAGAGTTTTCCTTAGTTACCTGCTGAATCACATTCACACATGCTATGATGGAAACACTCATGCTAAGTAGCATTATGATAAACATAATAACAGAATCAAATCTGCTGTCATTAATCATATTCGTATGTTCATCCCCATTATGAGACCAATCATACATATATGCAGCAAACATTACGAATGAACCTATTCCCAGTCCTAAATTGGTTATAGAAAATCCATAAATAAAGGACTGTACAACTGTTGCAATTATTGGAATAAACGAAAACAGCATCATTGAAATGAAGCTTCGTTTTTTCAAATACTTTCTATACTTAATCGCCATACCTGCTCCTATAAATATGACGACAAGTAATATTAGTGTATATACATACCAGGAATTATTCCTGTGATAATAATTTGCCTCATCGAAATAATACATCCATGGATAAAACAAATTAACCACAACAATGAAAATATTAATGCACGAAAAGATATTGGCAATTTTAACACTATTGCCACTTACTTCAGCACCTTTTTCAACAAAAACAGAACTAACAAACCTAACATAGGTATTTGCCATTGCTATGTTCATAGCAAATACCATAAGATTAGCAATTCTAGTTACTAAAATATTAAAAAGACCAAGGTTACCTCTAAAAATATATGCCAAAGTCTCTCCAAAAAACAGAACTGTAGCAATAAGAAATAATCGAACGAACATCCTCATACTCTTCTGTTTTGGATTATTTGCTTTAATTGAAACAAATATTATTAGACAGAACAAACAAAAGAACATATCCATTGTTGCCTGTGCAATTTCAAGACTTGTAATATTCATCTATTTTTCTCCTCGTCGGTTGATACTCTTTTTTACCTTATATTTGAATTGATGGATAATGCTTGTTTTTTTATTCTTATACAAGATTACTGTTTTTTCTTCGAAAGGTAAATTTATCAATTCTGCAACTTCAAATTTTCTGTTCCCTATAAAATTAATTTATTGGGATTTAACCAAATCGCTAAACAACGAGTCAAAATACTCTTTAAACCAATATTCACTCTTTCTTCCCAGTGTACCTCTTGACCTTTCTGGTTACCGTACCATCTGCATGGCGCTCAATGTTACTTCTGCCTCCGACTCGTTGATTACCAGGCTGCCATCTTCGGAATTGCTGTATCCGTAGCATTTTCGGTTATATATTTGTGCATCCGGGTTCTGGGCAGCCTTATCCAGACTCCACTTGATATTCTCACTCTTGTTCTCAGACTCGCCCTGGGCAATGGCTCCATGAAGGCTGATTGCAAGTTCCGCTTCCTTGTCAAAGGAATACAGCTGCTCATTCTCAAAGTAGACCGGGACATTCACCTTTTTCAGTTCCCGAACAATAGTCAGAACATCCACCGTGTTTCTGGCAAATCGGCTGATGGACTTGGTGTACACAAGAGTCCCTCTCCCGGCTCTGCAATCGTCCAGGAACCGCATTAAATTCTTACGGTTATCTGATGTCCTGCCGGACTGAATATCCAAATAGACGTCATACAGCCGCTCCTGCTGGCTATTAGCCACATCCGCAATAAGGCCGGAAAGCTGATGACCAGCGCTCACGACTTGTGTTTTACTTGCAGTGCTGACCCGGCAATAGATGCCAACCTCATACCTTGACGGCGGTAATGGCGGATGCTGTTTCATTTTTTAACGATAGCCATAATGCCCTCCTGCGTTATCGTTATAGAGTACACCCGTATAGGCTGTTCTCATTATAACTCAGATTAGGCTAACTGTATATAAAAATGCAAAAATCATTGAAAATAAAGGATTTCGGGAGTACAGATAACAGCCTACTTTGCATTCATTGCAACCACCATTTTGGTACAAGGAAACAATTGCACCCCCTAATGCACCCCTAAATACAGGAGATGCATCACCCTCCATCCGGGCATTGGATCAGGCTACTCTTCATTTTATGGACAATTGCAGAGTAGTCTTTTCTTTCACGAAAAAAGAGATATCAACGCGCCAGGGTCAATATCTCTTCCTTTTTTTTAATTCAATTATCAGGTTCACGGTCTTTCCCTCTCACAAGCTGTGCTTTCTCCGATCTTTTCCTGTCACGATGTAGTATTGCTTCCTGTTTTCATACATTTCCGCATCTGCGGCTTTCAGAAGCGACTCAAAATCCGTGTCCTTTGTGCCGCTTATCGTCGTACCGAGGGACGCGGTAGCACCCAGTTGGCTTTTTGCCGTTTCCAGTAGTTTCTGAAACGCCGGATGTGTGATGTTTGGCAGAACCGCAATGAACTCATCTCCGCCAAACCGATACACATGACGCTTTCCGAACACAGATTTCAGCGTCTGTGCGGTCTGCACAATGAATTTATCACCGGCATCATGTCCCTTTTGGTCATTTATTTCCTTTAGGCCATTTATGTCGCACATGACAACCGCCAGGGGAAAGTACTTCTCCAGCTTTTCTGTGTACGCCCAATCCAGTGCTTTTCTGTTTTTACAATCTGTGAGCTGGTCATATAATGCACTGTACTCCAGTGCATCTGCATTATCGCGCAGTCTTATCATAAAAGAAATCATAAACTCGATCATATCTATCAGATTCGAGATCTCATGCAGTTTCTCTTCGGGAGGATTGTCCACACCGTAGAATCCGACCATCTTGCCGTTGATTTTGATTGGCCCTGTCACAAGGGTATTGACACCCTGAGGTTTCAGCCGTTCATAGATGGCTTCGCTTGTTTTTTTGCATTCTTCAATGTCATGGATGATGACATTGTTGGATTCTTGATATTGTGCAAACCATGTTTCAATGATGCCTTCATACGGCACATCCTGCAAGTTATCTTTTTCTTTGGATACGCCCGCTTTGCACCACTCGTAGGTGTTGTCAAACGTTCCGCGGTCATTCTGTTCAAAGATGTACGCTCGATCGGCGGTCACACGCTGTCCGATATACTCCACCAGTTGATTCAGTACTTTGTCCGGATTTTCTTCTGAAGCGGCATACCGAACCATGTCCGTGAGGAATCTCTCGTAATTCAGGATTCGTTCCTGCGATTCGCGCTTGCTGACTTCCAACGTTTCCTTTTCCTTATGGTACAGGATTCTCTGGAGCTTGCTTCGCATCATCGTGGCAGTCAGAAGCATACTCAGCACCCCGTACAGAATAACATTCACTAGGTTTTTGGATAGAATTGGGTTGTGCTGCGCAAAGAAAGCAAGTCCGATATAGAGCAGCATACTGCTCAGAATCAGCCCGTTCATGACCGCCGTTCTGGCGGTAAACAGCAGCAGCGCGGCCACCATGAACACAATGTAGTTGACAGTGAGCTCCTCCGGTGTAATCAGCGTTCCCGTAATAATGCCGAACAGCAGCAGCGCGGCAAAAAAGCTTCTAAGTTGACAACGAGAAATGCAAAAATAGACCAAAGAAAGGAACGTATTGGTACAAAACCTCGAAAATTGGTACAAACTACATGATTATTTATTATTATTTTTTGCTCTTAGTATAACTTTGCACCTGCTGGAATATGGTCATCAACCATCAGAAGATGAAGTTTTTCTTCGCCCTCTTCCTCATGGATTGCACTAAGTAACATTCCACAGGAATCAATTCCCATCATAGCTCTTGGCGGCAGGTTTGTGATAGCAATCAGTGTTTTTCCAACCAGTTCTTCTGGCTCATAATAAGCGTGAATACCGCTTAAAATGGTACGATCTATGCCTGTTCCATCGTCCAGAGTGAACTGTAACAGCTTCTTGGATTTCTTAACTGCTTCACATGCTTTTACCTTTACAGCTCTGAAATCTGACTTGCTGAAAGTATCGAAATCAACCATTTCTTCGAATAATGGCTCAACTTTTACTTTGGAAAAATCAATCTTCTCAACTGGCTTTGTTTCCTGTGCAGCATTGTTTGCTTCGTTCTTTGCTGCCCCCTGTGACTTCATTGTCGGGAATACCCAAGAAGAAGAGGTATTGTTCCCTATTATGAAGTATTACCACGTATTTGCTAACTCTCTGCAACGTATTATCATGTATTATTCAGTACCATGCAAGCAAAATTCGTAGTAACTAAGTAGTAAATCAATGATTTTGTAGTTGTAATTCACACATTCAATTTTAAGGACTCTTCCCTAAAATATATCAAGATTGTGTGATAAATTTTCAATTGCTTCTTTTTTCTTTGCGTCTGTGACCTCCGCATAAATATCCATCGTTGTTTCGATGTTAGCGTGTCCCATGACAGCCTGAATGACTTTTATGTTTGTTTCCTTTTCGCAGAACCTCGTACAAAAGGTATGCCGTAAATGATGACAGGAAAAATGTGGAATAATAACAGGCTGCCGTCTCTCCTTTTTGGCATTGACTACTTCCTCAGCATTATAGTTCTCCAAGATCCTCTTAATCGTCCGATTAACAGTCTGTGGATTATGAATATTACCGAAGCGGTTACAAAAAATGAAGCCTGTCATACCATCAATCACGGTACTGTTGAAACCATTTTCTTTCTGCACCTCATATTCCTCTTTGAATGCATTGTAAACCGCATCCATCATCGGAACAGTCCGGATACCCGCTTCTGTCTTTGGAAGTGACACCGCAAATTCTGACTTGCGTGTTTTACTGCCCTCTCTGGCATAATAGGTCACGCTATGATTGATATTGATAAGACGGTTTTCAAAGTCCAAATCTTCCCACCTTAAACCAATCACTTCTCCAATTCTGCATCCGGTTCCCAATAAAACTGTGAATAATGGATGCCAATGATAAAAGATTGGATTGTTTGCGGTATAATTCATAAAAGCCCTCTGCTGCTCCACCGTCAAAGCGTGTCTAATGCCTTTGTTCTTCCCTGCTTTTCTTTTGATTTCTGCCATGACACCATCAGAAGGATTTGTGCGGATTATTCCGTCACGCACTGCCAACTGAAATGTAGGGTGAAGCACCGTATGAATCGTATCGACTGTATTTGCCTGCAAGTCTTTCTCATTCAACAGATAGTAATAAAAATACATCACATCGGAATACTTTATCTCTCCTATTTTTCTCTGTCCAAATCCGTCCCTTACAAAATGGTCATACATATAATTGTAATTGGAACGTGTTGTCTTGCGTAAGTCATACTTCGTTGACATATACCTGTCAAATACAAAATTCAAAGTCGCACTACCAGCTACATAAACATCTAATCCATCAAGCTGATTTTTTATCAAATCTGCTTCTTTTTGTCTTAGTGTCTGCAAATCTTTGGCATATACAAATCTGCGTTTCTTGAACGGATCAGTGTAAGTATATACATATGTATTATCCGTTCTCTGAGATTCCCCCTTCCGTAATGCTCTGCCTTTGTTGTCTTTTCTTGCTTTTGCCATCTCTACTCCTTTCTTCAAGGAAAGAGATTTTGCACCTCTGCATCCGGTGTCCTAAGTAATAAATCAACACCTGTATGCAATAATTGAGTTATGGTCATTCCGTGACTGTCCGCATATTCCTTTAGCTTTTGCAGCTCGCTATCTGTTACCCTTACACTTAATGTATTCAGCTTTGGGGCATCAGATTTTGGTCTACCCATTTTAGCCATCTGTATGCACCTCCAATCACTTCTATATACCATTATACTTTTCGTATACGAAAAGTCAAGTGTTTTCTACTGCAAAATCTCTTGAATAAAAATCATCACACATACATTCTAAAAGTTTCCAAATATTCCTCAAAAATATCGCAGTTTACAAGCACCAGCTTGTCTACCTTATAGATTGCCTTTGCATCCTTTGCCATCTGCTCAAACTTGCTCTGGCACATACTATACATTTCTGCTCCCTCTTTGTAGCGAACAAACCTCTTTCCATTTTTCATTCGCTCCACAACTATCACCTCTTTCCTAATAAAATAGGCAGCAATTTATCTGCCCATGACAAACAGGAACCCATGCTCCTATCTCTCATCAGCAGATAATAAAAAATCCATACAGGTGGCAGTTCATTACTCTGCCCACATCGGTATCGCACCGTCATCCAAATTGACCGGATTTCTCCGGAAGTATCATTATCAAAAATATGTATCTTTGCCCCGTGCAACTGCTACACATTTTGCCAGACATTCCTCGCTACTTACCTTAACTTCAATACCAAGTTTCAGTATTCCTTCGTATGAACCTTCTCTATAAAAGAAAGCAGGTATCTCTTGGCGTGTCCGCATAGTGGCTCCACATATTCCACACGTCCTGTACGCATTTGTATATGAAATTGTCAAGGTACATTCACAGGCTTCTGCCTGCATTTGGGATAAAATCAACTCTGGACTTATCAGTCCAAAAAGCACATAAGCACACTTCCGTCTGCTATAAACGGTGTTGTAAAAATTATGTGCTTTAGCGGAATGACAAGATTAGAGTTCCAGCTTATTCGGTCCATACTTGCAGATAACCTGAAATAAAACTTTCTTATGTATCCCCTCTGCCAGTTCATACATTTCCTGTAAAACTTTCAGTTCAAGAGGAGTCAGCGTATTCATATACGGCTTATAATTCTCTCCAACAAAAATTCCACCATCGCCTCCCTGTTTCGTATAGATTGGAAAACCAAGAGATAAAGCCTGAATATCATTTTGTATTGTGCGAACCGTAACATGAAATTCGTCTGCCAGTTCTTTCGCCGTAATGCGACGTCTGACAAGCAGAATATTTATTATTTCAGCTCTGCGATCTGCCGTATTCATGCTTTACCTCCTTTCTGTAAATTCTCCAATCTCATTGTAAAAAACGAACCGGAAAAAACCTTTCATATTAAAGCAGGCTTTTTTCCGCAACCACTTTTGATACAATCAACTAAACTTATCCCAAAATAAATACTCTTTTCTCTCCTGCTTTCTCTTATTGACTTTGCAGCTTCTGGTTGCTAAAATCTTTTATGGATAAAATCACAAATTCATAAAAAGACACACAAACTGCTATGGAACTTCACAGGCATCTGATGCCTGCTGTGAACCGTGGCAGTTTTTTTATTACCTATGCCGTTCTCCGAAGCCGGACAGCCGGACGCTGTCCATAAATGGGCGGTATCGCCCGTATGAGTTTTGGACAGGCTGCCTATGCAGCCTAAAACTCGCAAATTCCCTGCGGGCAATTTGCCAAAGATAGCAAGCACTGCCTGTGTTCCCTCACAGGCACCATTTCCCCAAATTTCTTCCAAGTAGAAACTTGATAAAATTGGCTTGCATGGGGCATATCCCCTGACCCCCTTTGCACTCAAAAACTCAGTAATAACTCCACGGGAATTTCTGAATTTTTACGTTCAAAAAGCACACTGCCGGATACGGCATATTACAAAATCTTCTTCATAAATAAGGAAGGGAAAGGACAAAGCAATGGCAAAAAGAGAAAGACAAAATGAATTGAAAATATATCTTAGCGATGATGAACAGTACATCCTAGAACAGAAGTGGAAAGCCTCCAATATGAAAAGCAAATCCGTCTTTATCCGACATCTGATTTTGTACGGATATGTCTATGATGTAAACTATGAACACCTACGGGAATACAACACAATCCTCTCTCGCATCGGGAACAATTTAAACCAGATTGCCAAGCGTATGAACGCCACGGGCAACGTCTATGAAGCCGATGTAAAAGAGGTAAAGGAGCTGATGAAACAGGTATGGCAATCACAAAAATCCATGCTATCCAAGCAACCGTCAATAAAGCAGTAGATTACATCTGCAACCCTGCAAAGACAGATGAAAGCATTCTCATTTCTTCCTTTGGATGCAGTCCGGAAACTGCTGCTTTTGATTTCAAGTTTGCCCTGTCAAAAACCAATCAGGCAGACCCAAACAAAGCCTTTCATCTAATACAGGCATTTATGCCCGGAGAAGTATCTTATAAGAAAGCTCATCAAATCGGCATAGAGCTTGCCGACAAACTACTGGAAGGAAAATACTCTTACATTGTGGCTACCCACATTGACAAAGGACACGTTCACAACCACATCATTTTCTGTGCTGCAGATAACATCAATCATGAGAAATACCATGACTGTAAAAAGACCTACTATCACATACGGCATCTGAATGATGAGCTGTGTTCCGAGCATCAGTTATCCGTCCTGCCACCAACTGACCAGCGTGGAAAAACATACAAGGAATGGCTCTCTAATAAAAACAATTCCTCATGGAAAACCAGGCTCAAAAATGACATTGACGAAGCCATCCAAACTGCTGATACTTATGAGGACTTTCTTGACCTTATCCGTGCCAAAGGATACGAGATTAAAGGCGAAACCTTTGATGAAAAATCTTTAAAATATATCTCATTCCGACCACTTGACTGTGAGCATTTTATCCGTGGCAGAGCCAACTCTTTAGGTTCGGAATACACCAAAGAACGAATTAAGGAACGGATCGAAGAAAAGGCATTGATACAGCCTAAAAAGCGTATTCCATTTCCTACAAGAAAGAGGCAGCTTGTCAAAGATTATTCTTCCAAAAAGCTCATTGACACCTCGGAAGAAAAGTTTGAACAAAGTCCCGGTCTGAAGCACTGGGCGGACATCCAAAACCTTAAAATTGCTGCCAGCAGTTACAGTGAAACAGGATCCATTGCCGAGTTGGAAAAACAGCTTGCAGCTAAGTCGGTTCTTGCCAAAACTGCACGAAACAGTCTTGTTGAAACCGAGCATCAGTTAAAGGATTTAGGACAGATTTTGAAATATGCTGAGCAATATCAGACCAATCATATCTATCATGTCCGATATCAAAAATCCAAAAATCCGGATGCTTACCTGCGAAGTCACGAAACAGAACTTCTACTCCATGACGGTGCAGAAAATATGTTAAAACGCCTTGGAATGAACCCTAAAACTCTAGATATTGAAAAGCTCCGTAACGAATACAATTCTTTGTATTCGAAGAAAGAAACCTTACAGAAAACCTATAAATCTGCTGAGAAAGAAATCAATGCTCTCAACAGAAAATTAGATAATCTGAATCAATATCTTAACCGCAGTTCGTCAGTTCAGCAGACTAATGACAGAAAATCGGAAAAGAACCAAACTACTCTCTGATTTTGCCCATCAAAAAAGGTGTATCGAATTGAAGTTTTTAACTTCATTACGATACACCTCGATGTGTGTAGTAAGTTCTTGCTACTTTTTCTACTGATATTCTTTTTTCTCGTATTTTCCACTTATGTTTTATCATGTACTGTACTCCATATTCACTCTGTATTCCAATGCAATTCACTCATGCCGATGTGTAATATAAACTACAATCGAGGTGAATTACAATGCAGGATATAAAACAAAATCTTGCCAACGCAGTACGTGAATACCGCACAGAACTCGGTCTTTCACAGGAAAAGCTGGCAGAAATTCTTAATCTTGATCAACGTACCATACTGAACATAGAAGCCGGACGTGGTAACCCAAAATTTGAGAAGCTGTATCCATTGATTACATATTTGAAGATACCAGCTGACAAGATTTTCTACCCGGATAGCAACGACCAGAAGCCAAATCTACAGAAGCTCCTTACCTTATTAAATGATTGCACGGAACAGGAAGCTAATGATTTATTACCTATGGTTCGCTATTTGCTTGAATTACTGCGAAAACAAGATAATCCTACTTATTGATAAACCCAATAGTAGCTGTGCGAAACTATTGGGTTTCTTATTTCCAATTTTTTGTACTTATTATCTCCTTTCAATAATCTTACTTATGTAATATTTTAATTATTACATAAGTAAGATTTAAAATCAACCTATTTATTTGAATTGACAGTATGAATACTAACATTTATAATAATTTTATTACATTCGTAAGATTTAAGGAGGGATATTAGATGGGCGATTTACCACAGATTTCCGAAGCAGAATTTGAAGTCATGAAAATCGTATGGAAACATGCTCCAATCAGTACCAACGAAATCACAGACAGACTACTACAGACCACAAATTGGAGTCCTAAAACGATACAGACACTCATTAAGCGTCTTGTTACCAAAGGTGTACTCACTTATGAAAAACAGAGTCGTGTTTTCGTTTACACCCCAGTAGTAAAAGAAAGTGAATACATTAGTCAGGAAAGTAATTCCTTCCTGAATCGCTATTATGATGGGGATATTACTGCTATGTTGTCTGCCTACATTGAAAATGACAAATTATCCGAAACAGAGATAGAAACGCTTCGCTCCCTTCTTTCCAATAGGTCAAAAAAAGGAGGAAATTAACGTGGCTAATTTTATGATACTCTTTTTATTATGCAATGTATTTATCAGCGGTATCATCGGAATTCTTTTGATAGCCAAGCGGATATTCAAAAACAACCTGTCCAGCCGGATGCAGTATAATCTGTGGTTCCTGCTTCTTGGGTTGCTGGCAGTTCCCTTTATACCGTTCCGTCTCATCGGATCTCCACAAATCTTCTCGTGGCTTGGTAGCTTAAGAAGCTCTCCTGCTTCTAGTGCCGCAACTGCTATGGGAGAAGCTGTCGGAATTCATCCAATCGGAAATACAGACTGGATGAATGATTTCGCACTTTCTGTAAATAGCGAGACACCATCCATTGCCGGATACATATTATTGGGGATATGGATTGTAGGCATTTTTGCAATGATCATATTAGTAATCAAATCCTCACTCCGCCTACGCAATTTGGAGAAATCTGCACTTCCCCTTCAGAACCCAGAAGTACGCAGACTATATTATCGATGTTTGGAGGAAATGGGAATTCACAGAAATATCCCTATCTACAGTACTGCATTTTTGAAATCTCCGATTATTGTGGGACTTTTGAAACCATGTATTTATCTGCCGATTCATCTGATCTCTGATTACAACGAATCCGATATGCGGTACATACTGTTACACGAACTGCAGCACTATAAGCACAAAGATGCTATTGCCAATTATCTTATGAACTTTGCCGGAGTGCTTTATTGGTTTAACCCCTTTGTCTGGTTTGCACTAAGAGAAATGCGTAATGACAGAGAAGTTGCTTGTGACACTTCTGTTCTAAAAATGCTTGAAGAGGACGATTATGAGGATTACGGAAATACGCTGATCAACTTTATAGAAAAGGTCTCCTTTTCTCCTTTTCCATTTGCCGCCAACCTTAGCGGAAACATGAAACAAATAAAGCGTCGCATTATCAACATCGCTTCTTATGAGAAACCAACGTTTTACAAGAAGTTAAAAGGCATGACTGCTTTTATACTGACCACAGTTCTAATAATGGGACTTACACCTTTTATTTCTACATATGCAGTGGACGAAAGTCACTACCAATGGAAATCTTCCTCAGAAAATATTTCATATGTAGATTTTTCTAAATACTTTGGAAAATACGAAGGAAGCTTTGTTTTATACGATCTGGGAAATGATGCCTGGAGCATACATGATATAGAACATGCTACGCTACGAGTTGCGCCGGATTCCACTTACAAGATATATGATGCTTTATTTGGATTGGAAGAAGGTGTCATTACACCAGAAGATTCCTTTATTGCATGGAATGGAGAAAGCTATCCGTTTGAAGCATGGAACGCTGATCAGACCTTACAGTCTGCGATGACATCCTCTGTTAACTGGTATTTCCAATCAATAGACGAACAACTTGCATCCACTAACATTTACAACTACATTCAGCAAATCGGATATGGAAATGAAAATGTGAGTGGCGATCTCTCCACTTATTGGCTGGAATCCTCCTTAAAGATTTCCCCAGTGGAGCAAGTTGAACTTTTGATGAAACTGCAAAACAATAGCTTAGGTTTTTCTTCTGAAAATATCAATGCTGTAAAAGACTCCATCTGCCTTTCCTCTTCCAATACTGGAAAATTCTACGGAAAAACAGGAACCGGACGTGTAGGTGGACAAGATGTGAATGGCTGGTTTATCGGCTATATCGAAATCGTAAATAATACATACTTTTTTGCTACTAATATTGGAGCCGATAACAACGCTACCGGAAGTAATGCTGCTGAAATAACCATGTCTATATTATCTGACATGAATATCTGGACACAATAAAGTATCTCCTGTACAGCTAACTTTCTATTATCATGGAAAAAATTGGGTAAAGGCCAATACCACTGAACCTTTACCCAATTTATAATAATACTACTAATTTTGAGTTACCCCTCTATATTTCCATGTGTCTCCACCATCTTCTGATTCAAATACAATTCCATCGTTCTCCACTTTATCTGTTGTAACCATTATTATCAATGTTGTAGCACCTATTTGAGGCATATTTAAATAATCATAATCCTCTACTGTAAATCCATATTCTTTTGCAGATTCTGGTAATTCAGTAACCGTACTCATTGGCAATTTTATCTCACCAAATGATCTTCCTCCATCTTTTGTAATATATAGTGTAGAATCAGACTGAGATGCACCTGCAAGTCCTGCAATTCCAAAATTATCATCCAAAAACATCACCCCTTCAGCAACGCCTGCTTGATTATCAAAAGGATCTTCGTTAATTCGCTCCCAAGTATCACCGCCATCAGCAGTCCGTTCCATAACGTAAAATCTACTTCCAGCAGCCGCATCTACTACCACTAAACGCCATCCATTCTGTTCATCCAAAAAGAAATACATGGTTCCATTACTTTCATCCATTGTCCAGCTTTCTGCTTTTTTCGCTTTATCTACCTGCTCTGTAATATTTTTTTGATTTGATTCTCCCAGATCAATGCTATCAGGCTTCGTGGTATATTCAACAGATGTATCATTTTCTTGCTCTGCAACTTCTGTATTAGGCAACTGTTTCATATCTACCGTACCATCAAAATATAAAATGACTTGCTCATCAAATTGTTCTTCGCCTGACAGGATTACTTCTACATAGTCCTCATACCATGTAACTTTCCAACAACTACTGGTGATGCTTCCACCGTCATTGTCCAATTCAAAATCTGTTTGAGATATCTTATCTTTGCTTTCCATAAGGACTAATCGTCCACTTGCTGAACCAAAAGGCCAGTCTGGTTCTCCGACTGCCTGAAGTGTCAATTCGTATTTTCTATCTGGCGAATTCGAGGTATCAATAGTTATCTTCTTATAATTTGTAATATAAGAAAAGGATATCCCCAAAATTAAAATCATCGCACAAACTAAACCTATAAAACAAATAATAACTTTGAAATATTTCTTCATAATCAGTATCATCTCCAATCCATTTTAGTGTCCACGTATATCCAATTCCCTCAATAAAGAATTTCCACTTCCCCAAGAATATACAATATAATAACTGTTGTCCTTTATTTCTTCTGAAAATTGTAGTCCACCGTGTTCAATCATCTCAACAGACTGCCCTTCCTGAACTTCCACAAGATATTCCCATTCACTACTCCTGTAATCTGAATAGTAATCATCCAGTTCTTCTAAAGACAATTCACTCTTGATTAGAATTGCCCCGAAATATTGCATCCCATTTCCATTCCCCGTCAGCTTCCCTGTCTGTGATATAGCTTCTATCAATTCTGTCTGTTCTGGCAAAGGTGTTTCACACAACATTTTCTCTACATTATATGCACAGTAATTATTGTAAACAGGAACCGATACAAATGCTGCAAGTATCAAAACAATCAAGCATATCCCCGCTATTTTTGCTTTTTTCATACTCTGCCTCCTTAATTCACATTGATACGATATTGATAATCTGGAATCTGCTTAATTCCATCATTCAGAATTTGATTCCCTAAATACTGAAAACTGCCATCCTCTGCAAATCTTACCGTAAGTTCATGGGTAATGACTGCATCATCGCAAATGACCATGTCGCAAACTGCCTCCACCGTTAACGTAACCGTCCCATCCTCATTTTCTTTGATGTCGACAACCTCCGGCAGAGATGTCCCAAAGAAGGTAGGCGCATAATTAAAGCATCCAAGTCGCACCCAATAATAGGTCTGGTTTTCCTCATCAAATACTGCGTAATCCCGTATCTGCTCTGCTGTTATGGGAAGATATTCCATAATCAGACTTTCGAATTCTTCTTTCGGAATGCCATTTGGATAATCTTCAGAATTGAACTTTTCTCCATATTTCATTCCATACAGATATTCAAACATTCCGTTATAATCCAACTCACTCATATTTTCTGCATTCCAATTAGAACACAAAAGATTCTGTCCCTGATAACCAAGTCCCTGAACACAACGTTCAGATATTTCACGCTGTTCTTCTGTCATTGGCTTTACTCTGATTAGGCAGCTTCCATCCACGATTTCACTGACCTCTGGAGGCTCCGGCACACATAACTCATAGCAGAACCATCCTTTTTCCGTGTATTTCCATTCCTTGAGTCTCGTATATGAAATGTACGAAATTCCCGGCTCGTTGTCAGCATTCCAGATTCCTCTTGTACTTACAACATACATATCCGTTCCATCAAAAATGAATTTCATTCTGCCCAGTCCACCATCGTTGTGGATTTCATAAATTACTACAGAACCGCTTTGCCCTTCCATACATTCTTTAAGAAAACTATCGACACTTTCATAATTCCCCATGTTAGAATACGTTACCATCGTAGCAATTGGATATCCTGCGTCCTTTACCTTCTTCTGCATTTCAAGAACCGTTTGATCATCCAAAACAACATTGGATGCTATCCCTTTATCTGCAGTTTCATAAATATCAAGATAATGTTCCATCAGCTTTTTACAGTCAGTCTCAGCTTCTTCCCTTTCCTGTTCATCTACTGGAAGGTCGTAGCCCTTTTCCCATTGTTCTGCAGCCTCTTCCTCGGCACTTTTTGTTTCCTCCGTGAAAGATACTTCTTCCGTATCTTCCACAAGAGATTCACCCACAACGCTATCTTCTTTTCCACAGGCACACAGGTCGCATCCAATCAGAAATGCCATAATCAGTAGAATGCTTTTTTTCTTTAATGCCATAATATCATCCTTTCTTTCTTGCTATCGGCGGCAGTTCCAACTCAATTTGTTCTATAGAATTGGAAAGGTATCTGAAAGTTCCGTCTTCAAATGGCAGAACCACAACCGTATTCCGAAAAGCGAGATCAGAATTATAATCCGGCCATACTCCATCTACGATAAGTGTAATCGTTCCATCCGCATTTTTTGTATAGTCAACCACCTCTCCAAAAGGTGGGTATGGGCTGGCATAAATCATCTCATATTCATAGCTGTTGCTGCCCTCAGCATACCCGCAATGCTCTTTCAACTGTTCTACCGATACCGGAAAATAAGTAGTCATTATCCTTTCATATTCCTCTGCCGGAATCTTCCAATCTTCAGTTTTCAGATTTTCGCCCGTAGAAATCCGATAAATATCTTCATACATACAAGGCATCAGAATGTCCTCTACATTGCTGCTGTCCCAATTTGTGACAAGCACATTGTAATTCACATAGCTTAATCCTGATATGTACTTTTCCGTAAGTTCTCTGCATTTATCTGAAAGTGGTTTTATTCTCCAATACTCCCGTAAACCTGCATGAGCCATTACTTCTTCATACGCATAGATAAAATAACCCTTTTCTGTCAGTTTGATCTCCGCCACATCACTAACGGAAGTACCCTGTATCTCCGGCACCCCACCTTCTTTCCATCGCACTCCTATGTAATAAGTCTGCAATTTATTTTTACGATAGATAAAAGTTACTGCACCCAACAACCCATCTCTATGTACATCAAATACTGTTACCATTGAATCATGACCATCCAAATATTCAGCATAGAATGTCTCTATTTTTTCATAATTCTGCATATTGGTATCTTCTTCTACACTCACCAATCCTTTACTGCCCAAGTGTTCTACAACAACTTTTCGCTGTTCGCTAGTGAAGTCACTAATACCAGAAGAATAGTTTGGTGCATCTGAAATTACTATATCCACATATATTTCACTGACTGATTCGGCTGCTGATAATACCATACTTTGTAATTCTTTCTTTTCCTCATCTGTAATTAAGCACTCCTCAGATTGAGGCACGAACCAATATACAGACTCCATAGAAGATTCCGTATCTGTTTCCTCTACCGATACCTCTTCGCTGTTCTCGATTTCTACAGGAGGTTCCCATACTTCCTCTGCTACACTTTGAGGTTTCTCCGTTTTCAATTTTTCCCAACAGACCGTACCAACTATAACAACAAACAAGAATATCAAAATTGGAAATCCGCACTTTCTAAACATCCATTTCACATCTTCCATCATTTACCTCCATATATTTCATCCCATTCCTTCGCTGTCAGGCGAGGTGTATGCCATGTTTCCTCACAATTATCCTCGGATGGTATAATTCGGTTAGACACATACTGTACTCCTCCATTCTCTAAAGGACGAACTACAACCTCATGTGCATATACTTTAGAATCCCCCACATACGGAAACACCACATTGGCTGTCAGAGTAAGTGTTCCATCGCCGTTTTCTGTGAATCCGATTACCTCTGAATATGGGTATTCCGGATACTCCACTTCCTCAAATCCTCTCGGTTTATATTCATATGTTTTATCCTCTGCATTATAGATGGTTTTGGATTGCAATGTTTCACTATCAATATCGAAATAGGGCAGGATAACACGCTCAAAATCATCCTTAGGTATTTGATAAACAGCGCCAACTCCCAAATTGTCATCTGCAACATAAGGAATATTTGTCCCATAAACTTTTGGATAGAGCAGGTCAAACATATCGTAGAAATTCAATTCTCCAAAATCATCCTCGCTCCAATCTACAATGAACATATTATTCTGTTCAAAGCCGATTGGAAGAAGATACTTCCGACTCAACTCTCTGTATGTTTCATCCAAAGGCTGTACTCGTAATGCAGTATGCTCCTCCGCTCCGCTCAATGTCAGTACATATAATTCTTCCGAAAACCAAACTCCTGAAAACATAAGATAACCGTCTTCTGTATAATTCCAATACTCCGCCTGATAACTTCCTGTCACCTCTCGTTTCATGTTTCCGTTTTCGTACTTATAATAGCTTCTGACCACATCCACATTTCCGTCTTTTGTTTCCAAATCATATTTTATAAATCCGCCCAAGTAACTGACCTCAATAATTGTTATTTCAGCCTCTTCCTGCGTATCCACCATTTCACAGAACCACTCTACCTGCTCTGCCTCAGTCATATCAATCTGATTTCTGCTGTCAACAGCCGGATACCCATTTTCTCCAAACTGATTTACAATAATACGAATCATTTCTAAATCTGCTATCTTATTCTCCTCTGAAGCTTTTTTATACAGCTGCGAACAAATTTCTATAATCTCATCTTCATTGTCCTTCACATTTTGTTGTTGATCTTGAACTGCAATTTCACTTTCTACTACTTGTTCATCTTCCAAATGTGTATCACCACACCCAGGAACGCTAAGCAATATCATAATACTAATTGCTATGAAACCAATCCTCCAATACTGCACTGTCCTTTTTAACGACATAGCCGCTTCCTCCTCTTCCTTTTACATCTTCAACCATGCTGATAATCAATATAGGATGTTCCACTGTTTCCTCTGTCGAATAGATAGCAAACCATCCCAGTTCCGTACCTGAAGTATCATCCTTTGATGTCTTAATCTCTGCGGTACCAGTTTTTCCTGCCAAAACAATATCATCACGATGAGCTGCATGTCCGGTTCCATGAGAATCATTCACAACTTTTTTTGTGCCTTCTAATACTTGGTTTGCTGTTTCCTTAGAAAATGCTCCCGGCTTCCAAAACGTAACAGTCGCTTCAGCCTGATATACCAGATAAGGTTTTACAATATTTCCCTCATTACAGAAAGCAGAATAGATACATGCCATATGCAAAGGATTTACCAAAACCTGTCCTTGTCCATAACCACTGTCTGCTAATTGTATTTCCGTTTCAATGTTTTCTGTATTAGAGTATTGTGATTTTGCCATCTTAATATCAAATGGAATCTCTTCATTAAATCCCAGTTCCGTTAATGATCTTTCCATCTCCTCTGCACCAATTTTTAATGCAGCTTTTGCAAAATAAATATTATCTGAATAAATTAATGCATTCTCTAAAATGACAGGTTCATATGTATGAAGTGTAGTCACACAATAAGACCCCCATGAAGAATCTTTTTGCCAACTTAACCCTTCATTTCCATAGTCCTCCATCGGATCAATTGCTTCTGATTCCAACCCAATTGCTGCAATTATCGGTTTGAAAGTCGATCCAGGACACCATACCTGTCGAAAGCGATTATACATCGGCTTATTCTCGTCCTCGTTCAGTGCAGTCCACTGTTCATTAGATAACCCCATGATGAAATCATTATTATCATAGGACGGTGTACTGACCAAAGCCAAAACTTCTCCTGTATACGGGTTCATCGCTACAGAACAACTTTTATCTTCTTTAAACTGCTTATATAATGACCTCTGAAGTTCAGCATCTATAGTTAGTTGTATGTCCTTTCCATCCTGTACAAATATGCTCGCAAGTTCCGCTTTCTTGTTCCCATCAGAATCTACAATATAAATGTCGCAGCCGTTTTGTCCTTTCAGTTCTTTTTCAAATAAACCTTCCATTCCGCTTTTACCCATTACGCTATTGGCTGTATATCCCTCTCCCGCATGGTTCTCTAAATCTTCTGCGGTAACACTCTGTACATAACCTACTAAATGCGCAGCTGCCTCACCTAATGGATACTCTCGCACCTCAGTGTCAGATATCATCACTCCCGGAATTTCAAGCAATTTTTTTTGTCTTTCATTCTCTTTCAACACCTCTTCATCCGGCTCGATTTTCATTAACTCAATTTCTGCCACTTTAGGAATCGTTTTAATTGGTACAAAGGAATCTTCTTTTACCCACTTTGCAGACAGCATCTTTTCAATCACTTCTGGTTCAATTTCCAACAACTCTGCTATTTGCTGAATAGCTTCATCTCTATCCTCCAATTTTCCCGGTACAATTCCAACCGAAGATGCAACGCCTTTTCCGGCAAGAACCCGCCCATTTCTATCCAAAATATCCCCTCGATTTGCCTGCGTGGTAGAAATCTTTACCTTGTCTGTTGAACCTAATTTCGGAAAGATCAGTGAATCGTCCCATACCAACTCATATCCCTCTTCGTCCTTCTGAAAAATTGCCTCATTTTCAAAACTGATATTACCTGCTACCGTATCAAAAGAAGTTTGATAAGTTACTGCTTTTCGTTCCTCATCATATGCTGTAACTTCAATCTCCATATTGTCCACTTCAATACCTTCATAAATAGCCGAATTTCGCTTTACAAAATCATCCTGACTTATATTTCTTGATGCTTCAATGTTTAACATCGCATACATTTCTTCATACTCCTGCTTTGGAATATGATTCATATATTCAACTAAAAGTTCTTCTGGAGAAACCAATGTATTTTGCTTTCTATACAAAATGCCAATACATACAATAGCTCCAATAAACGTTATTCCCAACACAAATACCGTCAAACAAATTGTCGTTCTTTGTTTCTTTTTCCTTCTTACTCTACGCTTCACCTTTGTCTAACCTCCGTTCTTTACAAAATATATTTCCTACTCACCTTTAATATTACACTTGTAAGATTTTAAACTAAAAAAAATTCTCTCGTGTTAAATATTACACCCGTAATATTTTTGTGTCAAGCTAATATAATTTATGCTGGCAAAACACATGCATTTCCATGCTCTGCCAGCAAAACTATTTCTATTCCGTTACTACAAACTCCATCACTTCGAATTCTTTATCTGTCATATTATTCAACTTGGCAACTACCCGATTTGACAATTCTACCATTTCACCATCATCCAAATGCTTAATCGCTTTTTTAATATCACTTATAACCTTTGTCCTGCTCTTACACTCAAAAATGCAGATTAAATTAACTTCTTCTACTGTAAATTTATTATTCATCGCTTATATCTCCCTCTGATTTTTCTTTGTATTTTCCTGTACTTCATGTTCCTGTCCACAACCTTCCACCTGTGCTTTTTTCTCAGCCAATCTAGCTTTTAAGGAAACTTTTACCGCAGATTGTTCCTGATTCTTCTTGTTTGCTTCCCTCTGTGCTTTCTCTGCACCATTATTCAGCACATTGTCAATCATGTTATAATTTTGTTCTTCCATTTCTTCAATCTTGGCAAGAGGCTTGTATTCAGCCAATTTTTCCAGCAATACTTTTGCCCTTTGCATTTCGTCTGGCAAAGCTCCCTCGGAAATAACCTCGTTCAACCAGTCTGTAATAGGCTCCGTATTCCCTTGAACTATCATCTCGGAAATCTCTGACACGCTTTCCGTCATATTTGGGTTGTTGTTGCGGTAGGAATAAATATCATAATCATGGCTGAAACGGTCAATTTCCACAGCAAGCTGTTCTGCAGGTGTCAAATCCGGCATACGTTTCTCCCATACCTTTGCTTCCATATCTTCAGACATGACACCATCTATCTCCATTTCAGGCAGCTTTGCTACAAGCTCTGCAATGACTTCCATAGCCTTCGGTTCACCGGTTATACTTGGGATATGTTCTAATATCTCCAGATCAATCCGGTTACCCGATAACAGGTCAACTTCGTCATCCATATAGTTTTCTTCTCCCGGTCTGTGAACATTGATGCCGATTGCAGGAATGCCATGCATTTGTTCTGGCGGTATCTGTTTCCAGATAGCGATTGCCTCCTCTACTGTGGGAATATTCTCATAAAATTCTCCCAAATTATGAAATTCTCCACACTCGGATACCATCAATGTTACTTCAACCTCTTCTTTCTTCATTTCGCCCTGTGTATGCATCTGTTGTGTCAGCTCCTGCTCCCTTTCCTGCCGGATGCTCTCCAGATACTTCTCAGCCTGTGGCAGATACGTTTCCAGTGTCCCGGTACGTTGGGCAGTAATCGGATTGATGTCAACCTTTACCTCACCGATATGTAACCCGTCCTCATTAAACGCATTGAATAAGTCATCCTCTCTCTCATTCGTAGAAAGTTCCACTACCACATCAAGATCAGAGCTGTCCTTCTCCAAACCTCTACACCTGCTTCCTACAACAACAGCATCAATGATTGTGGCATCAATATCATACTCATCAATCTTTGCCTGTACATGGCATTTTATCGTTTCTTCTATTTCTGCCGGATTCATTTCACTAATGTCATGGAACATTTCATTGGTCTTTGCCCTGAAATCTGCTATGATGCTGCTCTCTTGATTTTTTGGTACAACTTCATTGGCTTCCTCAACCTTTTCCATCAATCCATCATAATCAATCGGTATCAGCTCATCCTTTTCCTTAATACTCCCTTTCGCTCCGTTATGGTCTGGAGCGGATTTCAAATCATCTATGATGTCTGTCAGTGCCTCCCTAATTGTCACATCCGGATTGTCATAAACTCCACCGTCAATCTCCTTATAATCGGCTCCCATAATGGAATAATCATAGCCTCCATCCACCTCTTGGATACTGATATAGCGGTCTGCAATCTGAAAGGCAAGCTCGGTTTCTTCCCCAATCTCCAAGGATTTCTTCATATCTGCAAGCACCTGTTCCTTTTCATCACCAAGGTCAATGATTTCATCCCCATCTTCCAACGTGTTGTCCGAAGTCTCCAGCTCCTGTTTCTCCGGCTCTGACTTCTGGACATCCTGTCCAGAGGTGTCAATCTCCGCTTCCTGCTCTTTTACTCCCTCCAAAGTCTGCATAAAATCAGAAAGTCCGGTAAATCCAAAGGAATCCACAAAATGAGCACTGTTTTTCCCATTCTGATGCAGGACCACAATATCACTGACAGACAGGGAATGCCCTCTGTAATCTTCCGGGTGGTCTATATTGAATTTCTCATAGATTGCTTCCAGCATTTCGCCCTCTGTCTGCTCTTGCAGTTCAGACAGATTTCCTACATAAATCAGTTCATAATTTTCTGGCTTGATAGCATCAAAATTGTCCTTTGTAATACCCATACGCTTTAAAGACTCTGTGCCCTCAAACCGCAAATGATCTAATTCCGGATTATGCTTCAACTGATAAATACCGTACTTGTCAGAACTGCCGTACAAAAGCTTTGCTTCTTTATTTATTTCATTGTCCGAAAGTTCAGCCTGTATAGAACGAAGTTTTCTTTCATTTTCCCAATCACCTTTTTCAATGCCAAAAATTCCTTCATGCCCCGTAATCTGTTTTCTATCTTCTACCGTGGTTTCCGAACCATCATTGTGTAACAGATACACGGGCAAATCATGGTCAAACAATTCCAATGCTTTCTCCTGCGTCAGTGGCAGCATTTCATTCCATGTATAACCGTACTCACGCATTTCAGACAAACCAATCATCGGGTCTGGAAGTGCATCAATCTCTGCCTGTGCATCTATGATAGTCAGACCCACATCCTGCTGTGCATATTCAATCTGATACGCCAGCTTTTCTGCAAGCTCCCTCGTCTTGTCCATATCATCAAGCTTATAAGCGTAATTCACAATCAGGTTTCGCTCATCTGATGTAAATATGTTTTTCTTCGCTTCCAACTGATTGATAAGCTGCTCTGCCTGTTCCATAACCGAATGATTACTGTCAATCTGCTCTGCAATTTTTGCTTTCACATCAATAATCTCATCTGTATCAAGATTGTAACGAACATCAAGATGATACTCCTCAAATTCTCTTGATTTCTCATTGCCAAGCTCTGTTGTCCATGCACCTTTACTTTCCAAGTATGCCTGTATACTGAGTTTATCATCCTCACTCATGTTAGAAAGAGCAGCTACAAGCTCCTGAGTATCCATTCCACGGACATTTACAAGGCTGAACTCCGTCAAATCCTCATTCTGTATCAACAGGATACACTCTTTACTCTGTTCCTGCTCCATCTCACGATTAAGCTGCAACTCCCTTAACACTCCCTCAATTCCTGTAATAAGCTCTGATGATGTCTTTCGTATGATGTCCAGCGAAGATTTCAGTTCCTTCATATCCTTGCCACTGCTCCACCCTACAATATAACCAAAGGAATAATCCGAGGTATCTATGCCAAAATGCTGGCATACCGTATAGGCAACACTTTCTGCTTCTACTTCTTTTGTATTTCTGTCCTTTGCAGGTGCCTCCATCAAATCATCCCGATTGATTTCCTTATTATGCAGCATGGAATGAGCTACCTCATGCACCATTGTCTTTAAAGTCTGGCTCTCGCTCATATTCTCCTGCACTGCAATACGCTTTTCCTCTGTATGGAAATATCCTTTGGAATCGCCGGGAATATCCTCAAATCCAATGGGAACCGGGGCAACATTCATAAGTGCCTGCACAAAGTCCTCATATCCCTCCACCGTAGATAAAAGCTCCTGTGCTTCCAGTTCCGGAATTGGCTTTCCGTCTGTCTGCGATACATCAAATACAGACACAGCACGAAACGCCGGAATCGTGACCTCTACCTGCTCCTTTTGGGGCATACCGTTTTCATCAAACATCATCTCTCCGGTCACAGGGTCTAATTTATCCCGTTCCTCTTTAATTTTGTAAGGGGCAGGTGCAAGAATACGGATTGCCTTTTCTCCTTTGTTAACGTGTCTTTCAAAATTCTTCTGCCATGCCTTATATCCGGCTACAAGCGTTGCTTCCGGCTTTTGCATAGCGATAAGTAAAGTGTTGTTAAAGCTGTAATTATGAAATTTTGACATGGTGGAAAGATAAGTCTTGTACTTTTCACTCTCAAAAAGTTCCTTTAATCCTTCCTCCAGCTTGTCTGTAATTTCCTGTACTTTTTGTTTTTCTGTTATATGAATTGTATTCATATTTTCGTCTGCCATAATAAACCTCCATATTTTCATTTTTTTGCACGACAAAAGGCAGCCCACTATGGACTGCCTTCTGCATAATCACACTATTAAATTAAACTGCTATAATACTTTCCAGTATCCTGCCTTTTTTGAGCCAACCCGCTCTATATAACCATTTTCTCTTAAAAATGATATATTGTTTTCTACTGCTGTTTCACTCACGCCTAATATGTTATGAAGTTCCGCAGTTGTAATATTTGGATTGTCTCTCATTTCTGCAATAATCTTTTGTCTTCTGGAATTTAAGGGTTTCTTATCCCCAACCTTTTTCCCAACTTTATTCCCAACCTTATTTATTCTCTCAAATGGGATAGTAACAACAATGGAATTCTCCCTAAATGAAAATGCATCTTTTCCATACATTTCCGTAATTTTAGGAACCCCTCGTCCGGATTTCTCACTTATATGCAGTTGAAGAAATATCTCGGACAACTTTTCATTTACAGGGATTGATTCTCCTAAGAAAAATCCCTCCATGGTCTGTGCCGGAGCAAGTGTTCCTCTCGATAGTATCTCTATCCGGTCAGAGAAAACCGAAATCATAGGCTCATTTCCTTCCACCCATTTATTGTGCAGAACGGCATTTATGATAGCCTCACGAAATGCCTTATTATCAAATAAAGGAACCTCTTTCCTCTCAACAACCCTGTCTGTTTCGTCCGTCTGGATTAGGTTCAACACATCCCCATAACGCAATAACTCGTCCAAGCTGTATAATAAACAGTCATTTCCAAATTCACGCACTGAGAAAAGATTAGAGCCTTTTGTTTCTCCATCAAAAATAGATACACGAAGCGGAAAATGAGAATTATCTGATAATAACTGTGCTAGAATGTTAAATTCTCCTTCTTCTGTTTTTAATCCTAAGTTCTTAATAAACGTCTTTTGATTTAAAACAATCCCTTTTGAACCATAATATCCAAAGAGTTTTTGAAATGTAAGGTCCTGATACTTCGCCGGTACCGTTTCTATCGTTTCCGTTCTTCCATCAAGTATTTTGAAAAGTTCAATTTCTCTCTTAGGGTAATCTTTCATATTACATTTTGATGATCCTATCCTTAAAAACCTCTTTTCTTTAAATGCCGTAGGAATTTCGGTTGCCGCAGGAATTACCAAACCAACGACTCTCTTTCCATAAATTTCTGTTTCTTCAAAACTAAAATTTATGCTTGGTGACAGATTTCTCGCAAGATAATTCTGATACGGTTCCTTGTTATATTCACAATACTGGTTAAATGTTGTTCCTACAATTTCATGGGTTGTATCATTTACACCCCAAATGAAATACGCATATTTTTTATAATGAAAAGCCGCCGCATTTGACAGGGCAGATACATATTCGCCTAATGCCTCAGGCTGAAACCAGTTTTCCTTAAATTCAAACCATTCCTGTTCATCACTTAAGGCACATAAATCTAAAACAATTTGTTTAATATCCATTAGTATGCTCCTTTACCCAACTTTTATTCCCAACCAAAATAATTATAACATGTTGGGAATAAAGTTGGGAATAAAAATAAAAAACTTCAAATTTTTTATAAGGTTTCTTCTTTTCCCCTTGCCTTTTGTGGCATAGGCTTTTCTGTATCTCCTCCTGCAACCTTTGCTTTCATCACCTCCAGCTTCGCCTTCAGAGACACTCTTTCTGCAGGTGCATCTGCATACTGTCTGATGCCCTTATCCTGCTCTGTACCCACTGTTTTCTCTGCAATCGGAATATTCTTCGCCGGACGGTCTGCAACCTCTTTTTCGCTCTTTGGAGCTTCCGGCTCATCATCCATATCAATCCCATCATTGCCCTTTTCATCCATGTTAAGCAGGGCATTTAATGCAGACAGACGCTCTAACTTCTCTGCAAGCTCCGCTTCCTGCGCAAAAGGCTTGGTTACCTCCACCTTTGCGGTTTCAAGCTGATGCTCCACAGTTTCAAGTTTTGTCTGTGCTTCCATGAGTTGCTTTGGCATGGATTCCAGTGCATGGTTGATACGGGCAATATTTCCAATCGGGTCTGAACCGACTTCCAGATTGTGGGAAAGCTGACCTTTCAGGTTCATCACAAATTTGTGGTTGAACGCATCAAAAGATACTGCCATCTTAAAACCTGCATATTCGCCAATGACCGCAGGGGCATTGACTGTTTTTATTTCTTTGCACATCTCCACAAGGGCTGTTCCGGCTTCTTTTTTATCCGTATAGAGCTTGTCCCCCACTTTCATGGAAAACTGCTCTTTATCCACCGGAAGGTTGGCTTTCGCAGCCTGAATGTCTGCCTGCATCCCGCTGATACGCTCCTTTAAAATTGTAATCTGCTGGGGATAATGCTTTGCGATGTTGTCCTCCAGTCGGTATTTCTGACTGGTATGGTTTGCTTTCATAAGTTTCAGTTTTGAAACCTGAATATCGAGGTCCATCTTCTCCTTGATGTAAGGATTTCCTGTTGCCAGAGCCTTGACCTCCGCATAAGTAAGTGCTGCTTCATCCACATCCTCACAGGAACGTACCGGAGATTTGCTTGTCATGATCTGACCGATGAATTTCTGCTTGTTCTCAATGAGTTGCCACGAATAACTATCAAAGGTTCCTTCCGTCACATAGCGGAAAATCTTGACCTTTGGATTAAGATTGCCCTGTCGCAAAATACGCCCTTCCTGCTGTTCAATATCAGTCGGTCATTTTTTGCGGACAGTTCATACATGCTATCCTTTTCTGTTCTCTGCTCCTGCGTTTGCTCTCGTTTGATTTCTCCCTCCGTATCTTCTTGGCACAAGCAGGACAATACCTTGATGCACCAGAGCCCGGGACATATTCAACGCCGCACACCGTACAATTTTTAGCGGGCATTGCTGCCCACCGTTTTGTAGGTATGATATGTAATTCATCGACAAAGCCGATGAATTTATAGTAAATCTTGATTTCCTGCTTCACTGTTCCGTCTGCCATCTTCTCACGCTCCGAAACAAGTATCTTGTCTATGAGTGCGTTTATAACTGTTGCATCCAGTTCTTTTAAGCCTTGATAATTTCGGATAAGGGCGAGGAAGTCACGGATTCCCCGTGATTTCTCGTAGCTTTCATTAAGAGTTTCCGTCACCTCTTTCAGCCTTGCTTCAATTTCAAGCTGCTCTTTCTGGTATTTCCCCGACATCATCTCAAAATTCCGCTCGGTAATACGCTCCATGACCTTATCCTCGTAGAGAGAGGAAAACAGCCTGTCCAGTTCCGCAAGGCGTTTGTTCAGCTTCTTACGTTCTTTCTCTAATGCTTTCGCCCTGCTCTGGTCTGTTTCCGTGAGCCGCTTTTCTATGGCCCTGACCGCCTTTTCATCATTCACTGCCATATCCGCAAAACAGTTGATGTCGGCAAGAACGGCATTGAATAAATCCCTTGCTTCTATATTGTGGGCACTACACTCGCTTCTTCCGTTTCTTGCATAATTATTACATGAATACTGTACACAGTCGATAATCTCTGGGCGTTTCCTCCTGTGTACGTTCATTGCCCGCAGAGCACATCCGCAGTCCACACACTTGATAACGCCTGCAAAAATATTTACAAATCCTCCCTTGTTCTGTGGAAGCCTACGACTTGTAATAAGCTGTTGGACAATATCAAATTCCTCCTGCGTGACTATTCCCTCATGGGTATTGGGTATCACTTCCCATTCTTCGGGCAGCTTAGAGGGGCGTTTCTTGCTTTTCATATTGGCGGCAATCCGTTTGTAGCCTACAAGATTTCCCGCATATATCGGGCTTCTTAAAATGCTCCTCACGCTGTTCCCACTCCAAATATAGCGTTTGTCCTCGTTCCCCTCAAAATGACGTTCAAAGCCTGTTTCGCCACGCTCCGCCGCATAAGCGGCAGGGCGTAGGATATGCTGTTTATTAAGATGTCTGCAAATTTTGGCAACTCCATTCCCTTTTAATGCAAGGTCGAATATCTCTTTTACAACATGTGCCACTTTATCATCTATCAGCAGATGGTTGTGGTCGGCAGGGTCTTTGATATAGCCATAAGGGGCGGTAGTTCCCATGAATTTCCCCTGTTGAAACCTCGCCCGATATGCCGATTTTATCTTAACAGATATGTCAGCGGCATACATTTCGTTTAAAATGTTGCGGAAAGGCGTGATGTCCATAGCAGATTTATTCAAGGTATCTACGCCGTCATTGACCGCTATATACCTCACGTTATGCTCTGGGAAGAAAACTTCCAGATATAACCCACAATCAAGATAGTTTCTCCCCAGACGGGATAAATCTTTCGTAATCACGCAGTTTATCAGACCGCTTTCAATGTCTTTTATCATATTCTGGAAACTTGGTCTTTGGAAATTTGTACCAGAATAACCATCGTCCACATACGTTTTTGCTATGTGCCATCCCTGCTTTTTCACATAATCCGTGAGGATGGATTTCTGTGTCGCAATGCTCGCACTCTCGTTATCCGTACCATCGTCTTTAGATAAGCGGCAATAAATGCCGACTAAATAGATTTTCTTTTCTTCTTTGATTCCTGCCATACTGTAAAACCTCCGTATCTGTCCTATCTGTTTTCATGTCCCATTGCGTACATTCTAAGCGGACAGCCCCTCATTGTCGAAGGTGTCGCCCTCGGCAATCTTCTTCCGAATATCCTCGGAGATAATCGGGACAAACGCTTCTGTAACGGTCTGTGTGCCGACATATTCACGGCTGATTATCATCTGCACTGGTGCTTTTGGCACGATACGCTTTCTCTTTTTATCTGCTTTCTTATCCTCGCCCATACTTAAATCTTCCTTTCCAGACAGGGCAGGGAAGAGTTTGGAAATGTCCCCGCCCTGCCAATCAGATACCATTAATCCTCGCTGTTTAATTCTTTCTGTAATGCTTTAAGGAGTGCCGCCGCTTCATCAGCGTTCAGCGTGATTCCCTTGCCGCACTTTTCACGGTTCGGGGAAAAGCTGCGGATGTCATACTTCGGCTCTTTCCCATTCCATGAAATGAGATTGATTTCCTTTGTGTAGCCACTGTCGCCCGTAGACAATACTGCGATTTCCTTTACGATTTCATACTGGATTTCTCTCATTCTCCATACCTCAACTCTCTGTATTTACTTCCCGAAAAAAGAAGATTAGCGGCTGTCACGGTTGCGTTTCCTCTGCAACTCACGCTCCAAAAGTTTGATGATGGTTTCCTCCATCTGCTTCGGCGTTGTGTTCTTCGGAAAGTATTTTTTCAGCTTGCTTGTGTTGATTTTCAAGGTTTCTTTCTGGTTGCCCTTTTCCTCCGTCATAATCGCAAATATCGTATCCATGTCAAGCCGCCCGCTCTGGCTTAACTGTTTCATCCGCTGTGCCTGTGAGAGTGAGGGCGTTGCTTCTTCGCTCTCCATCGTGGCAAAGAGGTTTTCCTGCTCGTCTTTCTTCAAGAAGGACAGTTCCACCGCAGGCGTGAGGGCGATTTTCCCCTCGTCCACCATCTGCAAAATCGGCGGTATCAGTTCCGTCAGGCGGATAAAACGCTGCACGGTCATCCTGCCCACGCCGAAGCCCTGTGCCACCTTGTCGTCCGTCCGCAACTTCGTCACAACTTGTGACGAGGTTAAGTCTGTGCGGAAACCCTGCCGCTTCATGGCTTCGGATTTCATCTTGTAAGCAAACGCCCGCTCCGATGGCAGGATATTCTCACGCTGCAAATTGCTGTCTACAAGGGTGATGATGGCTCGGTCACGGTCTAAGGGCAGGACAAACGCAGGCACGGTATTTATCCCTGCAAGTTCAGAAGCACGGACACGCCGCTGTCCTGCAATCACTTCATAACCGTCCCCGTCCTCTTTCGGGCGTGTGATTATCGGCGTGACAATGCCAAATTCCTTGATGCTTTCCGCTAACTCTGACAGTGTTTCATCTTCTGCCACATGAAACGGATTGTCGGGGAACGGGTACAAGTCTTTGGTCTTTAACACCTTAAAATCCTGTTTCTTCATTCACATATCTACCTTTCTTTCGCTCTGCTTCTATGATTTTTCTGCAATTCTTCCAACACTTCGGGCGGTATTTTTGACAGCAGCCGCCCCATCTGCTCGTTGGTTCTCTGCAATTCAAATATCTTCTGATTCGCTTTCTGCACCTTTAGTTCCTGCTCGTACTTTTCATCACGCATACGCCCCGCATAGTCTGATTCCTGCCCAATTCTCTCTTTCAAACTGTCGATATACGCCTGCTGTTTCCCGATTTCCTTAGAGAATTTCTCCACGTCTGGCAGCCATGCAGAGAGTAAATCTAACGCTTTATCCCTTTTCTTCCCTGCGTTAAAGGCGTTGATGTCGGATAGGGCAGACACGATTTCTTCATACTGTTTATCAAGCCTGCCGCCTAATTTATAGAGCCATGTGGGGACGTGTTTCCGCTTGGTTTCCATTGAGGACTGCCCCCGTTCAAGCTGATTCCACCGTGAGGACATCCGCTCATGGTAGGCGGTCTGCCACTCGGATAATGATTTCTGGTTGCCTAAGATAGCTTTCGCTGACAGCTTATTGTCTGGCGTAATCGGCACAAAGCAGAGGTGCATATGGGGCGTTCTCTCGTCCATATGGACGACAGCGGAGAGGATATTCTGCTTTCCAACACGCTCCGAAATGAAGTCAAGAGCCGTCTGGAAATACGCTTTTTGTTCTTCGGGCGGTAACTGGTTCATAAATTCTGGTGAAGCTGTGATGAGCGTTTCCACCATCATCACGCTGTCTTTCCTTGTCCTGCACCCCGCTTCGGCTACCATGCGGTTAATCTCTTTCTTGTAGGTGTACTTTGGTGGTGCTATGAGATGGTAATTGTTTTTAGAGCGTTCCATATCTATATCTGGGTTGCTTTTGTAGGCTTCTTTCTTCCGCTCGTTGTGGCGTTCACAAGCCGCAACGCCGCCCGCTTTTCGTTTCTGGAAACGCAGGATTGCATAAGGCATAGGCGGATTCCTCCTTTCTTTCGGCGGGTGACCGTCCTTTGGGGTGACAGCGGTGACGGTGGTGACAGCAGTTTTGGGATACCCCCTGCCGACTGCCGCAACTGTCACCCTCACCCCCTGCATGACGGTCATGTCGATGATGACGGTGTTTTTGGGATACCCCCCTCGCAAGAGCCGTCACCGTCATGCCGCCATTCTTTTATCCGAAGCCGTAAGGCGTAGGATAGCAGGGCACAGCCCTGCCTTAAGGGAGTCCAGAGGGAACGTCTGGCACACGACTTTGCAGGGCAAAGTGTAGTGTGTTACACCCTGTAAACGCAGTCGGAAAAATCGGAATGATTTTTCTGACCGCAGGGGTGGTTTTACACGACCGAAAAGGGCGAGTAAATCTCACGCCTGCATTTTGCGTTTACGGGGTGTTCTCCCGTAGGGATGACAGCGGCAGGGTATCCTAAAATCACTGTCACCACCGTCACTGCTGTCACCCGCAGGGCAGAGCCGCCAGCTTTACATGGCTTTAAGCGTCAATGACAGTAACAGGGGGGTATCCTAATATCGCTGTCACCACCATCACCGCTGTCACCCGCCCTCCTTGCAAGGGCAATCCGCCTGCCGTCTTTCCTGCGGCTGTACTGGTAGCAGATACGGTTCTCGCTTAAAAATGTGGTGCGGTATTCATTCAGCCATTTCGTAATCACCGTGGGTATGGTTTCCGTTTCCCCCATAGCGGCTAACAGTTCCGTTGCCGTGCCTATCCATTCTTCCTTATCCCTCATAAAATCCACCAACCGAAAAAGGACATCTGGTATCGTTTCTTTCGCAAGCTGCTCCTGCGTTTTCCGCTCCACAAGCTCCCAACGGCAATCACGGAAACGCAGCGTGTATTCCTGATAAGGCGTGTCCCTGCCCGTCACATACAGCTTGGCGGTGTCAGACGCACGTTTCTCCTTTTCCAGAACAAAGGTAGCGTCCGCACTCCCCGTTAATCCTGTCGTCCCAGACACCTTGTTGAACACGTCGCTGTCATTCTGCTTTCGGATGTGGTGTACGACAATGACCGCCAGAGAGTGCCTGTCGGCAAAGTCTTTGATGAGGGAGATGTCCCCATAGTCGCTTGCATAGGCATTGTCTTTTGAAGCTGTACGGACTTTCTGCAAGGTATCAATGACAATGAGCCTGCTGTCTGGGTAATCTTTCAGATAATCTTCAAGCTGCACGATAAGACCGTCTGACAGCTTGCAGCTTGCCACGGCAAAGTGGAGCCGCCCGCTTGCTTCGTCCGTCAAACGAAATAACCTGTCCTGTATGCGGCAGAACGTGTCCTCAAGGCAGAGGTAAAGCACATCGCCCTCCATTGTCGGCATATCCCATAAAGGGATTCCCTGCGACACGCATAAGCATAGCTTCAGCATGAGCCAGCTTTTGCCTATCTTCTGTGAGCCGCAGAACAGCGATAAGCCTGTCGGGATAAGGCTGTCCACCACAAAGGATGGTTTCTCAAGCGGTTCATAAAGGAGCGTTTCGGCGTTGACTGTCTGTAACTTCTGCATGGCTTTCCTCCTTTCGGGCGGTGTCTTTGTTTTCGTTGCACATAGGCGTTGACCTCCTTAAAAATAGATTTACTCCCACGGAAAAAAGTGAGAGTATGTAATGCCGCCAATCCCACACAAATAAAAAACAGATTTCTTTTTCGGGCGGTGTCGGTCACGGTTGGAGATATTTCTTCAATTTCCGCCTTTACTTTCTCCTTTGCAATCGCAACAGATTTCTGTATTGCCGAAGCGGTGCAATGCTCCATAGCGGCGATTTGGTAAAAATTGAACTCATACTCGTAGTAGAGCAGGAAACGCCGCCTTTGTATCTCTGGAAGGCTCCCAACCGCCTTATAGAGCGTTTCATTCCGTTCTTCCTCAACCATGCGTTCATCAAGGCTCTTAGGCACACGCAACGCCCGTCTGTAAAGGGTTTCGTCCCATACCTCGTTAAACTCCCTGTGCCGCTCGTCCCATTAGAAAAGATTCCTGTTCCTGCGCTCCATCTGCCGAAACTCCATAAAGAACTGTTCCGACACTTCCAACTCGTGGGATTTGCCCTGCCCGTCCTTAAAGCTGATAAAATACCTTGTGCCGCTTTCCGTGGATTCCTCCCGAAGCGTGTATGCCTTAACCCTGTATGCCATCCTGTTGTCCTCCTGCAAAAAATGAGTGAGGGGATTTCCATCCCTCACCCAGTAGCCCGCAGGATGGCAGGCTGTTTTAGAAGCTATAAAATTTTCCGCAGCTTCTTCCGCAGATGGTCTAACCTCGCATAGATGGCACCAGTCGTCAAATGCACAAGCGGGGCAATCTCCTTTGTGGAATACCCCTGCATTTTCAGCAGGACGATTTTCAAGGTACGCCCGTCCACCGTGACTAATACTTGATAGAGATTTTCGCTCTCAATCTCTTCCAGTAACTCCGCAACCGTACCCACTTCCGCCTGCCGCTCCCTGCCTGCCATGTCCTCAAGATATTCCGCAACGTCATTCGTCCATCGGTAAAACCGCCTGTTGGAATTGAAGTCTGCCCTGTCCGCCATGCGTATCTGCTCAATGGTCGCTTCATCAACGCCGCACTCACGCAGCAGCTTTTCCTCCGCTTCTTTCCAGATACGCCATTTCCTGTCCTCCCGTCCGTGGTTGTATGCCATTCTTACTTCCTCCAATCAGAATTGATTGAGAGGGCAGAGAAAAGCCCCCTCATCTTCCCAAAGGAAAAAACAAGGGGGCTGAACGCCTTAAATTTTAATTTTCTATTATCTTTCTTAGTTTTATTAGGATTCTGGCTTTGCGTTTGTTTACAACGCTCTGGGTTATGCCCAACCTCGCCCCGACTTCACGCTCGGAAAGTCCGTCAAAAAAGATTGCCTGTATCAGCTCCTGTTCACTATCCGACAGCAAAGGCAGGGCGGCTTTCAGCCTGTCCACCATGACCGCATTGACAACGGTTTCTGCAATGTCCACCGCTTCATCAGTGATAAAGTCCAGAGGATTCCCCTCGCTGTCCGTAAATCCGTCGAGAGATAGCAGTCTATTCTTTGTATCTAATTTTTGCAGATAACGCCACCGTTCCTTGTCACGGTAGAAGTCTGTGTATTGCTCCCTCACGACTTCAAGCAGACAGCCTTGAATGGGGATAAACAGCTTGTCCATATAGGTCTGGTCGGATTCCCTGCAACGGCAGAACTCCGTGTAGGATAATTCCACATAGCCGCCACTTTCTCTGATATATACCTTTCTTGGTGCATATTTCACCATAAATACCTCCCATCTGAATTTTTGAAATGTAAAAAATCCAGATGGAGAGGCGGAGAACGACACCGCATATCAGAAACAGCCCTACGGCACTTTCCAACAAAAATCGACAAAAGAAAAACCGCAAAGGCTCTGTGACCTTTACGGTTATAGGAAATAGTAATTCTATTGTATGGAGATTGTACTTCTACTTTCAAGGTGAGAAGTACCGTTGCACTGGCAGAAATTTTTTTAACTGGTTTCCTGCCGTTCTCTGATATGCTATGTATTGATAAATTTTGCTTCGTATGAGCAGATAGATAACTGCCCGAAAAAAGGACATAAAAAAATCCCTCCAAATTTAAAAACAAATTCAGAGGGTAATTTAGGGTATAACAAAATAACCCACCCGAATATCGTTTTTTTTATTTGGTGAGTTTGTTCTTTCAAATACGAAACAAATGCTCATGTACGGTAAAGTATCACAAGAAAATTATGTCGAATTGACAGCCGCCTCCGCTATACCGAATAAGGAAATAAAGAGTCCTCAAATTTTGCGCTACTAAATGAAGACGAGCGGAAGTAATCTCCCGCTCGTCAGTAAACTTAACTATGCCATATCAATCCCGCTTCTTTCCCGCCACCGGCACTAAGAACAGCGCGGGCAACAGCAGGAAAGCGGTACAGACCAGCCCCCAGGGTATGGACACCTGCTGGGCTACCAGCCCCACAATAGGCCCGCCGATGATCTGCCCGAAAGAGTCCAGCTGTCCGCTGGTGGAAAAGACTGTGGCGCGCATTTTCTCATCCACATGGTCGTTCATCCAGGCGGCCAGCACAGGCTCCTTGATGGTGCGCATAAGCCCCGCCAGCAGGAACACCAACAACATGAACCAAAAGCTCCGCCCCACCGCGAAGAGAACCAGGCACAGGATATACCCGGCGCTGGTGGACATGACCACACTGGTTCGGCTGACAGTCCCTTTTTTCTCCATGCGGGCGATGAGCAACTGAGAAGCCAGAATACCTAAGCCGTTGCCGATAAGACTGATAACACCGAACCAAGTGACGCTGTTCAGCGGCCCGATAACGGGTATTACCGTGTCATCCAGAAAATGAGCGGTGGAGAGCCGGTCAAAGCCTTCACTGGCAAGTCCCCCGCATAGTGTGATTGCTAAGAGCGCCAGCAACACAGGTGCGCCTTTCACAAAGCCCAGGTTGAGCTTGAACAGGCAGACAAAGTCTTTAAGCAAGCCCTGCCGTTCCTCAATAGCAGGGGAGAAGTTGGTTTCTGGCATGATGCGAACCATCACCAGCCCCAACAACAAGCACAAACTGCCCCCCAAGATGACAGGCATTTGCAGGTTTATGTTTCCCAGCAGTGTGCCCAGCACCACGCCCAGAACGCCGCCGATTTGCCCCATTTGACTGCCCCGCAGGAACACCTTGTCTATGGGTTTGTCCTCTTCCTCCGAGGCAATCCACGCCTCCAGAGCGCCGGTGATGAAGGTATCACCGCAACCCCAGACAACCTGGGCCAGCAGAACCGGCGCGAACCACGGTAGCGCACCCTCCATCAGAAAGCCCAGGCCGTAGAGGAACATTCCAATCAGCACCGAGCGCCGACGGCTATACAAATCCGCCACCACACCGGTGGGTATCTCGAACAGAAAGCAGGAGGTCTCCAGAACCGTCCCTACCAGGACAAGCTGGAAAGCATCCAGCTGCACCACCTCCAGGTGGTACACGATGGAAAGCACTGTGGACATAGAAACCGCCAGGGAACAGACAAATCGGAACAGCAGGTAGACAGAATATGCCTTTGAATTTTTAGCAAACATGAAGTTACATTCTCCTTTCAAATCTCATTTTATATGACTTTTGCAAGCTGTTAAGCTAACTTGTGGAACATATGCCGAACCTTATCTATACGGCTATTCGGGCGGCGGGGTTGGCAAATAAATTTACCAATAGCTGGCTGGTATCCTTTTAACTCTGTCAAGCAGACTCCCTGCCCATTTGTGAAATAAGTTAAATCGTTCCTGTATTCTTGAATACATCTAGCAGGGATTTCTCCTTTCAGAATGACCTCGTCATTCTTTATCTGAGTACTTACAATATCTGCACAATACCTTGGAGCATCATGATACGCCCGTGAGAGATATTCCTGCGGTGCATAAATTTCAAAGTGGAGATATGGCTCTAATAGTTCTGTCCCTGCTTTTTTTAAAGCCTGCTCCAATACGATAGGGGAAAGCAGCCGAAAGTCTGCGGGGGTACTTACAGGACTATAATACAATCCATATTCAAAACAGATTTTACAGTCTGTCACTTTCCATCCATACAGCCCCTGCTCGCAGCCATAAAGAACCCCCTCCATAACCGCATTTTGGAACGATTGATTTAAATATCCAAGTGAAACTCTGCTTTCATACTGCACTCCGCTTCCAATAGGGAGCGGCTCTATGGACAACCCGACAGAAGCCCAGAAAGGATTTGGCGGGACTTCTATGTGGATGGTATATTCTGCTTTTCTAAGCGGTCTTTCCATATATATAACAGTAGGCTCTTTTATTTCTGCCTCCACATGATATTTTTCCTCAAGGATGGCACAAATGACTTCCATCTGCACATTCCCCAAAAAAGAAAGTATAATCTCATGCGTTGTAGTATCCACATAATATTTTAAAAGAGGGTCTGTATCAGCAATCTCTGCGAGGGCATTTAACAGGGCTTCCCTTTGCTCCGGCTTTTGCGGCTCTACCGTTGTCCGAAGTAATGGCATGGGATTATCAATCCATGTTTTGTGAGGCAGGAGTTTTTCATTTCCCAGAATGTCGTTCAGTTTCAAAGTATCATCAGCTAAAATAACAATTTCTCCCGGACAGGCATGGTCAGCCGGGACGATTTCACCATTTGACGGAATACACATCTCTGTGATTTTTATTTTCTCTTTTTCAGATATTCTAATAACATCCCTCAAATGCAATGTTCCGCTATATATACGCACATAAACAAAACGCCGCCTTTTCTCTGAATATTCAATCTTAAAAACCTGCCCGCATAGTTCAGATTGACCTTCAGGCGTTGATGAATAAAATTTACTGGCAATTACTTCTATAAGCTGCCGAATCCCCAGATTGTTTTTAGCGCTTCCGTGATAAACGGGAAATAACGTTCCGTTTTGGAATCTCCTGTTTTCTTCCTGTTCCAGTTCTGACATTTTAAACGGTTTCCCTGACATATATTTCTCTAATAGTTCATCGTTTCCCATAATTACCGCATCCCACTGTTCCATATCGTCATTGTCCGTTACATTTATATGGGGATGCTGCCCAACCTTTTGCTTCACTATAATTTCCGAAGAAAGCTTTGCTTTCATTTCCCGATATACCATTGGCAAATCAATCCCCTCTTGGTCAATTTTATTGATGAAAAAAATTGTCGGAATCTTCATTATCTGTAGTGCATGAAACAGTATACGGGTCTGTGCCTGTATGCCATCCTTTGCAGAAACTAATAATACTGCTCCGTCTAATACGGATAAAGAACGGTATACTTCCGCCAAAAAATCCATATGGCCTGGCGTATCTATAATGTTGACTTTTACATCCTCCCACTGAAAAGATGTCACTGCTGTCTGGATAGTGATTCCCCTTTGACGCTCCAAATTCATTGTATCTGTCCTTGTTGTGCCTTCATCTACGCTCCCTAGTTCTGCAATTGCACCACTGGTATACAATAAACTTTCCGTTAATGTTGTCTTTCCTGCGTCAACGTGAGCCAGAATGCCTAAGTTAATTATTTTCATGTGATTTTCCTCCTATCAACACCCAAAAAAGGGCATAAAAATACCCAGTGATAAATACTCCTATCACTGGGTAAATAACTCCAATAGCCCCAAAACACTTATATGTTTTCGGGCATATAAAATTACATGATAAAAGTATTCTTAAACTGGGTACAAAAAACTAAGCCCCATATTAAAAGTGAAACGGGACTGCTACTTTTTGTTCCCACTATCAAATTGACAGTTTATTTAAGAATACCTTGCCGCATATTTATTAACTCCTTGTATAATACTGAATCTAATTATATTCCTTAACCCTTTATTTGTCAAGCTGACAAACTAAAGCAGAAAAAGCGGCAGGATTTCCCCCTGCCACTAATCATCTGTTTATGCAAAAATAATTTCCTTTTCCACAATCTCCCTCGCACAAGCCCTTATGTTATTGAGGCATCCTGTCCATTCTAAGGCGTTTTCTGCCTTTAGCTGTTCCGTTATGCCCTGTGCCTGTTTCATACCCTCTATGAGCCTTTCAAAGCGTTCCTGTGCCTGTCTGTTGATGTCGGCAAGGTAGGCGTTTAGCCTGCCGCTTGTAAGAAGATTGGTGTATGTAACTTTACGGTACTGTTTTAGATAATCTAAATGCCGTTGCCCCCAGATGCCTATTGCCTGTTCTTCTTCGGCGGGTACAGTTAAGCACGGTATCAAATAATCCCCTTGCCTTTCGTATTTGCCGCCCAGTTCCTCAAATAATGATTTTGCCATTGTCTGTTACCTCCACATTCTTTTTTATTTTGAATGTCCGCAAAATCCGTCCTACATCAGAAGGACGCCAAGGCACATCAAGGTGGTGCAGTGCGATAAGTCTGTCCTGCACATTGGTTCCGGCTCCCATCTTCTGTGTGGAACCAAGCAAAAAACGGACCTGTCCGCTTCTTACTTTTCCGAACAGCTCCGCTTTCCTAAGCTCCGTATTTGCTTCATGTATAAATGCGATTTCTTCCGGTGGGACACCCTTTTCGATCAGCTTGTTTCGGATGTCCTCATAAACATTAAATGTACCATCTCCTTTCGGTGTTGACAGGTCACAGAAAATAAGCTGCGTTGATTTCTGCTCCTTTGTCTGCTCCCATATTTCAAATGCCTTTTCCACACAGTTGCTTGCCTTTGAATTTTCATCATCCGGCAACATATCATTGATAAGCCTCTGGTCTAATGCCAGCTTTCTTCCGTCATTGGTAATCTTTAGCATATTGTCCTCATAAGGCTGTACCTGTCTGTCACGCACGGCTTCTGCCCTTTCTGCCAAAGATGCCACCATGTCCTTTTGATATTCACTTGGCTTTAGCACCACATTTTCATACTCTGCTTCCGGCACAGGAAGATTTAGCATATCCGGTGTCTGAATATCCGCACTCTCCTTAAAAAGTGCAATCAGCTCCGGGAGATTAAAGAACTTTGCAAACCTTGTCTTTGCCCGGTATCCGGTTCCCTCCGGTGCAAGCTCTATGGCTGTCTGCGTTTCTCCAAAAGAGGATGCCCAACTGTCAAAATGTCCCAGTCCCAGCTTCTGAAGCGTACCATACTGAAGGTAACGCATATTGGTATAAAGCTCTGTCATACTGTTTGAAATCGGCGTACCTGTCGCAAAAGTTACACCCTTACCGCCTGTCAATTCATCAAGATACTGACACTTTGCAAACATATCCGAGGATTTCTGTGCCTCTGACTGTGCGATTCCCGCCACATTTCGCATCTTGGTATAAAGAAACAGATTTTTGTAATTATGGCTCTCATCCACGAAAAGCCTGTCCACGCCAAGCTGCTCAAAGGTCACTACATTATCTTTCCTTGATGCATCATTCAGCTTTTCAAGCCTTGTAAGAAGTGATTTTCTTGATTTCTCCATCTGCTTAATGGTGTAGCGTTCTCCGTTGTCGGCTTTTGCCTGTGCAATGGCAAGCTCTATCTCATCAATCTGCCTTTCAATAATGGCTACCTGTCTTTCCTGTGAAAGCGGAATTTTCTCAAACTGACTATGCCCGATAATAACCGCATCATAATCTCCCGTGGCTATTCTGGAACAGAATTTCTTACGGTTGGCAGGCTCAAAGTCTTTCTTTGTTGCAGCAAGGATATTGGCTCCGGGATATAACCGCAAAAAATCACTTGCCCACTGCTCCGTCAAATGGTTCGGAACCACAAACAGGCTCTTTTGACATAATCCAAGACGCTTGCTCTCCATGGCTGCCGCTGTCATTTCAAAAGTCTTTCCGGCTCCCACACAATGGGCAAGCAGGGTATTATCTCCGTAAAGTACATGAGCCACCGCATTTTTCTGGTGAGGCTTTAACTCAATATCCGGTGTCATGCCGGGAAATTTCAGATGTGAACCGTCATATTCCCTTGGTCTTGTGGAATTGAAAAGCTGGTTGTATTTTGCCACAAGTACCTGTCTGCGTTCCGGATCACGAAATACCCAATCCTTAAATGCTTCCCTTATGGCTTCCTGCTTCTGTGATGCAATGGTGGTTTCTTTCTTATTCAGGACTCTCTTTTCCTTGCCGTCCTCCTCTATGGTATCGTAAACACGGCTGTCCTTTAAATTAAGGGAATCCTCCAGAATGGTGTAAGCATTTCTCCGGCTTGTACCGTAGGTCATATTGACAAGGGAATTACCGTAGTCCGCATTTTTGCCCTTTATGTTCCACTGTCCTGTCACATCGGAATACTGTACTCCTACGACATTCCTGTCAAACAAATGCTGCGGCGTTTCAAAGGTCTCCCGCATAAAATCCTCGATATACTTTGGGTCAATCCATGTGGCACCGATACGCACCTCAATCTCGCTGGCATCCAGCTCCTTCGGCTGTACCTGTGTGAGTGCCTGCACATTCACAGCATATTCCGGGTGACTTTCTGCATAGACCTTTGCTGTTTCCAGCTTGTCACGGACATTTCCACTCAGATACTCATCCGCAGTTTCCCATTGATCCGTCAATGGATTCTGAAATATAATTCCAGTCAGCTCCTCCTTTACCGTATCCACATCCTTTCCGGTCAACTCTGCCATATAGTCAAGGTCAACCCTTGCTTTTTCCGATAAGGACACTGCCAGTGCTTCACTTGCCGTATCCACACTTGTGACAACCTCTGCCTTTTTAATGGTACGCTTCGTGAACATATCCGCTTTGCCCTTGAAATTGCCCTCATCGTCCAATTTTTCAAGAGAACACAACAAACAATAGCTGCTGTCCTGATTAAATGCTCTTTTATTGGTCTGCGAGTTGATCAAGCCATGTTTCTTGGAAAAAGCATCATATAAGCTGTTTAACTCCGCCTGCTTTTCCTTAATTACCGTATCCGGATATTCCTCTAATTGTAGATTGATAAGCTCCTGTGTACAGTTTCGGATACCCACCATTCCCTTGATACGTCCCTGCATGGAATCGGACATATCCACAGGCTTCATAATGGAATTTTCACGGTAATATACCTTATCATCCACAATGGTATAACTGTAATTCTTGACATCCGGGTCTGCGGGAATGGTGGCATCCGCAAGCTCATCTGCCAGCTCATCCAGTTCCACCGCTTCAATCTCTCCGTCAATATGGCTGACTGCTTCCTGTAGCTGCTGTGCAAATGGTCTTGTGGTATCGGGCATACAGGTACTTTCCATGCCATACGGTCCGCTGACCATTTCCATTTTTCCCACAATCATCTCCGGGTGTTCGGCAAAATAGCTGTTCATGGCAATGCCGTTCTCATCCTCTGACAGATGCACCCAGTCCGGCTCCAAATCCATCACACGGTCACGCTTCTTTAAGAATAGGATATCAGAAGTGACCTCTGTTCCGGCATTCTCCTTAAATGCTGTGTTGGGCAGTCTGACCGCACCAAGAAGCTCTGCTCTCTGTGCAAGATATTTTCTGACCTCCGGACTTTTCTTATCCATTGTTCCCTTACTGGTAACAAAGGCAACCACACCTCCGGGGTGAACCTTATCTAAGGTCTTTGCAAAGAAATAGTCATGGATTAAAAAATTCTGTTTGTCATACTGCTTGTCTGCCACCTTGTACTGTCCGAATGGCACATTTCCGATTGCCACATCAAAGAAATCATTGGGATAATCCGTCTTTTCAAATCCTGTGATTTTAATGTCGGCATTCGGATATAGCTGCTTTGCAATCCTTCCCGTAACGCCGTCAAGCTCCACACCGTATAGTCTGCTCTCCTGCATCTTCTTCGGTAGCATTCCGAAGAAATTTCCTATACCCATTGCCGGCTCCAGCACATTTCCTTTTTCAAATCCCATTTTATCCAAGGCATCATAGATACTGCGGATTATGGCAGGGCTTGTATAATGGGCATTTAAGGTACTCTCCCTTGCTGAAGCATACTCCTGATCCGATAACAGTCCCTTTAACTCCTGATATTCATTCGCCCAGGCACTCTTGCTTTCATCAAAGGCATCCGCAAGCCCGCCCCAGCCGACATACTGAGATAAAATCTCCTGTTCCTCCGGTGTTGCAATACGGTTCTCGCTCTCTATTTTCTCCAGTGTATGTATAGCTTCCACATTTCTGCGGAATTTTTCCTTTGCAGTGCCAATTCCTAAAGCATCATCCGTGATACGGAAATTGACAGCCCCGGTCTTATCAATCTGCGGTTCTGCCTGCTTCACAGGTACTTCGATATCCGGCTCTAATGATGTGTCTGACACTTCCTCCGGCTTTTGGACATCCTGTCCGGAAGTTTCCCGATTTTCTCCAGACAGCTCATTTTCTTTCTGGTTAAATTCTTTCCATACCCTATCTGAAACTGCCGAAAAATAAGGAGACTCATCTTCCATAATACTGAACTGAATCTCCTCCATATCCTCTATGCTCTTTGCCCCTGCTATTTTATCATGGTATTTAAAATACAAGGCTTCACGGCTGATAATACCCTCAAGACGCTCAAGTTCCGGCTCAGACATCCGTTCCCAAATATCATCCTTTTGCGTATGAATGGTAAAACCTTCCCCATCATCGTGATGCTCTAAGGTATATTGCAATGTGTCATGTTCTCCACGAATATCGCACTCAAAATCATAAACCGTGGTTCTGGTCCCTGCAGAATACTCCCTGTTAATCAGAACCAGATTTTGCACATCCTCTGCCGTTAATGGTGATTCCTCAACACCTTCAGGATAATCTTCGCTTCCTTCAATCTGTGTAAACACCTCTGTTTCGTGACGGTCTATATCCCTTTCCGTCATCTCGTTGAGATAATCTTCCTCGACTTCTCCCCGCTGTGGCTGATAATCGTACTCAAAGGCAACACCATTTACCTCTGCATAAAAAAATTGATTATCTGTTACGGAATTTCCAAGCACATAGGTTTCTTCCTCAGTCCCCCATTCATCGACTTTGATGCACTCCTGTCCATCAATCGTGATTTTCTCAGCCGCCTGTGCCGCAAGCTCTTTCTCCTGCTCGATATACCGTCTTGTCTGGTTGATAAATCCATTTAATACAGCCGGGTGGGAATCCACAACCATATCCTCATTTTTCACCATGGCATAAGGCTCAATAGCTTTTGCCCACTCCTTATTCTCCGGAGAAAACCGTCCATCCTGCCTTTTGTGCATGACAGAATTGGCAAGCACATAACTTACTCGTTCAGAGCCATATTCCTGAATGACTCCCTCCGCTGTATCCTTTGGCAGACGATACCCGTCAAACTTCTCAGCGATTGCCTTTTCAATGGCATTCTTACAGGCTACCTTGGTTTCATGCTCCATCTTTGCCTGTGCCTGCTCCAAAGCCTTCTGCTCCTGCTCCACTCTGTACTGTACATAGGCTTCTTTTCCTTCCGTAGATAAATACTTATCTTCTTCAATGAGCTTTCGGATACGTTTCTCCACAACCTTCCAGGACAACAGCACTTCTGCGTATGGTTTTCCGATATTTCCCTTTTTCAGCTTTATTCCTTTTGCATCATGATCCTCATAGCTGTGGTCAGCTCCGGCAAGTGCATGGCTACTGCCGCCTGTTCCATATTCATTCTTTAAGAAATTAGCTGCTTCTTTGCTGTCATGCCCTTCCTTAAAATAATCATAAATACGAAAAGACCCATTTGAAAAACCACTTCCCCTGCCAAGCCTGTGGTCAATCTCATCCTGCGTGATAAAATCCTCGTGTTTAATTTCCACATGCTCAGCAGCTGGAAATGTCAGCCTGTCTACCAGAAGGTTATCGAGTTCGGCACGAAGCTCCTCTTTTGGCATAACAGAACGGAAACGCAGGCTTTTTTCTCCGGTTTCCAACTGATGCAGAGCATGATCCATGTGGGCAGCTATCCTCTCCACCTCTTCCGGTGTAGAAAGAAGTTCCACCAGTCTTGCATGGGCATCCGGGTAATTGCCCGCCTTTAATTCCAATTCTTCCGGCATTTCTCCCATACCGTCACGGAAAAAGAAAAATAAATGGTTTGCAATCCTGCTACGCTCCACCTCATCCACAAGATAAGCTTCATTTGCACCCATATATGTGCCATTCTCTACCTGCCTGCGGATATTCTGCTCAATCTCTTTCCATTCCATCGTGAGTATCGGATGCTCCGTTGCTGACGTACCGTATCCAACACGCATGCCGCCTTCATCAAACCATACGGCTATCTGCTTTCCGTCAAACTCAAAGCCTTTTCCGGTGGTTCCATACTCTTTTTTCAGAAAGGCAGTCATTTCCTCCGGTGTCTTTCTCTGTTGGTACTTGGCATAAATACGCTTGCGGCTGTCATCCCTGCCCCCACCGCTTCTTAAAATATCATCAATCTGTTGCTCCGGCAGTACAAAACCTGCCGGCATAACACTTTTTTCTTCTGCCTGCTTCATGGCAATGTTGCCGACCTGCTCCGAAAACATGGTAAAAAGGTCAAGCTGTTTGAACATACCGTCTGTATCAATCTGCTCTGCCACTTCCCCCGGAAGTAAATAGACACCATCCTCGATATAAGAATTGACCCAGTATCTTGCATCTTCCCATGACAACCTGCTCTCTGCTTCACGGGTCAGATAATTGCCTTTCCACATGGTAAGCCCATCCTCATCAGCTCGATACCCGGCTCTTACATCCCCAATATACAGCTCTGTAAATTCCTCCATACGGAAAGAATTTTTCAGATACTCCGTCTGTAAAACCGCATCCTGCTCTGACTGGAAATATCCCGCAATCTCCGGTCTTTTATGGATAAGGTGATTATCAAAACATAAGACTCCCTTTTGAAGCTCCGTGAAATCTTCGGTTTTATCCGAAAAAGAACCGGATAATGAATTGCTGTCACTATCCGGCTCCTGCATGGTAATATTAGCTTGTTCCTCACTGCTTAAATGTAGATCAGTTCTGTCAGCACGATTTCCTCCGCTGAGTGTCTGATGTTGTTCATCTTCGCTACCCAGCGCATCTGATCGGCTGCTTTCAGTTCCTCGTTCACTCCCTCCGACTTCGCCATCTGTCCGGTCAGAAGTTCCATTCTCTGCTCTGCCTGCTCCTGTATCTGCAGACAATGTGCTTTCAGCTCCCCTGTCAGAATCATTCCCTGATAAATCCCTCTCCTGTGCTCCTTCAGAAAGTTCTTCCTCATCAGTCCGTACTTGGTCAGTGCCTTCTCCGGCTCCTCGTTCGCTGTCAGGTTCGGAATCAGATAATCCCCGTTCTTTTCGTATGTCAGTTTCATTGGCAATGCCCTCCATTTCTGTATGATTTTCAGTTTCCTTTGGTTTTTCTATTGTCGTTTCACTTTCACGCTTTAAAGCATTATAGTCTGATTTTGGTGCATTTGCAAGTCCTTTTTCAACATTTTCTTCATGGCTTCCAATATGCTCCCCAGCCGCTTTTTCTCTTGCCTTATTTCGGGCAATCTGACGCTCGTATGCCCCTATTGTCCTTCCAATTTCCATAAGCAGGGGCTTACACATTTCCGTAGTTGCATTTCCAATGACAGCTAATGACTTTGTATTATTAAATTCGTGGATATATTCAAAATTCATGTCATCTTTCCACAAATCCATATCGGCACCGCATCGGGATAGCAGGGTAAAGGAGATACTGGAAGCCAGCGTTTCCCTCAACCTAATTCCAAGATTCAGTTCATCCAGATCATCAAGGAAACTGCCCTCTTTCACATAGTTTAGCTCCGGTAAAAGTTCCTCATAATAATCCTGGGCAATCCTGTCAGCTATCTCCATAATCCTCTCTTCAAAAGGCATATTTACATCGGTTCCACCATAAGTCTTTTCAAGCTGTGCAAGCACAGGAGCCTTATGTTCCTCCTTAAGTTCCCACAGATTTGGGTCACGCCCGATTCTTCTTGCCTTATGCACATCTGATACATCAAAGACATATTTTAATCTCGGACGTTCGCTGTCCGTATCAATCAGGGCAATTCCTTTCGCTCCACGGTTGACCCAGCAATTCATCTTTTCATTCCACGTTTCAAGTGAAGCACAGGCTGTAGCATCTGGTCTTTGGGCGTATATTAACATCTGCTCGTTAAAGGGATATTTATACAGTCTTGCAGCCGTGGTCAGAAATCTGGTCCATTCATTTTCGTTTTTAACAATATCTCCTGCTGTCATTTCTGCCAGTGCAGATATATAATGATATTTTCCTGCCATAGATACTCCTTTCGATTCAATTTCTCCTAGTAACAGAAAAGCAGCCCAAAGTGGCTGCCTTCCTGTTTATTATGTATGAAGTGGCTAAATCACCGCTTCTTTCTTTTTATCTGCTGTCGGTTGTTTCCTGTCAGCATCCATCTTCATCACATCATTTTTCTTTTCTGCAAGTCTCTCTTTTAGTGAAGGACGTTCTTTTTTCTCATCACGCTTTTCCGCTTTCTGTTTTGCACGTTCCTCTGCACGGTCACTGCGAAACAGCTCATGTTCTTTTGCATCATATTCATACACATGATCTGAAAGTCGTTCCTCTGGTGCTACCTGTGTCTGGTTCACTTCCTGCACCATCTGTTCAAGGTCTCTTAACTCCATTCCGGCATCTTTCGGGATAATCAGCGTTTCATGCACAGATGAAGGCAGTACATAGAAGTCTCCAACCTTGTCTGCTATTTCCTGTCTGGTATCATCATTTAATATAGCGGCTGCTCCATTTACCTTTGTATCATTTGTCAGGACAAACATCGTGTCAGGAACATCCGGTATCATCTGGGATGCCATTTCTCTTGCCTCTGATATATCCATATCATTATCCCTTGCAATGTCCCCTGCCATCATTTCTATAATGGTCTCGCTCATTCCCTTGAAGCTGTATGGCTGTAAAACATCCATGTTCAAAAGAGCCTGTTCGTGCAAATCCTCAAGGGTAATCCCATACCTGTCCATCAGATTATCTGTAATCGTTATGGTTGCAGTGCCTTCCGCATTTTTGTCCATTAAAATCTGATACACAACCGCCAAATCTTCCACCTTGGTGTATGGTTTGTCCTCAAGAAACTGCCTGTTGGCTTCCTCATTGATGAGCTTGCACACAATCTTGTCTTTGACGTTATCAAAATCAGTAACCGCAGATACATCCATATCATGGTCAATATAATGTGCCTGATATGTGGCTGCAATCTGCCCAAGCACATCATCCATCTCAGCTCCATCCTGTATCTGTTCAAAATACGGATTCAGATATACGGTTGGAGAAATATTGCTTTCTTCCGTCCGGATTGTCAGACCATCCAAAACACAGTCATTATTCTTTACTACCTGATGAACAGAAATCGTTGCATCTGCAAATTTTTCCGGTAAAAAATCCTGTATCTGATCTTTTACCTGTTCTACAAAATCCTTATATTCCATTACTTTCTCTCTCCCTTCCCGGTATTCTTCTGTGATTTGTCTGCCAGCTTTGATGCTTTCGTTCCATACAGTTGATAACGTTTCATCATGCTCTGCTTGTTTGTTTCCGCAATTTCTTTTTCTAACTGTTTCATTCCTGGTTTCCTCCTTACTCTGCATGTGTTCCAAAAGAAAAAGATGTATTATCCTGTTTCTTTGTATTAAATTTTGCTTTTACATCTGCTACCTTATTTTCCAAAGCACCAAACATAGCCTCTACCTGCTCTGCTGTATATTCATAAGCAGACCTGTTGGCAAGGTGTTCCAACCTTCCAAGCGCATCAATCGCTTTATTCATGCGGTATTCTCCAAGACGGATAAATTTCTCTGCTTTAGTTTCATTTGCTTTTGCTGCAGGCTCTGCATCCTGCACCTCGGCATTGTTTACAGTTACATTTTTCATTTCTTCATTCATTATTTTGTCCTCCTTTTTTATCACATAAAAAGCGGCAAAACTGGAAAGTCTTACCGCTTGTTATGTCACCATTACTTTTGTGACTGTTATTTAGTTTTATAGACCATACAATATCATGTCAATCGAAATCCATTTGCAAATTTATCAAAATCTGTTTCTATGATTGATATTCCACTGGAATCCCTCAACTTATATGCTAAGCTTTTTTCTTCAGTACTGGCTTTGTCATGTAATACAATACTATCAACTATATCATTTATGCTGATTTCAGCACTTAACTTTAATTCAAAGCATTGTTTACCAGCAATATCTTTAATCTTATCACGAACATCATCAAATATATAATTTACCTTATCTTCAACAAAATCAATAAATGCCATGCTCTTACTTACTATCTCATCATCATTTTGCAAAGCAAATACTACTCTATAAAATTCATTTGATAAAGTTTGCAAATTATAATATTCATCTAAATGTATTCTTAATTTAACTCTTATCTCGTGTTCATAACTAAAACTACTATGCTTTAAAAACGCACCAAAATCAAACGCATTTTTCGCAACCTGATCCAAAGTATGGCTTTCACAAATATACTTTTCGATATAATCTTCAAAGCAATTTATATATACCATCGGCATAATATCTGCAAACAGATAAATACCCATTGGGACATAATTTCCTTGATCAAGAATTGAAAGTTTTTTATAAAAATCATTTTTGTATTTTATAATAAAATTTCTTCCGTATTTCTTATGGTATTCCTGAACCATTTTTGCATCTGCATATTTATTTGATACACAATAACAAAAGGTTCGTTGTTGCAACAATGCTGCCGCTGCCACAAAGTCACTATATACACCCATTATGTATTGTTGTGTGCAATATTGCCCTAACCTCTTTTCCGATGATTCTTTAATCAATCTATATGCCTTATATATATTGTCTTTATCTCTAAACCAATCCTCAAAATAAGTTTCGTTCGCATCTCCAGTACTTGATTTTTTCCATTCAACCGGGTCTGTAAAATACATCACCTTATTAAAAAATAATGTTTCAAGTTCCTTTTGTCCCATGAAACGGTAATATGGTAGGTTCGTGTATTGAGGTTCATGTTTATAATAAACTGCTAAAATGTTTCGCTTCAAATATTCCTCATCCTTCATAGCCATTTACAATCTCTCCTTTAAATTGCAATTTATCACTCTCTGCAACACTGAGATTATAACATTTATCCTTTTCAACCACAACGAAGTGTCCCTTATCCTACGAAAACAAGGCGTATGAAACTGTTACACTTCACACGCCTTTACGCTGTTAATTGCTATTATTTCTTGCTTTTTTGAAACTCCAGCTTGACCTTATACTGTGAGCCTTTGATTTCCTTACCATCTTTGGTATAGGAATAATCCTCAATTCCTTCCGGGATAAGGTAGGCATCATAGCTTCCCTTCTTTCCCTTTAATCCTTTGACGAAAGTCTTTTTTCCCTCCAGCATACTCTTAATCTGCGTATCGGAAAGTACAGTCCCCATAGCCTTGCCGACATTCATACCACACTTATTTTTGCAGTAGGCTCCATATTTTCCCTTTACCACATCACCGCCACATTTCGGGCATTTTCCAAGGGCTTCCTGTGCGCTCTGATTTCCTCCAAACATGGATTTCTGCTCGTCACTAATGCTGTGATAAGTCTGCACAAGGTTCTTTACCATATCCGCAATGCCATCCATAAATTCCTGCATGGAATACTCTCCCTTTGCAACAAGGGTAAGGGCATTTTCCCAGTCAGCGGTAAGTTTCGGGGACTTTACCACATCCGGAAGCACCGTAATCAGTTTCATTCCGTCCTCTGTGGGAATCATCTGCTTTTTCTCACGCTTCACAAAACCGTCCTTGACCAGCTTCTCAATGATGTCTGCTCTGGTGGCAGGTGTGCCAAGTCCTTTACGTTCCACATCATCTCCCATTTCTTCACTTCCGGCTCGCTCCATTGCAGACAAAAGGGAATCTTCCGTAAAGTGCTTTGGGGGATTTGTATAATGCTCGCTGATCTTCGTCTGTACCCCGTCAAAGGTCTGCCCCTTTGAAAGCTCTGGCAGTTTCTTATCCTCCTGCTCTTTATCTTCCGTTGTCCTAAAAGAACGCTTAAAAGCATCTTCAAAATCTTTCCACCCGTTTTTTAAGACCGACTTGCCGGAAGTGGCAAAGGTGTAACCGCCACAGGAAAACTCTGCCTTGACTGTTTCATAAAGATGTTTCTCCCCCATAGCGCACAGCAGCCTGTTGGCCACAAGGGATAAAATCTTTCGCTCCGTTTCCGGCAGGGCTGCAAGGTCAGCTTTGGCAATCTCCATTGTGGGGATAATCGCATGGTGGTCTGTGACCTTTTTGCTGTTTAACACACGCTTAATATCCGGATTGAACATCCTATTTTCCTCAAACAATATGTAACCAAAAATTGCTTCAATAACATTTCCGGCTGTCTGCTCCATATCATCAGACAAATACTGACTGTCCGTTCTCGGATAGGTACACAGCTTCTTTTCATAAAGGCTCTGGGTGTACTCTAAGGTCTGCTTTGCTGTAAAACCGAATAGACGGTTGGCATCCCTCTGGAGTGTGGTAAGGTCATAAAGTTTCGGCGGTGCCACCGTCTTTTCTTCCTTTGCCACAGACGTAACAAGAGCCTGTCCGTTCAGACAAGCTCCTGCAACATTTTCTGCTTCTGTTTTACTGTCAATCCTCTCTGTGACCGCATCCACGCCGCCACAGAGAATATGAGCCATAAAATACTGCTCTTTCTTGAAATTCATAATCTTTGCTTCACGTTCTACAAGCATTGCAAGGGTAGGTGTCTGTACTCTGCCCACCTTTAACACCTTGCCGCCATATAAAACGGTAAAAAGCCTTGTCCCATTGATACCCACAAGCCAGTCCGCTTCCTGTCTGCACAGTGCGGAATGGTATAAGTGATCATAGTCACTTCCCGGCTTTAAGTTCTCAAATCCTTCTCTTATGGCACTTTCCTCCATAGATGAAATCCATAAGCGTTTCATCGGTTTGCTGCATCCCGCCTGTTCATACACCAGACGGAAGATAAGCTCTCCTTCCCGTCCTGCATCCGTGGCACATACCACGCTGTCTACTTTAGTATCATGCATCAGCTCCTTTAATACCCTGAACTGTGCAACCGTGTCTTTCTTGACCTCATGCTGCCAATGCTCCGGTATCATAGGCAGGCTGTCGTAAGTCCACTTTTTCCATGCATCAGAATAGGCATCCGGCTGTGCCAACTCAACCAGATGCCCCACGCACCATGAAACGATAGAACCGTTTCCCTCCATGTATCCGTCTTTTCTTTCATCTGCACCAAGCACCTTGGCAATTGACTGTGCCACACTTGGCTTTTCCGCTATCACTAACTGCATTATTCTTCCTCCTGTTCCTCAAAGAAATCATCATCCGAACTTCCCTCTGATTCCTCATCTTCGTTCTCATATTCTTCGTTATCTTCCTCGTCCTCATCTTCATCCTCGATGAAATCCTCTTTCTTTTTGCGTACCACTTTAAAATAATACGCACCTCCGATTACTGCCACTGCAAGACCTCCCATAAGGATATAGGAAATCATAGGATTTGCCTGCTCTTTAACCTCCGTTTCTTCCGGTTCCTCGGTGCTTTCTGTATCTTCTTCGGTTCCCTCTGTATCTTCCGCAGCTTCCTCCTCCTTATTTTCCTGTTCTGCATTATTATTTGGCAATGCACTTTCAGAAGTCGGGATTGCAGACTCTAATGCGGCAGAGTTTTTCGGTAAGGTTTCGTTGTTATCAGATGTGGTATTCAGCAAGTCATTTTCCGTAATCTCTGTCAGGAAGTAGACCATTTCTTCCTCTCCATCCCTGTCGATAATCAGATAAAACACCTTGTCCGACGCTGTCTGAATGGTATAAAATTCCTTGCCCTGCTCGGACTGCTTACTCTCCTTATCCTCATTCTCTGCTTTCTCCGAAGCATCCGCTTCCGCCATTGCCTGTTTCTTCTGCTCCGCAGGATTTGTCTGTGAAGTGGTATTCCCATTACTGTCTGTCTTGGTATGCTCCGTTACGGTTCCTGTGGCACTTCCCGGCTTTGTAGCTTCTGCATTGACCGGAAGCTGTTCTGCCGGATTGTCATCACTCTCATCTGCCGGGTCTTTGTAGTATGGATTTTTCGTCTTGTAGACCTCCGACATATTTCCGGCATTGTCCATTGCAGAAATGGTAAAATACTCATACCCCGCATCAAATTGCTGCAGGCGGATATTCAAAGTTCCGTTTGTAAGGTCTGTAAATTCATATCCGTTAACATAGACTGCTTTCGCTCCGGAATCCGTATCATGTACCTGTACACTCAGAAGTCCGTCACTGACCGCAGCATTAAGCGTAGGCTTTGTGGTGTCAAAACATTTGATTGCACGGCTTCTCTCATAGGTATGATCCTTCTGGTCAGTGACCTGCACATACACCGTACAGTTTTCAGAAACCTCCAGCTTTCTGTCCTCTGTCACATCCGTCCAGCTTCCATTCTGTCCTACCTTCGCCTGAATCTTGGCAATTTCAAAATTTCCTGTGTGTGCCACATCCGCAACCGTAAATGTCACGGTTGCTTTGTCATTATGCCACCCATCCGGCTGATTGATCTGGATTGTGACATTCGGCTTTTTATATGCACAGAGCTTATAATCTTTCACGCATACTTCGCAATTATGGTCGTATTCATACGCACCACATTTATCCTCACAGGTACACTCCGGTTCTTTTACATCACCACCGGATACCATATGCTCTTCCGTGCTGTTTTCTTCAGAACCGCTTTCTGTTTCCGGCTCTGTATCATTCTCGGTTCTGTTTTCCTCAGAACCACTTTCCGGCTCTGTATCCTCCGCATGAACACTCACTGCATAATTCCCGTTCATGGCAAATCCCAAAGCGGGCATACAGAACAAAACTGCTGATAAAACAAGCGATAACACCGCCTTAGATGATAGTTTCATTTTTTTCATGGCTTACTGCCTCCTTTTCTGATTGTTGTGTCTGTTCTTCCTGTTCCTTTTTCTTTAACAGATGCAGAATTTCTTCCTCACTGACTTTATTCAGTAAAATCAGCCGTTCCAGAGAGATTTTATTTTTCTCAATGAATTTCATCTTCTCCGCATCCTCTGCCATCTGTAACTGCTCCTCCAAGTCCTTCTGCCTTGCCTGCAATCCTGCAAGCTGCTCCCGGACTTTCAGAAGCTCTTTTTCAATTCTTTCCTTTGTCATTTATCCTCACTTCCTGCTTTTAATTTAATCTTCCAAAACTGTAGAAATGGCTCTGCCAGTATGGTGTATTGATAGAAGCATATTTGATTGGGTCACCGCAGTGTATCATCACACCGTTTCCGCAATAGATACCCACATGGCTGACAGGTCCCGGCGAATTGTAAGTACCTGTAAAAAATATAATGTCCCCAGCCTTGGCATCTGCCGCTGACACCGGAGTACACTGGTCATATATGCCCTGTGCCGTGGTTCTTGGCAGGTTATGTACGCCGCTGTTGGTAAATACCCAGCATACAAAGCCGGAACAGTCAAAACTTGTGGACGGAGAAGAACCGCCCCAAACATACGGATAGCCAAGATATCTTGCTGCTTCCTCCATTAGTGCCTGTACTGTTGCATCATCATAGGAATCAGGTGGTATGACATTTCCCGGCGAACCGCCACCACCCGGACTTTCTCCATAAAGAGTTTCCTCACCCACATCAAAGTAAAATAACGGGTTATAATACTCCCCGTTATACAAACACTCGATATGAAGGTGGCTTCCGGTACTGCTTCCCGTATTTCCCGTTGTTCCTATGGTTGTTCCGTGTGTAACAGTCTGTCCGGCACTGACACTTAATGTATCCATGTGTGCATACTTGGTGCAGTAACCATTGCTGTCCTCTATCACAACATAATTACCATAAGAAGCATCATAGGTTGCTGTTGTAACCGTTCCATCCATCGCTGCCAGCACGGTTGTCCCTGTGGGCACCGCTATATCCACACCACGGTGAAACTGTTCCTGCCCTGTGACCGGATTGATACGGTAGCCGTAATAACTCGACACATAGCTATACCAATACAGATTGAGCGGTGTATAAAACTGCTGTGTCAGTCCATGGGTTTCATTGTAAAGAGCATAGATTTCTTTCTGCTCCTCATTCATGTGTCCGGCTACCACCACACCCAGATCGGTGGCTGTCAGTGTTACTTCAAGTATGGTTACGGTGTATTCTTCTTCCTCCTCATACTCATATTCTTCCTCTGTTTCCTCGCCCGTTACCGGGTCTGTTACAGTTCTCGTTCCTGTCTTTGTTACAGTCCTTGTCCTCGTCTCCGTGGTAGGATTTAAGGTCAGCTCATACATTTCTTCAAAAAGGCTTTCTATCTCACTTTGCACATCACTTGCCGTAAATTCCGTATGTACTGCCGACAGGTAACTGATTAAAACAAACGGGTCATGCCCTATGGCATCCAGATTGTAGCGGTATTCGTCATAATCCGGATAGTCCGTTTCTATGTCATTGATTTCTTTCTGCAATTCCATTTCCAGCTCGGAAAACGCCAGGTCCGCAGCATCAATCTCTGCTGGAACACTCATATAACTTCCTGCCAGTGTGGTACTCATACCATCTGAGAACATCGCCCCACAGGACGATATGGCTGTCATGATCATAATCAGAAGCAGTGCAAAGATACCGATTGTTACCAGAAACGAAACATTCCTGCTTGCTATCTCCTGTATTTTCTTGGCAACCTTGGTAACAAAATTGGCTGATTTTGCAGCCGCTTCTTTTGTATTCTTTGCTGCCTGTCCTGCACGCCTTGCCTTTGCATACTCCCGCTTGATACGCTGTTTCTGCAATCGTTTCTGCATCTGCTTTTTCAAGGTCTTTTCCTGCATCTGTGGGTTTTCTTCCAAAAACTTCTGATACCGGAAATTGACCTCTTTCTTAAACTGCTTTTTCTCCAGCTTTGCGACTTTCTCTTTCTTCCTTTGCAATCCGCTTTTATGATTGCGTTTCACAAAATGATAGACATTCTCTGCTGTCTGTTCCGTCTTATGTGCTCCTTCCACAGCAGAATTTTCTTTCTCCACTTCAGCAACCTTGCCGTGGGCAAAATTGGAATATTCTGCACCTACCCTGCCTGCAACCACTTTTACCGGACTATCCGGTTTGAAATGCTTTTCTTTTTCCACGGCAGTCAGCACATACTTTGCTTTTCCTGTCTTTTCATCAAAGACACGCTCAAAGGAATACTCCTTTGTCTTTGGTATCTTCTTTCTTGCAGCTTCGGTCTTTTTCCCGGCTTTCTCTGCCTTACTTTGCAGTCTGTCTAATTTTTTGCTTCCATGAAACTCTGGCTCTGCTCCTTCCGTAAAGGTTTTTTCCTTCGTCTGGAAATCACGTTCAAAATCAGATTGTTTTGTCCGTTCCCTGTTCTGATACTCCCGTCTGTGGTATTTTCCTTTTTTCTCGGATTGGTGGTAGGTATCCCTGCGGTGGCAATCATCCTTTTGCTGATGTTCCTCCTGCTCCCTGTTACCTTCCTCTGTAAAAGTATTATTTTCCTGCGAAAAATCGCTTTTCTTCTTACTGTCCGCATCCGTATTCTCAGACTTCAAATCCTTCTGCTCTGCGGAAAGATTTTCACTGTATCCAAAAGTGTCCTGCTTCTGATACTGCTTTTTATTTCTGCGTTTTGTTGACAGCCCTGACTTCTGGACATTCTGTCCAAAAGCTTCAGACTGTTCCTGTTTCAGAACATCTCCGGAAGTGTCATTTGCATCTCTTGGCTGATGTGTCCCGGAATGCTTATGCTGTACTTTTTTCGAAGCAGTTCCCTTTTCGGAACCACCTTTAGCAAAAGCACTCTTATCCCTTGCGAACTCAGCCGACTTGTCTTTTTTATTCTCTGCCACTAATCAACATCCTCCTGTTTTACGCTTTCTTCCGGTTTGGTATTCATAATCGCATAAGTCTTTGTGTCTGTCGGATATTTATCTACAAAAGGAATAACCACGTTATCGAACAGAATCAGACCGGAACCCGGCTCTGAATTGGTTACATGGGAAAGCTGCTTTTCCGAAAGCCCCAGCTTATCTGCAAGTATCGCCTGATCCTTTGCATTCTGATTCAGCAGATAAACAAAATCGGAGTTACCAAGAATACCCTCGATTTCCTCCGACTTTAAGAAGTCGCCCACATTCTGTGTCAGACCTGTCGGAATACCGCCCCATTTTCTGAAACGCTTCCAGATTTCCACCGAATAAATGGCAGTCTGTCTCTCCTTTAAAAGAAGGTGGAACTCATCACAGTAATAACGGGTAGCGATTTTTCTCTCCCTGTTCTGCGACACCCTGTTCCATACGGCATCCTGTACGATGAGCATACCCAGCTCTTTCAACTGGTTTCCCAAATCTCTGATATCAAAGCACATGATACGGTTCTTACTGTCCACGTTAGTGCGGTGATTAAAATAATTCTGCGAACCATGAACATACAGTACAAGGGAATTGGCAATACGCTCTGCTTTCGCATTCTTATGGTCTAAAAGGGCATTATACAAATCCTCAAGGATAGGCATATTCTCCGGCACCGGATTTTCGAAATAGGCATCATAGATATGACGGATACATTCGTCAATGATACCCTTCTCATCATTCTCCAGACCGTCCTTTCCTCCGGCAATCAGATCACACAGGGTAATGATAAAGTCACTCTTTAATTTTAGAGCTTCCTTATCCCCTTTATGGCTTAACTGAATATCCATCGGGTTCAGATAGTCTTTGGAATTGGTTGCCAGCTTTACCACCTGTCCATGCAAAGCTCCCACAAGGGCAAAATACTCGCCCTCAGGGTCACAGATAATCACATCATCCCTTGTCATAAGAAAGCAGGATAAAATCTCCCTCTTTGCACTAAAGGACTTACCACTGCCCGGTGTTCCTAAAATCACTCCGTTTGGTGTACGAAGCCGCTTTCTGTCTGCCATAATCATGTTGTTTGACAGGGCATTTAAACCATAGTAGATTGCCGGTGCAGGCATAAATAATTCCTGCGTACAGAACGGCACAAGGATAGCAGTACTCTTTGTGGTAAGCACACGCTCAATTCCCGTATCATTGCATCCAATCGGTGCAGAAGCCATAAGCCCCTGCTCCTGCAAATACTGCAAACATCTTAGGTTACAGTTTGCCTGCTGGATAATGCCGGACACCCTCTGTGTAATATTTTCAAGCTCCCTTTTGCTCCTGCCGTAACAGGTAATTAAGAAAGTCATTTTGATAATCTTCTGGTTACTGGTGTTCAGATCGTCAAGCAGTTCCAGCGTATCCTTTTCATAAGTGATAATATCTGTAGGCAGGATATCCATGTCATAGCCACTTCGGACTGCCTTTTTCTGCTCCTCAATCTTCATCTTCTGAATATTTGTCAAAGCACCCTTTAACATCTTGATTGCCTTTACCGGGTCCATCGTCTGCATGTGCATGGTAATGGTCAGGTTATCATCAATATCAAGGAGCTTCTTTAACAGCTCATCATTAAAACGTGGTGCAATAATATCCAGATAATGGACACTGCCATACATCTTTCCTGCCTTAAATCGGCTTGGATAACGGAAGTCAAAGCCCGGCGGTGCAATGTAGTCCTTTACACTCTTACCGGACTCTGCCAGCTCCTTAAATGAAAAACGGAAAGGCTCCATGGTATCCTGATTAAAATACTCATGCAGGATACGCAGACGTTCCTTTCCGTCAAGACTTTTGGCTTGAGTGCCAAGGTTTAAGAAATTCCTGATAACATCCTTTTCAATGTTATTCAGTTTTGATTTCGCTTCCTTATATCCCTTACACTCCGTACCAAAAATAAGATATTTTGATTTAATGATGCCGTTGTTTCCCTTTGCAGCCTGCTTCTTCAACATTTCCGTATATTCCTCACGGATATCGTCAAAATCATCTCCCTGCAAAGGAATGTCAAACTGGTCTATCAGTGTCTGCTCGTTGACCTGCCTGTTAAATAAAAACAGTTCAAATCTGATAGACGGGTCAAAATAATTGATGAGCTTGCTGTACTCCTCCAAAATCTCCCCCTGGTCCTCTATTTCCAGAAGATCATAATTTATATCATAAAATTCCACCATTTTTGTGTAGAAATCAGATGTCACCTGACAGATACCATCACGGAACATCTTTTTGAAAGTAATGGTATTCTGTGCCGTGGTAGGTTTCTCCTGTTCCTTATGGTTTCCTGCAAGAGTACGCTGAAGCTCTTTTAACCTTTTCTTTTCAGAAAAACTCAAGCCCGCTTTAGGCTTGGCAGTTTTCTTCTGACTGCCCTGTAATCTTGCCTTTGGCTTTTGCTTCAAGGTAACGCACCTCCTTCTTCATTTTTTCCTGTTCCTCTAACCGATTGTAGAGATTTTCTGATTTATAGGGGCGTATTCCCGGTGTCAGGAACTTCTGCCTTATCATAAAGTACAGAATCTTTTCTGCCGGAAAACCGTCCTTTTCATACATTGCCAGAAAGAAAAACGGCAGCATGACAGCCACCATGATCAGTGCGGATGCCTGTGTCCCGATGATATCTTTGGTAAAGATATAAAAAGGAATTCCAACCGCACCTGCCGCACCAAAACAGATAAGCTGACGTTTTGTCAGATTCATTGCCACCTTTGTCTTGATACCGCTTAAATTCTTCGGCACTGCGACTGATATTGCCATAAACAGCCTCCTTCCTGATATAACGCTGCTTTAATGTGCATTAAAAATAGATTTGCTAAGGGAACCTGTCTTAAATAAGCTGAAGCACAGGATAACGGTATATGCTGCCACTGACCACAAAGCCGTATGTAGATTGCTCGCAACCGCAACGCTGGATACCAGCACCGCATAGATTGCCACACATACCATGATGAAAAATCCCTGAAATGCCAAAGCACAAAGTCCCTTGATATAATTACTTCCGATGCCGCCCCATTCCCGGTTGCTGAGTGTCGCAAACGGAACCGGAGCCACTGAAACATAAAGGTATATTTCAATCATTCGCCCATATAGCATGACGGTGATTAGCAGGGAAATGATTTTCATACATAAGCTGACAATCATGGTCTCTATTCCAAGTCCTATCAGTTCGCCTATCCCCATGGTGGAGAGCTGGCTGTTAAACATGGACTGTAACGTACTCGTCACATCAAGTGTCGTGGAGCCTGTAATGACTCCTGCTGCACTTGTAACGATATGGTTGCCCACATCAAAAATTGCCATGGTAATGTCAGAGGTATAGCTGACAAGCAATACTGCAATACATGCTTTCACAAGATAACGGAAGAAAAACTCACTCCCCATCTCATGCATGTTATTCTTATCCATTACCATGGTAATCAGCTCATAGCAGAGAATCGCACTAATGATCATCCCTGCTATGGGCACCATGACTGTGTCTGACAGGTTATCTATCATGGAAAAAATACCTGCGTTCCAAGAGCTGGGCGTCTGCCCAACCTCTCCGGCGATTGTTCCTACTTTCGTATTCACGTCAGTAAACATCGTTTCGAGATTGTCCAGCACCCATCCTTGCAGCATTTCCTTTATAAATTCAGTGATTTTCTCAATGATTGACCCCATGAATTATGAGAACAGCGTTGAAAGCTGTGGGATCACCGTCTGTGCTACGATAATGATACCGCCTCCGGACATAAGCTGTTTCATCCCCAATTAGGTGTAAAAACTCTGCTCGATGGCGGGCGGCGGCGTACAAAAAATCTATATGGTGTTGTTAAGAGAACCGTCCCGGCGGGACAGGTCAGGCAGTGACCTGTTCCACCTCCGGGATGGGTTTGAGATTAAAATGAATTTCGATAGAAATGTGTCTTGTTTTATCTTCGTCAATGCGCTCATGCACAACGATTTCTTTGATTAAGCGGTTGAGGGTGGCTGCGTCCAGCTCTGTGATGTTGGCGTATTCCTGAATGGCTTCCACCCATTGTTTTGCATCATTGGCAAGCTGGACTTCATCGGACAGCCGCTTTCTGCCCTCGGACACTTTTGTTTTAAGCTCCGTCTGCTCGGTCTGTGTCTTTTCCAGCATGGTGTTGAAATTCTGCTCACTGATACGCCCTGCAATCATATCCTCATAAAGCCGCATGACCATTTTGTCCAGAACCTCAATCCGTTCCTCGTCCCTTGTAAGGGAGCGTTCCATTGCTTCCCGCTGTTCCCGCTGCTCGGCTTCACAGGTATTGGTCAGGCGGTCGGCAACCGCTTCCCCGTCCATCAGGGCAGCTCTGGCACATTCCCGGATTTTCCGCAGCACATGGCTGTAAAGGGTGTCATAATCAATCCGGTGCTGGGTGCAGTGGTTCTTTCCAAAGGCATTGTAGGTCTTGCAGGAGTAAATCCGCTGGGGATGTTTAGCGTTTGTGTAGCGTACCGTCAGCGACTTCCCACACTCGCCGCATTTTAACAGTCCGGCAAACAGGCTGATTTCATTGGTCTGCCCCGGACGCTGGCGGGATTTCAGCTTGTTCTGCACAATGTCAAAGCTCATGCTGTCAATCAGCGGTTCATGCTGTCCCTCCACCACAATCCAGTCCTCCGGCTTCTTTTCCCCAATCGTGCCGATTTTGAAGCGGTAGTCCTTTTTCTGGGAAGCAATCGCCCCGGTGTAGACGGGATTCATCAAAAGGTCTTTGATAACGGAGAAGTCCCACATATACCGCCCGTTTTCTGGGTCTTTCTTTTCCCATTTGGTGCGGGTATTGCGAAGCCCCCGTTCCCGGTTCCACCATGTAGGGCAGGGGATTTTTTCTTTCTCCAGCCGTCTGCGGATATAGTTCGGACCATGACCGTTCAGGGCATATCCGAAAATCAGCCGCACAATCGGGGCGGTTTCCTCGTCAATGAGCAGATGGTTTTTGTCCTCCGGGTCTTTCCGATACCCAAACGGGGCAAGACACCCGGTAAACTGTCCTTTCTGCGCTTTCAGAAGATAAGAGGAATGGACTTTCTTGGAAATATCCTTGCTGTACATCTCGTTCAGGATATTCTTGAACGGGGCAATGTCGTTGTTATCCCGCAGGGTGTCGATGCCGTCATTCATGGCGATATAGCGGACACCGTTTCTTGGGAAAAAGTCCTCAATCAAATGCCCGGTTTGCAGATAATTACGCCCCAGTCGGCTGAGGTCTTTCGTGATGACAAGGTTGATCTGCCTGCGCTCAATGGCTCTCAACATTCTCTGTAGGTCAGGACGCTCCATGTTAAGACCTGTGAAGCCATCGTCCTGATAGACTGCCACAACCTCCCATCCCTGCTTTTCGCAGTATTTTTCCAGCATATCACGCTGGTTTGCGATACTGGCACTTTCGCCTTGCAGGTCATCGTCCTTTGACAGCCTGCAATAGACCGCCGCACGATAACCCCCGGCAAGTGCCGAACCGATTGTTCTGTATTCCATTTCGTTCATCATAGCCATTTACCCACACAATCCAGACGGTATCTGGCTCTTTTGAACCTCATCTTCATTATAGCCTATATCTTTCTTTTTAGCAAGATATTCTTTTGCATTTGTCTTTCCGTATTTCTGGGAAATCAGGCTGACGAACACATCAGTGGCGTCAAGCTCCCCGTCAAATACAGTGGTCACATGAATCTCTGTTTTGTTTTTTGCCATAGGCAGTTATCCTCCATACATGAAAATAGCCAGACAGAGGGTGTCGGCAACGAAGTCCGGCAACGGACTTCAAAAGACCTTGCAAACAATCTCAATCTGGCGATGGTTACTATTTATACTTTTCTTTTATTTTTTTGTTGTTTTGGTTGTTATAAGGGAGAAAAGCCCGGAAATAAGGGGTTTTTCCCGGCAACCGGCTCGGCAACGGGATAACAACAGGGGGTGCAACGGGCTGTCCTTTTCAGAATGGAAGCTCCATCTGTTCTGTGACCTCCACAAAACCGTCCATCGTTTTTTCAGACGGGTTGCCGGAGTCCGTTGCCGGGTTTTCACGCTCCCAGCCCTTTTGTCTGCCATATTCGGAAAACATTCTTGGGTTTGGGAAGTACCGCCAGCTGGAAATGCACTGGTTCATAATCTCGTTGATTTCCCGGATTTCCCATTGCTTCGGCTCGTCAAAAGCATGGTTCAAGGCTTCCTTATAGAGCTGCTTGGAGCAGACCATGCTCCCGGTGTATTTATCAAGATACGCCTGTATCATCCCGGCTTTGGTGTCCTCCGGCATAAAATCCCGCTGGTGTTCTTTGAGATACCGCTGCATGGCGGGGCTGAAAGCCAGCTTGAACCTGCCGCTTTTATAAATCTCCATCGCTTCCGCCCACATCTGCCCGATATAGGCTCTGGAAGCGGCTTCATCCTCCAAAATGTGAACTTCCGCCTGCTCCGGGTACACCATGACCGGGATAAAGCGGCGGTTGCCGGAACGGTCAAGGGGCAGGAAGTCAAGGGCATTGGAAGTGCCGCCAAACACGCACTGACGGGGGCGGTCTGCCGGGTGGGTTTCATAAGGTATCTTGTAGACCTCTTTCTGCCGGCTTAAAAATGACTTGATTTCCTCAATGCTCTTGGCGTTGGCGGTTGCCATCATTTCCGACATTTCAATAATCCAGTGACCTTGCAGCTTGCGGTACACATTGTCATCGTCCAGCTTCCGCAAATCATCGGAGAACCACTCGTCCCGGACTGCCAGCAGCCGGAAGAAGGTGGACTTTCCAGCCCCCTGACCGCCTACCAGACAGAGCATGATTTCAAACTTGCACCCCGGCTGAAAGGCTCGTGAGATTGCACCCAGCAGGAACAGCTTCAACGCTTCATAGGTGTAATCGTCTGCGTCAGCCCCCAGAAAGTGCCGCAGGCAGAAGCGGATTCGCTCTGTCCCGTCCCACACAAGGGTATTGAGATAGTCCCGGATGGGATGGTACTTGTTTTCATTCGCCACAATCCCGATGGCGTTATCAATCTTTTTCTCATTGGTAAGCCCGTAGGTTTCTTCCAGATAAAGAAGCAGATACTTCATGTCCGTATCGTTCAGGGCGGTGCTTTCTCTGTGAAAACCGATGGGCTTTATGATGTCCTTGCGGTCAGTCAGGATGTTGTATGCGATAGCCCCTGAAAGCAGAGGGTCACGTTGGAATACGGTCAGGCAGTTCCGTATGCTCTGACGGACACCGCCTTTCTCGGTGGTTTCCAGCCCCGCCTTGATTTCCTCAACGCTCTGGGGCGGCTGCATGGCGTTCATAGTGTTTTTTAGTTCTTGCTGCGTCTGCGGCTGCAAGTTCTGCCATTCGCTGTTCAAGCTGTATCACATCCTTTCCGTAGTCCGTAATCAAATCCGCTTTTTCCTCTGTTTCCCCGAACAGCAGCACATCCAGCAGATATTCCACTTGGGCTTGCTTCTGTAAGGCTTCCACAAACCGGGGATGAAAGGCTTCCTCCGGGGAGTGCGGGGCGTAGTCCGTTCTCCATGCCATCAGCAGATGGAGATAATCGGCAAGAATACGGAAGCAGCGATTCTTTGCTTCCTGAAACTGTTCCTCCGGGGATTTCTGCCGGGTCTTGGGCTTTTTTACCTTTCCCGGCGGTTTCCAGTCCTCATAGGAAAGCCCGAAGTCCTGTGCCAGCTGTACGGCGGCTTCTTTCTTTCCCAGCCCATACAGGGCGGCGGCAAAATCAATCACATCCCCATCCGCACCGCAGCCGAAGCAATGGTAACGCCGATCCAGCTTCATGCTTGGGGTTTTATCGTTATGGAACGGGCAGCAAGCCATCCCGTTCCGACCTACATGGATTCCATAATACTCCGCAGCCTGTCTTGTTGTGACGGACTGCTTCACAGCTTCGAATACATTCAAATCTATCCCTCCTTGAAAATAAGAAAAGCACCTGACATTCTCTAATTGAAAATGGCAAGTGCCTGTTAAAGTTCCATATCCTGTTGTCTGTGTTTCTCCTGTGCCGGGGCGGTTCTTTGTGCTTTTTTCTCGTCAGTCTTATCCTGCAAGACTTCTTTGATGGGCTGCTTCTTGGGCGGCTCTTTGCTTTCCTCTGTGCCGGGTGTGGCTTTCCGTACCCAGTAGCGGATGTCCCGCAGCTTCTTCAAATCCTCCTGTACCTCGGTCAGTGGTACTTTCAGCTCTGCGATTTCGCTGAGAAGCGTTTCCTGCTCCTGTTGCAACTCATTTTTCGTTTTATCCTTATCGTCCGGGTGCTTGGCAAGGTAGTCAGCGGCTTTCTCATACCGGGCAACCTCCGGGTGTTCCTGTTTGAATTTCCCCTTTATTTTCTTAAAAAATATCTTCTGGTACTTCTCATAGACAGCCTTACATTCCTTGCAGTCTGTCCGGCTGGCAAGAATCCCGTCAATCACTTTGCTCCGGGCTTCCTTTGGCTTCATCTGATTGCGGTAATCTGCGGCTGATTTCCCGGAAGATTCCAGAAACGCTTCTAAGTCCTCCACAGTGGAAAGCCCCTTTTGCCGGAGATAGGACAGGGCTTCGCTGACTGCCTTTAAGTCCTGTGAAGTTCCCCGGTTCTGTCCAGCCCTTGTCCAGTCCTTCCGTTCTTCCTTTCGTATCTCCATATACTTCATCAGCAGATTGGGAAGAAGTGTCGCTTCCTCCGCCGCCTTTTGTGCAAGCAGCTCCTTCCGTTTTTCTCCCAGCTCGGTAATCCAGCCTTTGAGGTTTTGGATAAGCTGCCGGATGGACTTCATCAGGCGGTTGGCGGCTCTGATTTCCCGGTTCAGGTTGCCGATATTCGTCTGGATACCTCGCTTTTCCATCTGCCGGACAGCAGTCCCCTCATGGACAGTGGGGACTATATCAAGCCCCTGTCTGGCATAGGAACGCAAGTCCACACGCTCCGGGCGGTCATTGGCGTCCAGATAGCGGTTCTGGATAACCTCCCATTCATGCCGCCAGATTTCACAATACTTCTGGTCGTTCCAGTCCACCGTATCCTCCTTGTGGCTTTTCCACCTGCCGGACGGCAGCTTTATCCGTTCCCCATTCTCGTCAAGGTCATAAACCTTGCGGCTCTTGGGAAGCCATTTTCCATGTTCATCCATTGCCCGCATGGTCAGCAGGACATGGGCGTGGGGATTGTGTCCCGGCGGATGGGGGTCATGGATGGCAAAATCAGCAATCATGCCTTTGGAAACAAACTGCTGTTCACAAAACTCCCGTACAAGGACAGCGTACTGGTCGGGCGGTATCTCTCTGGGAATGGTAAGCACCCACCGCCTTGCAAGCTGGGAGTTCCATTGCTTTTCCACCGCTTCGGCGGCATTCCATAAAGTATTGCGGTCTGCATATTCCTGTGGAGCATTTGCCGGGAGCAGGATTTCATTGTGGACGATACCACGCTTTTCCGGGTAGTGCTTTACTTGCTGGTCGTATTCACAGAACAGCTTTTCGCCGCTTTGGTAAGCAGCGGCGGCAACCGCAGACTGCCGCTGGCTGCGCTGAACAATCGTGATTTCGTTGTGTGGACAAGGCATTTCGTGTCCCTCCTTTCGCTAATTGGTGGATGGGGTGGCGTTTTACCACCTCATTTTGGGCAGAAAAAAAGCAGGAGACCTTTTTCAGATTTCCTGCTCGGTGTGCCACTGTGTGAGCGGCGGGTATTTAGTTGTAAAAGTTCGGGACAAGTTGACCCGATGTAAAGCTAACAAACTGGAATTGCACCAAAACAATCTAAGACAACAACGCTGCCCTACTTGCGATTTTTTCTTGTACTGCGGAAACAGTTTCTTGAATGGAATAAGTGGTCGTATCTATAACATTCGATTCATATATTCCCAGATTGCAAAATTGCTCCCACATGGTTTCTACCAATTCGATATTTGTCTTTCGGTCTAACTTTGAGCGTTCAACAGCTCGCTTCAAGGTTTCTTCCTTACTTGCCCTTAAAATAATATAATGCACCTCATAATGTTCCCGAACAAGACTTTGCCACGGCTTTAAAAACCACGGTCCGATAATACCGTCAACAATTACATCATATCCACCACGAGCATATCGCTTCGCAGCTTCTAAAAACGCTTCAATGACAATCAAATTTTGCTCATTTGATTCCGGCAAATGCGGTGGTATTGCCCCTTTACTCAAATAATGATAAAAGTCATCTGTGTGCATATGCACAGACTTTTCCAAATCTGATTCTTTTGCAACAGCAGATGCCGTTGTAGTTTTTCCTGTCCCCGGCGCACCTGTGATTACAATAATTCTACCTTGATTCATCTATATTTTACCTCCACAAATTACGATTTTCTTAATTCTACAAACTGGAATTTGAGTCTCTGTAAAGCTGGAATTAACCCATACAATTATTTTAATTTAGAGGTTCTTACGCAATTATCCGTATTTTGTAATTTTTCAATACTGGAATGCCAGTGTAAATCAGCATTCTCCATTTTTATTAAAGCGAAAAACGTAAAATTGCGGAAGAACCAATTTAGATATTCACAATTTTACTTGCCACAGTATCTCGAAAAACACTGTCATGTTCTACCAGGAGCATGGTCGGGGCAAACTCCGTTATGAGTTGTTCAATCTGCATACGTGAGTACACATCAATAAAGTTGAGCGGTTCATCCCATACATACAAGTGTGCCTTTTCACAAAGGCTTTTCGCAATTAGGACTTTCTTCTTTTGCCCGCCAGAAAAGTCTTTAATATCCTTTTCAAACTGTACACGCTCAAAGTCCATTTTCCTAAGAATTGCCTTGAACAAACTTTCATCAAGGTTGTTTTCTTCTGCAAACTCGGAAAGGGTTCCACATAAATACGATGTATCCTGTGGCACATAAGAAATTACAAGCCCAGAGCCAAGTGTTACTGTACCCGTATAATCTATGGACTGCCCGACTACCAACTTTAACAGGCTACTTTTGCCACTGCCGTTCTTTCCATCAAGCACAATGCGTTCTCCCTGTCTTATTTCAAACGAAACGGGTTCACAAACTGAAATGCCATCATAATAAACTACTACATTCGATAATGATGCAAGCAAATCTGTATGGTAATTAAGCGGTTGTATCTTGAGGGCTTCTGCGGTTTCCATATTTTTCAGCAATGCTGATTTTTGTTCGATTGTCTGTTGTTGTCTCGCTTCTATAGATTTTGAACGCTTCATCATTTTGGCGGCTTTATGACCGACATAACCTTTATCTGCTGCCCCAATTTTGGAAGCTTCTACACGTTCAGACCATACTGCAGCGCGTTTTGCCGACTGCTGTAATCGTCTGATGTCCTTTTGCAAACGTTCGTTCTGAGCCAGTTCAAATTCTTGCTGTCGCTCAAAATTTGACATCCATGATGAAAAGTTTCCTCTTTGCACTTCGATATTCGCTCGGTTAATCGATAGAATATAGTCAACACAATCGTCAAGAAAGCGACGATCGTGAGAAACTAAGATGAATCCCTTTTTCTTTTTCAGATATGCCGCCACACTTTTTCTCGCTTTGGCATCCAAATGGTTGGTAGGTTCATCAATCAGTAGGAAATGCCCTTCATTAAGAAAAAGAGCGGCAATCAAAACCTTTGTCTGCTCTCCGTTGGAAAGTGTTTCAAAAGGTCGCCAAAGCACATCGACATCAACATCAAGATAAGAAAGTTCTCGCATAAGTTCCCATTCTTCCGCAAGTGGGCAAATCTCCTGCAATATATCCTCTGTAATACGATTCTTATCTGAAACGGGATAAGGAAAATAATCAAACTGTACGGATGATAGGATTTTTCCACTATACTCATATTTCCCAAGCAGAAGATTCAGAAAGGTTGTTTTACCTCGTCCGTTTCTGCCCACAAAACCAAGCTTCCAATCGGTATCAACCTGGAAACTGACATTTTCAAAAACATTATCATAACTTGTCGGATATGAAAACGTAAGGTTTTCAATTTTAATCATTGACATAAATATTATCCTCCTTTGCATGTCATACGATACAAAGTCGGTTCGGTGAATGTTTACTACGTATAGATTTCACCAAAAGGAACCGACACTATACGGAGTGAATCATGTGTAACTATCTGTTCTGCACTATTCATAAAGCACCTCCAAAACAAAATAAGAGCCACAAGAAAGTTTATCCTTGCAGCTCGTCATAGCATAAAATAACACCACTAAGCAAAAGTGGCAACAGCACTATATTGAGTAAGATAGACATATAACTTTCTTGCAATAGACACAATAATTCCAAAGTATAGCACTACCGCATATTTTGATTTTATTTGCAAGAAAAGTTAATCATCTTCCCACCTCTTTCTAAATTTCAAAATATTATACCATAAATCGCAGGCAAATACAAGTGGTTATAAAAATTTAACAAATTGCTTATAATACAATCATATAACTTTACGCATTCCTTACTGACCGTAAAATTCCGATTTATTGCTGACTTTATTATACTTTATTGCCTATCGAAAAGATAGCATATTTTATGAAACTTGTCGGCTGGGAACAGCTTGCAGCGCAAGGTCTCCCCAGATGGCAAGTCCACAAAAGGGTAGCTGGCGGCAGCCAGCGCAGGGGAAGCGTAGCGTCCCCTGTTTGATTTGGAGCAGACCATGACTGCGGAAAATCACAGCCCCCCGGCGAGGAGCCTTCGGAGAACGCAATGCACCAACCTCTGGGTGGTGTATAATTGCGCCCTTAGTAAACTAAGGGGTTTCCGGCTTCTCACGTTCCAGCAGTTTCTTCAATAGTTCCTGCGTGTCCTGCCTGTGAAAAATGAGTGTCAACAACAGCATGACATCATCATCTGTCAGGCGTTCCGGCTCTTGCAGAAAACTTTCCAGCATACCGCCACGAGTACAGAGCCGGTGTGTCCGTTCTTTTCGGGTAAGCTGCTTTAGCTGGTGCTGCAATGCCTTTTCATCATTGATGGCTTTCCGAAGTTTCTTTTCACTCTTTTCCAACTCTCGGTTGAGCTTTTCCAGCTTTGAGGTATCAGGCAAGGGCAGCGTCCTCCTTTCCCGGTATCAGCACATAAATCCTGTTTGGTTCTCCAACGCCCTGACGCACTCGCATGATCAGTCCGGCGGTTTCCAGTTCATTCAGAGAACGCTTGACCGTCATGGGGCTGCGGGACAGGACTGCGGCAATGGCTGTGACAGGGAAGCAGATAAACAGGATTCCGTTCTCGTCCTCCTGTCCGTTGGATAGCATAGCGTCCAACATCCGGCAGTACATGACCTTTGCGGTGCTGCTGACTGGAAATCCTGTCAACGCTCTGGGAAAGGGCATACAGGGCGGCAACGGTGTGCCTATCGTCATAAATTCAAAATTCATTCGGTGTGTTCCTCCTTTTTCTTTGCTCTTTTGGATAAATAACGGGGGCAGTCAACCACAACCGCCCGGAAGCTCTGCTTGCACCCATGCTTGCATTTCCGGCATAATTCGTTGTAAGTGACACGCCCCCGGTCATTGAGGTAAAAAGAAAGCTCATGCTTCCTCTTTTTGCTCATTCTCGGCATATTGCGTTTCCTCCCGTTTTAGTGTATAGTTTCGGGGCGATTTTCGGCAAAATTACGGTCATAGAGCCGTCTAAAATCTCCAGAAGTATCAGCAATAGGGTAGACTATCCCCCTATCAGATTGTCGTGTTTCGGTATCATTTCGGTATCAGTTCGCCAGTTCTCCCCGGTGTCGTTCCTCCCCTGAATCTCACAGCGGCGTATTGCTCCCTTTGGTACGCTCGTTTCGGTCAGGGTTCCTCCATATCCCTGCCAAAAGTCATGGCGCTACATCGCCGGGGAAGCATATCCCACACAGGCTGGTCATTCGATTGGAATAATCCATCGATGAACTACCTGTATCATAGAACATTTTTGTGCCCTGTGCCGTATGTCCACAAAGTAGGAATTAAGGGTAAAAATCAGAAATTTCCACGATTGCGGAAAGTATGATATAATCCAGTTAAGCGGCAGTAATGAAACCGCCGGAAAGGAGCGTGCGCCCATGAAAGGAGCGACAAGCATACAGGAACGCCTTTGGGAACTCCGCAAGGACAAAGGCTTAAATCTGGAAGAATTATCAGAGCTGACGGGCATTTCCAAATCAGCTCTTGGCAGTTATGAAAAAGAGGATTATAAGGAAATCAATCATGGCAACCTTATCACGCTGGCAGACTTCTATGGGGTTTCCGTTGATTATCTGCTGTGCCGGACAGAGAACCGGGAGCAGATCAACACGCCACTAACAGAGCTGCATTTGAATGATGAGATGGTGGCACTTCTGAAAGGCGGTCGGATTAACAACCGTCTGCTCTGTGAGCTTGCCACTCATAAGGACTTTATCAAGTTTCTTGCGGACATTGAGATTTATGTAGATGGGATTGCCACCATGCAGATTCAAAACCTCAACGCCCTTGTCGATACTGTCCGGCATGAAATCATTGAACGGTATCGCCCCGGCGAAGACGACCCGCATTTGAAAGTGCTGCAAGCCGCCCATATCAGCGATGATGAATATTTCAGCCACATGGTTCTTGATGACCTCAATCTCATTATCCGGGATATTCGGGAAGCCCACAAAAAGGACAGCGAGAGTGCGCCCCAGACCACCGTTGCCGATGAATTGAAAGAAAATTTGGAAGCGGTTGAAAATTTCAAGGGCAGTCGGGATGAAAAGCTGGTTGTCCTTTACTGCAAGCAGCTCGGCATCAACTATAAAAATCTGTCAGACGAAGAATTTCGCTGGCTCATTCGGATTCTACAAAAATCAAAGAAAACAGGAACTCCTATCAGTCAAAGGAAAAAACGGTAAAGAAAAACCGCTGTTGCATGGTTGTGTTTGCTTCCATGTAGCAGCGGTTGGTGCTATACTTATTCAGTTAAAATTTCAAAGCGATAAAGTGGAATTTATCTTAGAAATTACAGCAATGTTATTTTGATAAACTTTCAAGAATTGAAATATCATGCTTATCTTTATCTCTTAATTCATAACCTGAATGGAAAACTCTTTGGCCTTTTAAGGATATACAAGGAATTGTTTTTCCTTCAAAAAAAGCACTACCAAAGTAATCTTTTTCAAACTCATACCAGCCACCCTCTAAATCAGCTTGTTTTGAAGTTCCGTCCTCACTTAAAACGAACGGGTGAATGTCTAAGTAACCAAGTTCATCACTATATAACTCTATTCTAACCGGTTTCCAGTCTGTATCAATTTTATAGCCCAGATTCAAAAGCACATTTAACAATTTTTCCGTATGTTGAGCATCAAAATTTATATCTATATCTCTATGAATTCTTGTTTGTTTACCAGCTAAAATATCTACACCCCATCCGCCATCCAACCAGTATGTAATTCCAGTATTTTCGAATAATTCTATTACTTTCATTAAATCTTCTTTTGTTGTTATTTCTTTTCTACCCATACAAAGTCTCCTTTACAACTTCTAAGTGTAATAATCATTCTACCATACCGTTATGAATAAATCATCTCATGTAAAACAATTTCTTCTGCCCGGTTGTGAATGTTATTGCAACGCTGCACCCATTCCATTTGACGGGTACGCTTCAATTCCTCGGTCACGCCCTCGGCAGCTTTCATCTGCTCCATGATGGTGTCTAACCGTTTCTGTGCCTGTTCGTTCAGGTCTGCAAGATATGTCCACAATTCCCCGGTCAGGGTCAATGTGTGTAATCTGGCTGGGCAGACTTCTCTTAAATATTCCCGGTGCATCCGTCCGTACTTTCCGATGGGGCGGTGTTCCTCCGGCAACTTCAAGTCCGGGATGTAGTAATCTCCAACAAGGATATAATCAATTCCGTTTTCTTTTATTCTTGGTTTCAATTCGCTCATGTTCCTTACCTCCTGTGGAAGCAGGCTCGTCTGGTACTAACTCAATCACATCGGTAATCTCACAATTCAGCGTTTCGCAGATACGGGCTAATGTATCCATGCTGATGTGCTTTCCCTCTTTGCTCATGTTGGCAATCATATTTGTTGTCATACCAGCGGCAAGCCTTAAATCCTCTTTTCTCATATCACGCTCTAACAGTGTGTGCCAGAGTGGTTTATAGCTGATGTGCATATTGTTTTCCTGCCTTTCTATCCATACCACCGGAGCGGCTGCCCCGGCAGGAACTTTTCTCTTATTATAGCACCAATCTTGTGAAATCACAATTTATTCTTGTAGCCTGCCGCTGATACCGTCTGGATTGGCTTTTCCTTTCTTTTTGTTCCCTTTAATTAGCCATGAACTGTTTGATACCCTGCGACTTTGCACCGGGATTATCATTACCATAACCCTCCAGGAGATTGATAACTCCCCACACGCCTACACCTGCTCCGATTGCGGTTACTACCGTCTTTAATCCTGTTACTGCTGTTGTAAAAAATGACATTTTAATCTACCTCGTTCTTTCTCTTAATTTTTTCAAAAAGAAAGAGTTTTGAGATGTATCAGCATACACAACAAAACTCTTTTTTCTTCTGGACACAATGTCCAGAGGTTAATGGTTCCATATTCAGTTGTCAGTTCTGCACCTTTAGACATTCTGTCCAAAAGTCGCTATTTCGTTGTATCGCCCTCAACTTCTCCACAATCAAAGGCATCATCTACCTCTGTGTCTGGCGTAACTTTCATGCGATGCAGATGCTTCACATAGTCCTCAATGTCAAAGGCATTTTTCGGGTCAAAATCGGACAGCTCTTTGTACCGCCTGTGCTTTGTTATATCAAACTTATCTGAGAAAAAAGGTCTCACGCCCCTAAGCTGCATAATACATTTTCCGCCATCCATGACCGCTATCTCATCCTGACTCATAAGCTCTTTTCCGGTCTTTTGATAATTCAGACCATAGGACTGGCTCGTACCTCTTGTATCCGAGGTATTATAAAGGTCAATTGTCTCTTTACCCAATACTTCCGCCAATTCTTTTAACGTGGTCTTTTCCTTTCCTCCAAGGAATAATGTGGTATCACAATTGCCCTCTATGGTATCTGCATTGTCCTTGTAAATCGCCTTGAGCTGGGATTTTGACTGCAAAATAATAGAAGCTGATATTTCACGGCTACGGATTGTAGCGATTAGCTTCTCAAACTGTGGAATCTGCCCAATGTTCGCAAACTCATCAAGGAGCATGCGCACATGAACCGGGAGCCTTCCGTTATAAACATCATCTGCTTTATCACAAAGCAGGTTAAAGAGCTGTGAATACATGATTGATACCACAAAATTAAATGTGGCATCGGTATCGGAAATAATAACGAATAACGCTGTCTTTTCCTCTCCCAGAGTATCAAGCTCCAGCTCGTCATATTCCATAAGGTCACGCAGCTCCTTAATATCAAATGGTGCTAACCTCGCACCACAGCTAATCAAAATTGATTTCGCTGTCTTTCCGGCAGCAAGTTTGTACTTTTTGTACTGTCTTACTGCAAAATGATTGGGTTTATCCGCTTCCAGCTCCTCAAACAATAAATCTACGGCATTTTTGAAATTCTCATCGTCCTCTCTGGCTTCGCTGGCATCAATCATATCAATTAGCATTGCGAAATTCTGCTCCTCTTCCGGAGCTTCATACCAGATATAAGCGATAAGTGCCGTATAATAGAGCTTTTCAGCCTATAGTGATAGGTAATCCTTTGAAGTTATCGCCGGATTTTCCCCCACTTCACACCGGACGTGCGACTTTCACCGCATCCGGCGTTCCATCGATTGTTTTCACAAGCATTTAATCAATTTCCAAATGAAATACTATTATTCTATTGCGGACAAACCAGCCCGCTCACGCAGACTGTTCACTTTTAACATCAGTTCCTTTGTTGTTTTGAGAGCATCAGCTATCGCTTTCAGCTCATTCATCGGGCGTCTTTGCAGAAGCGGAAGGAATCTCCTGTGGAACAAAATCATGTTTTGATAGCGTTCCCTGCCGCCAAATTCTGCCGGAGTTTTCAGCCAGCATACGATGTCAGCCGCATTTTCAAAGAGTTCTCCACTTAGCGCACATTTTCCACGTTGAGCAGAGAATAATGAAATCCTGCTGTCTGTGAGTTCTGTGCTTCGACCCATAGACGGTTGATTTCTCAAACCCGCCAGAACAAATGAGTTCAGGCTTAGGTTTGTGTGTATCAATGTCCGTCCGTCGGCCGTGTAACTGCATACCGCTGTTTTCTTTGCCATCGGTATCTTGTTCTTGATATATGCGATAGGGTAGATAGGTTGGTCGATTCCTGATACATACCGCACCATTGCCGACTTACCGAACCGCTCCTTTTCGCTCTCGGTCATTGCACCGCCTTCTCGAACAAGTTTGCACCCGGTTTCTGTATTGAGCCGATTTGTTAAAACTGTCATGACCTGCCTGTGGATTTTTCTGCAATCAATACTGATACAGGTAGCAAGCTGAAAATAATTCTGTATTCCCAGAACCATTGAATTGAACAGCCTTATCTCGTCTAAAGGTCTTTTTCCTTTGGACGGTCTGGCAATCCGCTTCGCTTGTTCCACCAGCTTTTGCTTTTCCAGTTCCAACTTTTTGTCACAGATATGAGATTGCACAGCGTACCTACCGCTTTTTGGTCTGACCCGTATCTTGAATCCGAGAAACTCTGAATAGCGTTTTCTGACATTGACTATCCTTGTTTTCTCCGGCGATACTTCAAGCCTTAGCCTCTCAGTTATCCACGCTGTTACAGCTTCTTTTGTTCTCAAGGCGTCCTCTTTATTCCGACAGAAGATTCTGAAGTAGGTAGACCCAAGGAACCTCCCCTTGAGTCCCCATCAGAACCGTACGTGAGCCTCTCAACTCATACGGCTCCTTCTCCAACAGATGGT
>NZ_JBQHWF010000018.1:0-68804 GCF_052064095.1 Blautia sp. HCP3S3_C4
TGCAATTTTAATTTATATTGAACGCTCACAAGAGCATATCAATCTTTTTCTCATCAGATTAGATTATCCGAGTTTTCGGACAGTCTCCCCCATCACCCTCATCCCCCATCCCCGCCCCAACAAACTCACGATGGCGCAGCCAAAGCTGTGCCGAGCCCTCCCCCCTCATGCCCTTTGTGACGCGCAGCGCGGAGAAATGTTTGTGTCCGGACACAAACATTTCCCCGCGCGTCCCCTTCACCAAAAAAATCCCCCCAGAGTCTTAAACTCCGAGGGGATTTCCCAAAATACATTTATTGTGCTAACTTCATAGGATTGATCTTCACACCAGGTCCCATAGTAGGAGCAATAACAACGCTCTTTAAATACTGGCCCTTCAGTGTGCTAGGTCTAGCCTTAACGATAGCATCGATCAGCGTCTGGAAGTTGTCGCTTAACTGTTCTTCTGTAAAGGATGCTTTACCAACCGGAACATGAATAATGTTGGTTTTATCAAGACGGTACTCAATCTTACCAGCTTTGATATCGTGAACTGCTTTAGTAACATCCATAGTTACTGTACCAGCTTTAGGGTTAGGCATTAAACCTTTCGGTCCAAGTACACGACCAAGACGACCAACAACACCCATCATATCAGGAGTTGCAACAACAACGTCAAAGTCTAACCATCCCTCGTTCTGGATCTTCGGAATCAGTTCCTCAGCTCCAACGAACTCAGCGCCTGCTGCCTTAGCTTCTTCAGCTTTAGCATCCTTAGCGAATACTAAAACACGAACCTTCTTACCAGTACCATGTGGCAGAACAACTGCACCACGGATCTGCTGGTCTGCATGACGTCCATCACAGCCTGTACGGATATGAACTTCGATAGTCTCGTCAAATTTAGCAACTGCAGCCTTCTTAACTAAGCTGATAGCTTCTGCGGTATCATATAATGTAGCGCGGTCTACTGCTTTCGCAGCTTCCACGTATTTCTTTCCTCGTTTCATTTCTATAACCTCCTGTGGTATTTGCGGGGAACGCCCTCCCACTTACTATTTAATATTAAAATTAATCAACTACTTCGATTCCCATACTTCTTGCAGTACCAGCGATCATGCTCATAGCTGCTTCGAGGGATGCTGCATTTAAGTCTTTCATCTTAAGTTCAGCGATTTCCTGAACCTGAGCCTTGGTAACCTTAGCAACTTTTGTCTTGTTCGGTACGCCGGAACCGGATTTGATGTTTGCAGCTTTCTTAAGAAGAACTGCAGCCGGCGGAGTTTTGGTTATGAAGCTGAAACTTCTGTCTGCATAAACAGTGATAACTACAGGAATGATTAAATCTCCCTGATCTGCTGTTCTTGCATTGAACTCTTTTGTAAACTGAACGATATTAACACCGTGCTGTCCAAGAGCCGGACCTACAGGTGGTGCTGGAGTTGCTTTACCAGCCGGAATCTGTAATTTGATATATCCTGTTACTTTCTTTGCCATTTTCGGCACCTCCTATGTGGTATTGGCGGGGGTTATGTCCCTCCCACGATATTGTGTTACCTTTAACTTGTTACATCTGTTTGATTTCTGCGAAACTAATTTCTACCGGCGTTTCGCGGCCAAAAAGTTCAACATTGATTGTTGCTGTCTGCTTCTGCATATTCATGCCAGTGATAACACCAACAGTATCCTTCCAGGCACCGCCGGTGACAACAACTGTATCGCCTTCAGCGAAATCCACCTGAACATTGTCCTTCTGAATTCCAAGAGGAAGCATTTCCTCCTCTGTTAACGGTACCGGCTTGGATCCCGGTCCAACGAAGCCCGTCACACCTCTGGTGTTGCGGACAACATACCATGTATCGTCATTCATCACCATATTGAGAAGCACATAGCCTGGAAACATCTTTCTCTGCACCTGTTTCATGACGCCGTTTTTCAGCTCTGATACCTCTTCCAGCGGAACACGAACTTCAAGGATCTGATCCTCCAGGTGTCTGTTTTCGATGGTTTTTTCAATATCGACTTTAACTTTGTTCTCATACCCGGAATAGGTATGAACAACATACCATTTCGCTTCTGACATACAATCACCTTATCCTTATTTCATTAAAAGATTAATGCCTTCGAGAATAAACGAATCCATTACGCTGATCAGTACGCAAAGCACAATTGAAACACAAACTACTACAATAGTCTGCTTGATCAGTTCATTGCGGTCTGTCCAGACAATCTTTTTGAATTCTGATTGAAGTCCCTGAAACCAACTCTTCTTCTGACTTTTGTCAGCAGATTTTTCATTTCCTTGCATAGTCTGACCTCACAATTCTCTGTGAGTAACTGTGTCATCCAGTTACCTGTGGATTACTTTGTTTCCTTATGCAGAGTGTGTTTACGGCAGAACTTACAATATTTCTGAGTTTCCATTCTCTCAGGATGGTTCTTTTTCTCCTTAGTCATATTGTAGTTACGCTGCTTGCACTCGGTACATGCTAATGTAATCTTAACGCGCACAACTTCCACCTCCAGTGTTTTCATTTGCATGGTCATTTCTCTATTCCCTGAGCCGCTGAGGACGCGGTTTCATGATGTATCCGTCATCACTTTCGGGCATAAAAAAAAGACCTAACTTCCATGTCGCTCGTCAAGTTTATCACATAACGGGCATAGAAGTCAAGCCTTTTTCATAAATTAATCCCTGATTATTCCTTAATATGCCAGGTTCCTTTTCCGGTTCTTTTTACCTCATAAAGCTCCTTATCTGCTCTGGCATACAATTCCTGAAAAGAAGTCTCACTTCTGCCCGCCAGAATGATTCCCATAGATGCAGTAATGGATACAGACTGGCTGCCATCACTGTAGGTCAGATGCAGACGTCATTATTCCTTGCTGTGACTCTGTAAGTCTCCTCACTGAGCTCCAGACGCTTGTTCAGATTCTTGATGTAGATCCTGTCATCACGGATCATCCTCAGATATATCCAAACAACCACCAGAACCGCCATGATCAGCTGAAAATCAGAAGGTACAGATATTTCTGATAATAGGTACTGGTCTCCAGAACTGTTTTCTCCTTCATGACAGTAACCACATTCAGCTTCTGGCCATTCGCCTGGACAATGGCATATTCCCTTGCCACATCATCCTCTGTTTTCGCTGCACTGAAACACACCTTCATGTTCTGACTAACCCTGAATCTGATATTTTCCAGTTTCACACTGAGCTCTCTGCCGGAAAGATCTGTGTACAGGTTATCACCGGAAACTCCTTCATAATCCTGCTTTACAATATAGGTACCGTCCTTATCTGTCACATAGAGATCTCTGCGCTCCATAGCCTCTTCAGAATCTGTAAAAATATTCAGGCTGTCCTTAAAATACTGCTGGTCTTTCCAGCTGCCGGTAAATTCAGGATTTTTCCCCTCCAGATCCAATGCACGGATACAAATAAAATGTGTATCTTCCGTTGGGAAATTCCGTCCAATCTTTTTCTGGGTTTCCTGACTGTTCATGGGCAGATTCTGTACAGACCTGGCTACATTCTCCAAGGTATCATAATATCTGTCCATTTTATATTGAAGCAGCCGGGCATTCTGCTGTGTCCATTCAGCTACGGACTCTCTGGTCTTATTCTTCTCCCCCCCGTTTCAACGTTGCATTAAAGCAGGCCAGAGCACCGGCGCAGACTGCTATTGCCAGTAAAATAGCCATCAACAGCACCCTTGCTCTTTTTTTCTTGTTATATGGCTTTTTCACAATGTTTCCTTTCCGTTACACCCTGTGAGATAAGTATCCTTTAAAAATAATCATAGCCTCCATGGATGTCCACAATACTTCCATTCATATAATGATTAGTCAGGATACTGTAAGCCATATCTGCCACGTCCTTAATCTCACCGAAACGATGGAGGGCGATCTTACGGTTAATGCGGTCGTAGCTCTCCTGGGTACGGTTCTCATGCCATGGAGTCTGAATAAATCCCGGTGCTATGGCATTGACCCTGATTCCTTTTGGCTCAAATTCCTTTACCAGCGACTTGGTAAGGAAATGAATGGCTGCCTTGGTCACTCCATATACTACAGATGAAGAATATGCCTGCCGTCCTGCGTAAGAACCCATAAAAAGGACACTGCCGCCCTCTGTCATCACCGGCATAAATTCCTTAATCATAAATACCGGTATAGACAGATTGGTATTTACAATATGGTTCCATTCTTCAAAGGTATAGTCCTGAAATTTATCATAGGTGCTGATTCCCGCATTGCTGATGAGCCAGTCTACATGTCCTGCGCGGCTCTTCACTTCCTGCACAAAAGCCATCATATCCTCATAGGAAGACATATCAGCCTTCAAAATGATCAGTTTTTCCTGTTCCTCCGGGCTCAGACTCTCCCAAAATGCATTAGCCTTCCCGGCATTATGAGCATATGTGGCAAAGATCAGGTCATCCCTGTCTGCATTTGCCAGTACCTTCTCCACAATCCCTCGTCCAATTCCGGAGGTACCTCCTGTAATTACAGTTACTCTATTCATAACGTATCTATCCTCTATTCTCCCTCTATCAATGTGATGAACGCCCTCGCCCTTATATTCAGCTTATAGTGCCATCAGATGGTCATACACACTTTTCGGCGCATATGGCTGCTGGTTATGGATGGGCTCACCCAGACAGGTTTTTGGATAAGCGAAGGTTCCATGCTCCAGCATAACTTCCAGAAGCTTTGGTCCCGGTCCCTCCATAAACTGCGGAGCCTCCTCTTTTACATCCTCACAGTGCATACGGCAGGAAGAGATTCCATATGCTGCTGCCACCTTTGAAAAATCGCAGGATGCAAATCCGCATCCATCTGTAGTTCCTGCAAAAAGACAGTCAAAGTAATCTCTCTGGAGATGGCGTATCATACCAAGTGCCTCATTGTTCATCACCATAATTTTCACCGGCAGATTTTCACGTTTTACCCATTCCAGCTCCTGGATATTCATCTGAAAAGCTCCGTCCCCACAGATGCAGGCAGTTGGTTTCCCGGTGGCATAGTAAGCTCCGATGGCTGCAGGAAGAGCATAGCCCATGGCTCCATGTCCGCCGGAAAAAAGTAATTTCTGGCCTTCGCGGTTTTTGAAGGACTGATAACTCCACACCATATGCTGTCCTACATCCACTGCGATGGCACCTGTATCCTTAAGCATATCACTGAGCTCCCCGATCATACGGTTAGGATATCTCTCAGGAAGGGCATCATCCACTGCCTGAAGATTCTCCCTGATTTCACTGCATACCACCATCCAGTCACTGATACCCTCCTGCTCTCTGCAAGGCACTTTATCCAATGCCTGGATCAGGGTACCTGTTTCCGCCAGGATCTTGATCTCATTTTCTCCATTTTCGTGAATATTCCTCTGAAGATTGTAGGGATCAAGGTCTACACGGATGATCTTCGCGCCTTTTGCAAATTCATTCACTTTGGTACCGATCTGTCTGGTACACAGTGAAATGCCGAAACACAGAAGCAGATCACTTTTGGCATTGGCGATCATGTTTGCATATCTGTGCCCATAGGCCCCTCCGATACAGCCAAAATTCTGTGGATCATCATAAGCCAGAACCGACTTGGCAAGTACACTGGTAATAATCGGAATCTGACGGCTTCTTGCAAAACGGATCAGCTTTTGCTGACTGACAGCACTGTCTACCCCATGTCCCAGCATGATCACCGGCCGTTTGGCCTGTTCCAGCTCATCACAGATTGCACGGACTGCCTCATCTGTACCATGCAGAATGTGTGCAGATGCAGTTTCCACTGCCTCTTCCATCTCAACACCACAGACATCCTCCTCAAACTCCATGTCATAAACAGGATTCTCCACTTCTCCACGCTGGATATTCATAGGCAGATCAATAAGCACCGGGCCTCTCCGTCCCGTAGTCGCAATATGATAGGCCTTGTTCAGCTCTGTCACAATATCCTCCGCATCGCGGATCTGTACTGCATACTTTGTAATAGGCTTTGCCATAGCTACAATATCTGTCTCCTGGAATCCCTGCTGGCGCAGGCCCTTGATTCCGGAATATTCATAGGTATTCAGCTGTCCTGTAAGGAAAATCACAGGAAGAGAATCATAATAAGCATCTGCCACACCACTGAGGAGATTTACAGCACCCGGGCCGCTGGTAGCGTAAGCACAGGCACATTCCTCCTTTGCCTGGGCATAACCACAGGCTGCAAAAGCAGCTCCCTGCTCATTGTAGCTGGAATGGTTCTCTGTATCCGGATTTCTCTCTATAGAATCCACCAGATGGGCGATCATCGTTCCCTGATAACCGAAAAAATGACGGATTCCTTTTTTCTGTAAAAATGCAACAACATAATCTGAAAGCTTCATAGTTTCCTCCGTTATCTGCTTCAATTTTCTGCTTTATATAATCATTCCGATCTCTTCTCTCTGCACATTCCTGCCTGTTTTCTCCAGTACATCCGTATAAATATCCAGTATCTCTATATCCTCTGCACAGATTTCACCCTTCTCCAGGCTTTTCTGCATCATCTGATAATATGGACGGAATACCTTCTCCAGAGTCATATAATCCTCGTTCTTGTACAGATTTCTGATGTAATCCTTTCGCTTCACATAAGAAAGCCCCAGGTTCATCCTTTCTCCACAAAATTCCACATAATCCCAGCACTGATTAAAATATGCTTTCATACCTTTGCTTTTACCCAGTCTGGAGAGATTTTTCTGCCGTTCCCTGCAGTATTTCTCAAAATCCTTACTGTCCTTCCAGAACTGCATATAGCTGACTCTGGCGCTGACCACCAGACGGGCAGGAACCATATAACGAGGTTCTGTCATATTTCGCCAGCCTTTTCCATAGCTTATATTCAGATAGGTCTCCACATCCCCGGGAGCAGGAAAGGATTCCCCCTCCAGCACAACCTGACAGGTGTTTTCAAAAACAGCAACGGGATAACTGTGACTTTTCCTGCCATTCATCAGGGTATATACCTCTGTGGGATTCTCCTGCTGTTTCTTGCATAAACTATTGTAGATTCCTGCTGCCACCTGATTTCTGCCCTCAATTGCACACAGAAATTTCATCCAGGCCTTGCTCCAGGTAAATTCTGTATCCCTGACTGCATTGCCCGGTGCATGGATCTGGCGCCACTCTGCTTCTTTTTTTATCAGACGGTTCTCCCTGTGTTCAGATGCTGCCGGGATCCGCAGGGGCAGAATATTGATCCCCAGTCCCGGATAAGCATAATCTCTGGTTCTGTCCAGATCAATACATACTGTATCGGTGTTCTCATATCTCAGATAAAAGCCCGGAAAATATTTGTGGGTTTTCATAGATTCCAGCGCCCTGTGTTCTCCCGGATCCTCCTCCACTGCCTGACAAAACCGCTCCATATCCGGAACCCGCATAAGCACAGCTCCTGACTGAGGATTCTGAGGAAAATTGCCTCCCTGCACAGCGCACCAGGTAAGGCGAGGGGAAAGATAGTATTTTATATTATGCTTCCGGCAGATCTCATCTACCTCTTTCAACAGCGAAAAAATCACTTTTTGCTTTTTGTTCAACTTTCTACAGCCTTTCTTTTATGGATTCATAATGTCTTCACCAGCCCCTGTTATCTATACCAGACGGGCTGCCAGTGCCTGTATCTCTTCCAGAGTTCCATATTTACCCAGCCAGCTGTTCATTGCAGGCAGCATGTCTGCATTCTTTCCAAAGTTACGGATCTGGCGGCTTCCATTGTCCAGATCACTGATAATGATCCGGTACAGCTCTGTTTTCAGATAAGGCGGAACTGTATATTCCAATGCTTTCCTATAATTTTCAAAAGCTTCTCTGGTCTGTCCCTGTTTGCTGCGGATATCTCCCACCAGCTTATACACATAAGGCTTTTCCTCCTTATGGATCTGGCGGCTCCGCACCTTCTCAGCCAGCCATTCCAGCTCACTTTCCTCGCTGATGCATGCCAGATCTGCCCTGAGTGCAGCAAGCTCTCCTGGATACCCCAGACGTTTCCAGGCTTTCGCCAATGCTTTCCTGTACCCTGGATTCTGCTCTTTTTTATCACCGGTACCCATAGGCACCTCTGTTTTTTCCAGGATTTCCCTGATCAGCTTCTCAATCTGGCTCTGGGTACGGACACAGGAAATCTTTGCCAGATACCAGCCGGCACGGATATCTTCGTCCTCAGGCATGATCTTCTGCCACATTTCCATGGTCTGCAGAGCTTCTGTCCGCTGTCTTCTGCCAATCATTTCCTCACAGTTCCTGAGTATCTGCCCTTTATAAGGCCGGAACAATTTGTCCATTTCCAGCCACACAAATCCGTTGGCAGTATTCTCCTTCACTCTGGCATAAAGCTGTAAAGCCTTCTGCCCGTTTCCCTTCATCCACAGGATGTCTGCCAGATACTTCATAAAATATCCATCCTCCGGAAAAAACCGCAAGGCTTTCTCCAGAAACTGCTCTGCCTCCTGCAGGTTCTCCCCTGTCTTTTCCATCAGAAGCCTGCATTTAAGCTTCATCAGACCGGGATGACCGGGATATTTTTCCAGAAGCTCCTCACAAAGCTTCCTGCATTCATCCATATGCCCTGCTTCATAATGCTCCAGACCTTTGCGAAACAGGAGGATATCTGTTTTCAGACTCTCCATCTCTCCTGTGAGATGGTCTGCCTTTTCCCTGATTTCCAGCATACGAAAGGCTTTGGAAATCCGTTCTGTATAAAAGAGGGTTTTTACTGCTGCCAGGAACACCTCATCCGGAATATCCACCAACACCGGATGATAATATGCATAAATATGGTCAAAATCCTCCCTGCCAATAAAATCAGGGCTAAGCTGTGCCTTATAATATGCAACAAAAAGATTTCCCAGTTTCCGATAGGCACCCTTTTCCATCAATTCCTGCAGATTCAGTCCAGATTCCCGGATGGCTTCCCTGAGATCTGCTGCCACACAGCCAGCCTTGTATTCCAGACCTTTGTGGCTGACCCTGTGATTCTCTCTGGCAATACGCATATTGTACAGCTTCTGTCTGATGGCATTTCTGTTCAGTCTGCCCCTGTTCACACCAGACATGTAATCCTCCCGGAATTCCTTATAGGTAGCCCCTTCCACGCACACAGTCCGATGTCCCTCACGTTCCGCATATGCCGGCATATAAGACCACTCATCTCCATAATACTGAGTCAGATATTCACTGCAGTGGTTGGGGATCATTACTTTCAGTCCCTGGAAGGTTCCCTCTTTTGCCGGGAAAAAGGTCTCCTTGTCAAAGAGAGAGGGACAGCCTGCCCAGCCCATGGCATAACGGTCGCAATCCTCCTCTTTATATGAAAACATAAGCTTCTCCAGCTTGCTCAGTGTTCTGTCTTTGCCCAGAAAAAGATAGGAATACAGATATTTCCGGTACAAGGAAACAGGAATCTCCCATCTGTCACTATAGCTTGCCGAAATATTCAAAAGATCTGAATAGATCATAAAATATGTCCGGTATTTCTCATATTCTCTGTCGTCAGAAGGGATGGGATCCAAGGTAAATACATCGATCACCTCTCCCGCCACATCTTTGCCTGCAATCTGACTTCTGTGGATCGCACAGGTATCTGCCGATGCATATCTGGAATAGGAATTGGTATAATGTCTGTCTGCCTGCGAGCACTGGATGGCTCTCTCCGGCGGCAGATCTCTTTTGCAGATCTCTACAAACTTCTCCCAGTCCGGTCTGGGCATATACAAATCTATGGCATCGTCCCAGGGCACAAATCCCTCATGGCGCAGGGCTCCAATCAGGGAGCCTCCTGCCAGAACATACCTCAGATCATGTTCTCTGCAGATTTCATCAACCTCCCGAAGAAGCTTCAGGAGATATTTTTGTTTTTCTGTCATGAATTATCCTTTCTGATTGATCGTCTCCAGTATTTCAATCAATTTCACTGACTCATCATAAAAAAGTCTGGTGCATTCTGTTCTCTTGTCTCTGATCATGATCATCAGCTCCTGAAGGAGATAGCGGAAACCATTCCCCTCAAAATTAAAGCTATACCGTTTCAGGAATTCCTTTCCTGCAATATTTGCTTCAAAATATCCCGTATTCCACCAGTCATTGGGTACGGTAACTCTTCCGTTACTTCCAATGATCACCAGTTCATCCTCCACATCCACAGTGGTTCCGATCTCAATGGTGGCCAGAGCTGTTTTATATTTCATAGTGATCATATCGTAAACAAAATCTCCATTCCTGTCAGTCACTGCATTGGTATTGACCTCCAGGCAATTCTTTCCTAACAGCTTGACCACTGCACAGATGGCATGGATCACAGTCTCATTAAAAGGCTTTCCTCCCTCAAAATCATCCTGGGAAATGGCACATTTCACACTGACCAGATCACCCACCAGATTACTGTGTACCAGCCATACCAGCTGATTGAATGCCCTGAGATATACTAAGGTCAGCCGTTCGATCAGTACCACATTGTTATCTTTTGCTATCTGGAAAAGGGTGCGCAGCTTATCCGGTGAAAGAACAGCCGGACTGTCACTGATCACATATTTTCCTTTCTCAATGGCTTTCCGGATATATTCTTCCCTGTCTGCCTGCCTGCATTTGATATACACAATATCCACATCTGACAGGAACTCCTCATAATCATTCCACCAGGAGTCCAGTTCATACTTATCACAAAAATCCCTGGCAACCTCCTCTGTCTCTGAGAATACTCTCTCTACATGGACACCACTGACATATTTGGACTCCTGTACAAAGCCATTGTCCTGAATATCATCGGTGACAATTCCCATGTTAAAGATGATCCCCTCACTTCTCAGCTTGGTACTGGAAATATTCTTGGTACGCTCCAGGTATACCACATCGCAGTAATTTTTCAGATAATCGAATTTTCCTCTCCAGTCAGAACCAACTACCAGAACATCAATATCATATTTAATGATGTCGCTGACCTTCTGACCCTGATATTCTTCAATAATAATCTCATCAGCCAGTCCGGTCCTGCGTACATTTTCGATTCTCTTGATCAGGCTGTCCCTCACATTCAGCTTCCCTCGCTCAATATCAAAGCTCTCGCTGGTAACACCTACGATCAGGTAATCCCCCAAAGCCTTCGCTCTTTTGATAATATTGTAATGGCCCTTGTGAAACAGATCAAAAGTACCATATGTGATTACTTTTTTCATGATATAACCCCGCACTCTCCCTGTTATGCCTCTTCCGGCACTGTTCATCCGGAGGCAAACCATACTAATTTAAATCTAACATCTTTTCTGATTATAGCATAGATGAAGCAATATGTCATTCGTATGTTACAGACACAATTTATTTTTATGAAAAATATAAAAGCCCCAAAAACGGAAATCCCTACCGCCTTCAGAGCTTATTTTCTGCATTTTATAAATGTTTATCCAGATCATTTCCTGTACTTTCCAGGAGATCACTACTTTTAATTTTCCTTGTGGTAGCTTCCAGCTCCTCGATCAGCTCCTCCAGAGACATTTCTCTTTCAGCTTCTTCAAGTTCCTCAGCCGGCATGTCGTCCATGTTATCCTCTTCAATATCCAGCTCATAGCCAGCCACCTGACTGAAGCCCTCCTGTCTGTCTGCATCTGTGCTTCCGCTCTCCTCATCCAGGTCAATGGTCTGTGTATGTGACTTCTGCTGCTCATTACCCGTCTCCAGAGTTGCAGCTAATTCCTCAATAGCCCTTTTCCTGCGGAGCATTTCATATTTATCATCATCACTGTCATACTCCTCTTCCAGACCTTCATCCTTAACTGTTTTATCCTTCTTAAACAGGATAAAGGCAATCAGGTTCAGAATGCCTGTATAAGCCAGATCCACCGGAAGACTTCCCAGAACCAGCAGAAATACCAGAGAGACCCCCAGCAGAGTCCACACATTGGTCAGTGCAGGAATCTGCAAAATAAACAATCCGTTCATCAGGATCATGATAGGATAATGGAAGAAATAAATTCCCATTGTATGACGCCCGATATAGGTCAGGATCAGCTTCCTGTCCGGCATGATAGCCAGCATTGTATAAATAATAATAAAAGATACCAGATACATCAGCAGACGGATCACAATCCCTTCCGGATCCTCCAGCCCGCAAAGCTTATAGCTGTGATTGGCACGGAAAATAGCAACTCCCATTTCATTTGTGATCATATAATTGGGTATTGCCCACAAAAGAACTGCCGAAATAGGAATCAACAGCCATTTTTGTCTGAAGCGGCGCACTGCTGTAATATATTCACTTTTCCACAGATATCCGGCTACAAAGAACGGGAAAAATACCACAATCCTGGATGCGGATAAAAAGGTGGAAAACTCCGGCCTGGTACCTGCCCAGAGAGCAAAAATAATACTCAAGGGTACGATAAACCGAATCTGTCCAAATCCCTCCACTGTCAGTCTGTATACAAAAAGTGCAAGCACATACCACATAACTGTACCGGTAGGCCTGAGGATCTCATAATCTACAGACCTTCCCAGCCAGATCTGTGAATACCAGGTCAGACTGTAGCCCAGAATATAGGGAATCAGCAGATTCTTGACATTTTTCATAACATTCTGCGGCTTCTTGGACAGATAGCCGGATATAAAAATAAATGCAGGCATGTGAAAAATCGTAATTGCATACCAGATATACCTTACCACAATGTCTACTTTTACAAGATTAAATGCAATAATGTGATTGAATACTACCAGAAAAATAAGTAATACCTTTACATTATCTATCAGGTAGGAATACGGCACAGCCGCCCTGTCTGCTTTCAGTTTCATAATTTATAAACTTTCCTTCTTTTTTCTGACTTTTTATTCTGTGCACATCATAACATAATTTTATAAATTTTGGAATAGAAATTTAAGGAAAGTGTTATATATGATATAACACCGGTTAAAAATATTTCCGGATTCCGTGAACTGCATAGGAAACAAAAAACAGGCAGCTTTTCACATGTCCATAACCGGCATAGCGGTAAACCCTGTATGTCATAGCTGCTGATTTCAGCTTGTTTCTGGATTTTCCCCCTTCACTGAGACGGTATTTCAGGTAGGGCCGGTTGATTCCTCCTGCACAGCCATATTTTCGCAGGACCTTCAGCCAGGTAATATAATCCTCATGGCTGTCATCATGCTCCATAGGAAATTCCAGGGCAGCCTCCCTTCGGATCACCACAGAAGAACAATTGATACTGTTGTGCTTCAGCAGATCTCTGTACAGGATTTTTTCTTTTACAGGTATATACCGGCCGGTGTCTGTACCGTCCGCCTCCATCAGTTCCCTGCCTGTGGAGCATAATACATACCCTGTTTTCTCCAGAAGCTCCAGCTGGGCTGTCAGCTTTCCCTTTTCCCACCAGTCATCAGCATCCAGAAAAGCAATGTATTCCCCTCTGGCTTCCTGCACTCCACGATTCCTGGACCTGGCCGCTCCCATATTTTCTTTATTCTTTAGATACCGAAAGTCCTCTCTGCCCTCATAGGCAGACAGGACTTTCTCTGTATGATCTGTGGAACCGTCATCTATGACCAGAAGCTCTGTAGCAACCTTCTGGGCAAAGACTGATTCCACAGCCTGTTTAATATATTTTTCTCCGTTATAAACCGGCATGATCACAGATACCTGTGGTTTATTCATATTTTTTCTCCCCTCTGCTGTCCGGCTCCTTCATCAGTTCCGGAACCTCTGCTGTATCTGAGATTTTCTCTGCTCCGGATGTTTTCAGGGCATTGATCTGTCTGTCATCCACGCCCTCGGAAACCTCTTTCTGGAAAAAGATTTTCACTGTCATGAAAATCAGCTTAATATCCAGCAGAAAAGAATAATTCTCAATATAAAACAGATCCAGCTTCAGTTTATCATATGGCGTCGTATTATATTTACCGTAAACCTGGGCATATCCGGTAAGTCCTGCCTTTACCTTCAGACGGTAATAAAACTCCGGAAGCTCTTTCTCATACTCCTCCATAATGGTCTTACGCTCAGGGCGAGGACCAACCAGGGACATATCACCTTTAAATACATTGAAAAGCTGGGGCAGTTCATCCAGGTGAAGATTTCGCAGTACATTTCCCACTGGTGTAATGCGGGAATCATGCTTAGATGCCAGCCGGGCACCGTTTTTCTCTGAGTCTACGCACATACTGCGGAATTTACAGATCTTGAATTCCCTTCCATGCAGGGTAAGACGATCCTGAAAATAAAATACGGGCCCTCTGTCGTATGCTTTTACTGCTATGGCAATAATAAGCATGATCGGGGAGGTGAGAATGATCCCCACACCGGAAACCAAAATGTCCAACAGTCTCTTTGCAGCCCTCTGATCTATAGAAAGCCCCATATTTCTGGACATAAGAAGAGGAGTATCAAACAGATGGATCCTGTCACTGCCCATCAATATAATATCTGAAATCTTTGGACTGATATAGCATCGGATGGAATGGGAGAAACAATATTTCAAATAGCGGTTTCTCATTGCTGAAGGAAGATCCCAGATGATCACTCCATCATAATCCGCCATCATCCGGTGGATTTCTTCCTCACCCACACTGGCATGTACCTTGCCGCTGATATCATATTTATCTCTTCTTGAATTCATTTTGTGGATCAGGTCATCCCCCGGATCCCTATCTCCGTAGATAACCAGCAGCTTCCTGGCACGGTACAGCCTGGAATAAATATAACGGGAACCCCAGATCCATACAATGGAAACTATAAGCTGGATCCCTGTCATCTCTATCATTGGCCATGCTTCCAGGAACCATCTGTTGATCAAAGTAATCTGCAGATATTCCACCACATTGGTACACAGAAGTGCCAGAGTCAGGGAATAAAATACATCGATCCGCTTCAGATATCCAACCTTCAGTCCTCCGTATAACTTGGAAAACAGTCCAAACAGCAAACCATAAATAGCGATCAATACCCAGTTACCCTTACGCCAGAAGGGCTTATTGATCTGTCCTCTGTAAATGTTGTACCAGACATAAGCAAAAATTGCCATCTGAGCCAGCACGATCAGGCTGGCCAGCAAAAATATAATAAAACGTTTATAATCTTCTCTCTTACTCACAAAATACCTCTAATCATTTTTGTACGGATTTCATAACTGTTCAGGTAACAAACCATATATTTTAATGATTGTGGCCGTCACTTTGCCCTACATTATAGCCCAAGATATATATTACGTCCACCTGTTTTTATTAATTTTGTGCATACTTACAAATCCTGATTTTTTCACTTTTCCCTGGTCATTTGTATATAGTGCATAATTTTTCTTCGAATTTTCACTTTTTCTACCGAAAATTTTACATATTTTTTTCATAAACCTCTGGTAATGTTAATTAAAAAATTGTATAATGTGTTTAGTAAAAGAAAGCGAGGGTTACTATTATGAAACAAAATAGTATGTTGGCTATGATTCTGGCCGGCGGACGTGGCAGCCGTCTCCATGATTTAACCAATAAAGTAGCAAAACCAGCTGTAGCTTACGGCGGTAAATATCGTATCGTAGACTTTCCATTAAGTAACTGTGCCAACAGTGGTATTGATGTAGTAGGTGTGCTTACACAGTATGAATCCATTCAGCTGAACAGCTATGTTGCAGCCGGCGGACGCTGGGGTCTGGATGCCAAAGACAGTGGTGTCTATGTTCTTCCTCCCCGTGAGAAGGCTGACGAAAATCTGAATGTATATCGTGGAACCGCAGATGCGATTTCCCAGAATATCGATTTCATCGATAAATTTGATCCTGAATATGTTCTGGTTCTTTCCGGAGATCATATTTACAAAATGAACTATGACAAAATGCTGGCAGCTCATAAGGAAGCCAATGCTGACGCAACCATCGCAGTTATTGAGGTTCCTATGAAAGAGGCCAGCCGTTTTGGTATCATGAACACAGATGAATCCGGACGTATTGTAGAATTCGAGGAAAAGCCGGAGCATCCAAAGAGTAATCTTGCATCTATGGGTATCTATATTTTTACATGGAAGCTTCTTCGCAAAATACTTATGGCAGATATCAAGAATCCAGATTCCAACCATGATTTTGGTAAAGATATCATCCCTACTATGCTTAACGATGGAAAGACACTTTATGCATATAAATTCAAAGGTTACTGGAAAGATGTAGGAACCATTGATTCTCTCTGGGAAGCTAATATGGATCTGTTAAGCTCCAAGAATGAACTCGACCTGGGTGATCCATCCTGGAAAATTTATACTGAGGACGTTACTGCTCTTCCACAGTACATCAGTACAGAAGCAGATGTAAAGGATGCCTATATTACACAGGGCTGTGTGGTCCAGGGCGAAGTAAAACACTCTGTTCTCTTTACAGGTGTTAAAGTTGGTGTCGGTGCAAAGGTTATCGACAGCGTACTGATGCCAGGTGCTATTGTAGAAGACGGCGCTGTAGTTCAGCGCGCACTGGTAGCAGGTGGTATCCGTATCGGTAAGGGAGCTGTTGTGGGTGATTCAGGCAGCGAAAACATTGCGCTTATCGCAAAACGTGTAAAGGGGGCAGAATAATATGTATAAGGCATTTGGAATCGTAAGCTCTTCCGGGAGAAATATTTATGTAGATGGAATGCAGGATTTCCGCCCCATCGGCGCATTTTCCTTCCTTGGCAGATACAGAGTCATTGACTTCCCTATCTCCAATATGACTAACAGTAACATTGACCGCATCCAGGTTTATATTAACAATAAACCACGTTCCATTGTAGAGCACGTTGGAACAGGCCGTCATTATAACATTAACTCAAAGAGCGGCAGACTTCAGCTTCTGTTCTCTGAGCACAATAATAATAATGATATTTATAATACCGATATTTCCTGCTATATGGATAATATGGAATCTCTGAGCAGAATGAACCATCCATATGTTGTTGTTGCTCCCAGCTATATGGTTTATTCTATTGATTTTGACCAGTTTATACATACACATATCGAATCCGGTGCAGATGTTACCATGCTTTATCACGCAGTTGATAATGCAAAGGAAGCATATCTCACTTGTAATATCCTGGAACTGAACCGTCAGAAGGGTGTTGAATCCATCGGTGCCAACCATGGTAATAAGAAAAACCAGAATATTTATATGGATACCTGCGTTATGAAAACAGAGCTTTTCATCAGCCTGATCAAAGAAGCCAAGAAGCTTTCTTCCATGTATACTCTGGCAGATATCCTGAAAGCAAATTGCGGTACTCTGGATATCCGCGGCGTTGCACATAAGGGCTTCTTCGCAAGTATCACAGATTTCCCAAGTTACTATGATGCAAACATGAATCTTCTGGATTACAAAGCAGCTCAGGAGCTTTTCCATGATAACTGGCCAATTTATACACGTACCAATGACTCCTGCCCGACTCAGTATTTCGATACAGCAGAAGTAAAGAATTCAGTAATCTCCAACGGATGCCAGATTGAAGGTACTGTTGAAAATTCAGTAATCGGACGTGGCTGCGTGATCAAAAAAGGCGCTGTTGTCAAAAACAGTGTTGTTCTCGCTGAAGTTACAGTTGGCGAGGGTGTTCACGTAGAAAATGAAGTAGTTGATAAATGGGCTCGACTTGTTCATGAAAAAGAAATTGTTTCCCCGGCTGACCAGCCTGGTTATATCCGCAGAGGGGATACCCTCTAAAAGGAACTTCGCGTGAGGAGGCCAAAGGGGACGCATAGCGGCGTCCCCTCTGGACACCCCTCGCGCTTTTTTTATTTGGAGCGCTGGGATTGTGGTGTGGGGAAGATTATTGACTTTGCTAAATCGCTTGGTTGGGTAGGTGCTTGGATTTTAGATCAATATTTGCATGTCACTATCCTGTGAGGTGTTTTTATGAGTGAGGCTCATACAAATACTTGAGAGATACAATTTGGATTTATGTGATAGTATAAATGCGTTGCGTGTTGCTGGGAATGGTGTGAGCAGTGACAGTTCACGGAATTTTCACAATTTAAGGGTTGATTTTAGGAAGTTGGGTGTTATAATACAGGTGTAACAAAGATAAGAGACAAGCAAACAACTGAATACTTAAAAATACTTAACACCACCTGATGAATGAAAGATAGTGTCAAGCGTGTCACCTCAGCTGTAAAATGGAGGAAAAGTCAAATGAATACTTTAAAAGCTGAAACAAGAACAATGGACACAAAGGCCAAGAGATTAAGAAGAGAAGGATACGTTACAGGTAATGTATTTGGCAGGGAGATTGAGGGTTCTCTTCCTGTTAAGATTGAAAGATCTAACGTAGAAAAGCTTCTCAAGACTAGCAACAAGGGCAGTCAGATTATGCTGGATGTGGATGGTCAGTCTTATGATGTATTGATCAAGGAGATTCAGTTCAATCCGTTAAAGGGACAGGTGGATGAAATAGATTTCCAGGCACTGGTAAGCAACGAGAAGGTACATTCCGTAGCTGAGGTCGTACTTGTAAACCATGATAAACTGGCCGCCGGTGTATTACAGCAGCATTTGGAAGAGATTTCTTTCAAGGCTCTGCCATCTGCACTGGTTGACAAGGTTATGGTTGATGTTGGTGATATGAAGATCGGTGATGTGATCAAGGTCAGAGATCTTGCTATCGCTCAGGACAAGGATGTAGACTTGAAGACAGATCTTGATGCCGCAGTCGTATCCGTATCCGCAGTTCACGTAGATCCGGCTCTGGAAGCTGAAGAGGAAGAAGCTGCTGAGGAAGAAGCTAAGTAAATTTCAAAATTATGTATTTTTAAAGGGGTTCTCACATTTTCATGTGGAACCCCTTTATTGTTATCTGTCTGGAAAATAATTACGATCTGTTAGATAATCACATCTATTATACTTCTGCTCACTTCATCTTCATCAGCTCTCTTCTGGCAAAAATAATAGCCAGAGCAAATGCTGCTGCATCTGCGATCGGTCCTGCATACATAACACCGTCAATTCCCATAAACAGAGGGAAGAGCACGATCAACGGCAGGAGAAAGATCACCTGTCTGGTAAGAGACATAACAACACCCAGCTTTGCTTTTCCTATAGAAGTAAAAAATCCGGATGACATTGGCTGGATTCCGTTTGCGAAAGTCATAAACATATAAATCTTCAGATAGCGCTCTGCAAACTGGAAATACAGATCACTTCCTGTGCCAAAGATTCCCACGATCTGATGGGGAAACAGCTGGAAACACAGGAAAAAGCCGGTAGCAATAACTGTACAGGCAGTTACAGAATACCTATAGGTCTGACGCACCCTAGAATATTTTTCTGCCCCATAGTTAAATCCCCAGATTGGCTGACAGCCCTGGGAAATTCCGATACAGATGGCCATAAATACCTGATTTACCTTGGAAATAACACCAACACAGGCAATGGGAATATCACTTCCATATATAGAAGCTGCCCCATAATACCGCAGAATATTATTCAGAACGATCTGCACCAGAGCCATTGCAATCTGATTGATACAGGATGCCAGACCCAAGGCGGTAATCGCTTTCAGATAATGTAACCGTGGCTTCAACATGGATTTTTCCAGATACATTTTCCTGAATTTCCAGAAGTACACTACAACCAGAATTCCGGATACAACCTGCCCGATCACTGTAGCCCAGGCAGCTCCCTTAATTCCCCATCCAAATCCAAAGATAAACAGAGGATCCAGGATGGTATTGATCACTGCACCTGCTGTTACGCAGGCCATAGAATAGGTGGGACTTCTGTCTGCCCTGACAACATGATTTCCTCCCACAGATAAAATATAGAACGGAAGCCCCAATGCTGTGATTCCTGTATAATCCACAGCATAAGGCATAACATCCTTCGTTGCACCGAACAATGTAAGAAGGGGCTTCAGAAACAGCACCACGATCACACATAAAACTGCACCGCTGATCGCCAGAGAAGAAAGAGCAGTCCCGGCAATACCACTGGCTTTTTTTTCCCGTCCTGCCCCCATTTCCAGATTATAATTGGAAGCTCCGCCGATACCCAGGAGCAGTGCCATAGCTGTGGCAATGGTAGTCACCGGAAATGCCACATTGGTAGCTGCGTTTCCCAGCATTCCGACTCCCTGTCCGATAAAAATCTGATCCACAATATTATACATTGCACTAACCAGCATACTGATAATCGCCGGAATGGCAAATTTTCTGATCAGACCGCCTACTGGCGCTGTGCCCAGAGGATTTTCAGCCTGTATATTTTCCTTGTACTTTTCCAAGTAAATTCCTCCTAGTCAATTCCTACAAATAAAATCAAAGCTTTCTCTTCGCTACATGATCAGAACCTTGTGTGCCTGTTCACATATTTTGCTTTATATTTTGAGTACACAATGGTCTGATTCTTGTACAGTCCATAATATCCGGAAGCAGCATAGCTTATGGACACCGCAATCAGGTAAAAGGACACTCCACGGAAGCCAAACATCTCAAAAGCAATCAATATAGAAGTAATCGGACAGTTTGTTACCCCACAGAATACTGCTGCCATACCACAGGCTGCACAGATTGAGGGAGAAAGTCCCAGCAGGTTTCCCATCACACATCCAAAAGTAGCCCCCACACAGAAAGAGGGAACAATCTCCCCTCCCCGGAAACCTGCACGCATGGTCAACGCTGTAAGAATGATTTTCCACAAAAATGCAAATGTATCTGTCTGTCCGGTCTCTACTGCCTTAGCGATCAGCTCTGCACCGGAACCCATATATTCATCTGTTCTCAGAAGCAGAGTAACTGCAATCACCAGACACGCTCCCACAACTACACGGATGTATGGATTTTTCAGCCATTTTGCATACAGACCTGCCACAGCATTCAGCACCATACAGAATATAATGCTTACAACCGCACATCCCACAGCTACTATCACCATTTTCAGTCCTGTTTCCAAAGACAAGGCCGGAATATCCACCACATGAAAGGATTCCGGTGTAACACCCATGCCCGCTGCAAACTGAGAGGCAATCAGAGAAGCAATCATACAGGGCATAAGAGCTGTATAATACATAACACCCACACTGACTACCTCCAGTGCAAACACAGCTGCAGCCATAGGTGTACCAAATAATGCAGAGAAAGCCGCACTCATACCACACATAACGATCACATGGCGATCTTCCTCATCCAGATGGATCCACCGTCCCAGCTGATTGGCAATACTTCCTCCCAGCTGGATCGCAGCTCCCTCTCTTCCTGCGGAACCGCCTGCCAGATGTGTCAGCGCTGTAGATATAAAAATCAAAGGTGCTGATAAAAGAGGCACATCATCCTGAGACCGGACTGTAGACAGCACCTGGTTGGTTCCTCCGTCCTCCTTACCAATTTTCTCATACAAGAATACAATGATCAGACCCATCACCGGAAGCAAAAGAAAAATCCATTCATTTGCTTTCCTGTAGGCAGTTACCCCTTTCAAAGCAAAGGAGAATAATGTACTTGCTGCCCCTGTGACACATCCAACCACTGCCGCCAGAAACAGCCATTTCACCAGATTCCCCACATCCCGTTTTATCTCCTGACCATAATATGACAGCTTTTCTTTTACCTTCTGTTCTTTTTCTTCTTCCATTTTCCTCAATACCTTTCCGCATACTGTTTACTTCCTATTTTACTATAGTTCAGCAAAAAATCCTAGTCTTCCTGTTATTGCTGTGGACAGAATATATACGAACAGCAGGAAAAAACGGCATTTACAGATTTTATTCTCTGTAAATACCGTCTGCATTTAAAAATTCTATGCATTCCTCCATCTGGTCACAGTAACAGATACACTGCTCCTGCATCTGATGAACAAATCGCCGGTTGCTTTCATCATACACTCCGATCACAAGAAAACCAGCTTCACGTGCTGTACAGGCCGCATGAAATGCATCCTCAAATACCAGCGTCTCCTCCGGTTTACACCCAATAGCCTGTGCTGCCTGCAGATAAATCTCAGGCTTATCCTTTCCTGCACCGATCTCCGAACAGGTAAGTACTGTCTGAAAATACTCTGCAGCCCCTGTTCTCTCCAGAGCTGCCAGCGCAAGTGCTCTGTTTCCGGATGTAGCAACTGCCATTGGGATACCATGGTTTCTGAACCAATCCAGAACCTTCCTTACTCCTGGCTTCAACGGCACTTCCAATCTGTAAAAATCATCTACGATTTTCAACACCTCATGAATAATCTCAGACTCTGACTTCTCCAGATGATATTCTTTGCGTAGATAAGAAGCACCCTGCTCCAGGCTCATGGCATATATTTTATCACCCAGATCCTTTTCACAGGTAATCCCCAGACTTTCCAGATAAAGCTCACCGATATTATGCCATACCGGCATGGAATCCAGAAGTGTACCATCTACATCAAAAATTGCACCCTTACTTTCCATCATCTGTGAATCAGTCCTCCAGCATGCGGATTGCTTCTGCAGTCTTATTGTACTGCTCTTCTACTTTTGCAAAAAGCTCCTCACAGCCCTCTGTATCCCTGCCTCTAAGCTTCTCTGTAATATCAAAGCTTGGCTCATATAAATTATCAAATCCCAGATTCTGACATACCCCCTTCAGAGTATGGGCTGCACGGAAAGCCATTTCTCCGTCCTTCTTTGCCAGGCCATCCTTCAGCATCTGAAAGCTTCCATCTTCCAGAAACTTCTTTGCAAACTTCCTGATCAGTGCTTCATTTCTCAATCTGCCCAGTACATCTTCGTAATCTGCCCCCATCTGTTCATAACACTCTTTGATTGTCATTTGACTTTCTCCTTAATACTTATTAACCCATTCCGAGTTATACATTTGTTATAATATCCTTTAAACATCTTTGTTATTTTATCAGTTGTCTTATTTTATCACGCCATATATTCCTTCACAAGTACCGAGCTTCCAAAAATATGCAAAAAACATGTTAAAAAATCAACAAAGAGACATCCGTATATACATATCCTACATACAAATGTCTCTTCTATGTTTTTGCTCAAAATACTATTTATACAGATCTGCACTCACAGCCTTACATGTCCTGAACAATTATATTTTATCTGAAAAGTCCCTGCTCCGTAAAATATTTGATAAATGGATTTTCATCCTCCTCAGAGCCTTCCTCTTCCTGGTCTTCAGAGTCTTCATCCCCGGAACCACCAAATGCATCTTCTATAGATTCTTCATCCTCTGCATCCTGGTCCTTCTTCTTTCCGTCCTTATTATCACTGTCTTCATCAGTGGTATTCTTATCCAGGGTTACTTTCACAGTATTTTCCTCATATCCGGAACCTCCAGGAACCTGCACGGTAAGTTCAACCTCCTCGCCTGGTTCATAGTAAGCCAGATAAGAAATCAACTGTTCAATGCTGCTGACTGTTTTTCCCTCAAATTTAGTGATTACAGATTTTTCCTTCAGGCCAGCCTTCTCAGCTGCACTTCCATCCATAACCTGGTATACATAAACGCCAGACGGAATATCATATAATTGTACAGCCTGAGAATCTACCGTCTGTCCTTTGATGCCAAGTACACCATGGTCTTCATCATCCAGTTTATTTCTGGCAGTCTCATTCATCAGATTCTCAAGGATATCTGTTACATCAGAGATAGCAATGGCATATCCCATACCTTCAACCTCTGTGGATGCAAGCTTTGCAGAGTTGATACCTACAACTTCACCATCCATATTCAAAAGTGCACCACCACTGTTTCCAGGGTTGATAGCAGCATCTGTCTGGATCAGGTTTACTCCGTCTGTACTTGAATCATCTGTGCTGCCGTCTGTAACTGTATTGTTATCAGAATCCATTCTGCGGTTCTTTGCACTTACAATACCGGTAGTAACAGACTGTCCGTATCCTAATGCATTACCGATGGCAATTACCTGTTCTCCAACCTTCAGATCATCAGAGCTGCCGATCTTGGCAACAGAAATTGCATCCTTTGTGTCAGAGTCAATATCATCAACGGATACAGCTACAACTGCCAGGTCTTTTTCCTCATCAAAGCCCTTTACAGTAGCTTCTGCTGCAGTTCCGTCTGCAAAGGCTACAGATAATGTATCTGCTTCCTCTACTACATGATAGTTAGTAGCAATCAGATATTCATCGTCATTTTTACCTACAATAATACCGGAACCACTGCCCTCTACCTCCTGTTCCTGCTGTGGGGCATATCCGTACATTCCGTACATTCCATAATAGGTCTGAACCTCCTGAACAGATTTTGTTGTAATAGATACAATGGAAGGAAGTGCTTCTGCTGCAATGTCAGATACATCCAGGCTTCCCTTTGCTGTATCACTCTTCTTGGAATCTGATTTGCTGTCATCCTCTTTTGCATCATCCTTATCTGCTTTCTTTTCTGATTTTGCATAAGTAAGCTTAGCGTCATTTTTATCTGCTGCCTGCACGGTAGTCTCCCCTGTCAGTGCGCTGAATCCCTCAAAGCTTCCTGCTGCCACACCACCTGCAAGAACTGCACACAGGCTAAGTGTCAGACCTTTCTTTACAATTTTTCTGATTTTATCATTATTTTTATCCTTATTCATCATGGTTAAGTCCCTCCTGATTCTCAATTACCCGTTTCAGTGTCTGTTCACTGCAACTCTCTGTTTCCTTTTGATGGTTCTAAGTATAGGGATGATTTGTGTTGAATGTGTGGGAAAATTGTGTTTAATCTGTGACATATTATGGCACTGGCTCCCCTTTCACCGGTATCATATAAAAAGCGCCCTCATGGACGCTTTTTATCTATTCTCATAGCCTTAAGAAAAATACTTTTCCTTTATAATTTCTACCGGCATATCCTCTCCGGTCCAAAGCTTAAAGGAAGCAGCTCCCTGATACAGAAGCATATACATACCATTGCCGGTTCTGCAGCCTGCCTCTTTTGCTTCACGGAGTAATCTGGTTTCTTTAGGATTATAGATTACATCAAATACAAAGAGATCCTTGTGGAACATGGAAGTGTCTGTAATGATAGTCCTGTCTGTGTTCGGTGCCATTCCCACGGAAGTACCGTTTACCAGGATTGCGCTGTCTGCGATAGACGCACGGAGAACCTCCGGATCTTCATAATCGTGAAGTGTTACTTTACATTTTGTACGCTCATTTAATTTGGCAACGATATCCTCTGCTCTTGCGAAAAATCCATCCCTCACATTAAATACATTGATCTCTGCAACTCCATCCAGTGCAGCCTGTACCAAAATGGCAGTGGCAGCACCGCCGGCTCCCAGAAGTGTCATTTTCTTGCCGATAATATCCACACCATTCTCAGCAACTGCCCGCATAAATCCTACACCGTCTGTAGTGTATGCAGTCAATACACCATTATCATTTACAATAGTATTACATGCTCCGGAAATCTCTGATGCAGGAGAAATCTTATCTGCCAGCTTACACATAATATTCTTGCCCGGCATGGTAATATTCCAGCCTCTGACGCCCATAGTCCTCAGTCCCTGGACTGCCTCCGGCATTTTTTCCTCCGGCACGTCAAATGCAAGATATGTATAATCAAGTCCCAGCTGGTCGCATGCCTCATTGTGCATTTCCGGAGAAACACTGTGCGCAACCGGGCTTCCAAGTAAACATAATAATCCTGTGTGTCCTGTAATATGTTTTGACATAATCTGTATTCCTTTCCGCATTTTATTCGTAATTCAGATTATACACGATTTAAAGTGATAAAGCAAGTCTGTGAGAACAAACTATTAATTGTGCCATGCCAGCCTTCTGCTTGCAGGATGGCATTCTCCTGTCATCCAGTCTACATCATTGGTGATCCAGTCCATGATCCCCAGCTGTCTGGTTTCCCAGGCTACAGTTGCCTCATGCTCCTCCGGTGCCTCATCTCGCTCCATAGTCGTGTCAATTTCATCATATCCAAAGATATATCCACCTGCACTCCAGATACTGAAATTGCTGTCCGGGCCCGGATCCACAGTATCCCCTCTCTGTGCGATCAGTCCGTCATGTCTCGCCTTATATTCTTCTTCGCAGCCATCCTTCAGCTTTGTCATAAACATCCTGTGACGGATCAGCTCCTTGTTTTCCCTGACAACTCCAAAGTTATGATACATCAGACGCATATCCTCTCCCGGAGTAGAAATCCACTGAAAAGTATCCTGGATTTCCCCTGTCAGTCTGTCCTTTACTGACTTCTCTTCTGCATTGAGCACAGCACCGTCTGCTTTCTCATAATACCCAAAGATCAGCTGGTCTGCATTCCAGATACTGAAATTTTTAATCTGGTTTCTATCCAGAAAACCGGTAAGCTCCGGCCAGATTTCCCCAAGCTTCCGGCGATATGTATTCATCTGACCATCCTTCACTTTCATGGCAAACGCATGTCTTTCCATAATATAAAACCCTCCTAAAATGTAACAAAAATAATACTGCAGCCACAGGTACAGATTACCTTCAGACTACAGTATTATTCTACCACAGATTTACAGATATTCTATTCTTTTTTATTCTTTCACTGCACCGGAGGTCATTCCTCCAGCACACAGGTAATCTCAAAATAACTGTGCCAATGCCAGATCCCCGGCCTGCTGTTCTCCGGTGTCAACCTCACCTCTGCAATCTGAAAAGGAAAATTTTTATCCAGCGGAATGTTGTCTCTCTCCAGCTTCATGTTACACCTCCTGCAAAAAACTGATGCCTACAGTATAACATTTATTAGCCTGTTATTGTAAAACAACTTAAAGATTCCCTTAGAATATTTTTAACCGTATAGCATTTCTTGAATGTATAAAGTATACATTCAAAACCCAGGCAGAAGCAGCAAGATTTGACCTTGCCTTGCCATCAAAACGGCTTTTCTCCAACTATACTCATGTATTGGAATCTGGAAAAATATGGCTGGGATATCTTAACAGTATTATTATTACTATTCCCGTAACGGTGATTTCCGTTTTTTTGGGAGCAATAGCCGGCATTGTCATTTCCAGACGAAATGACAAATTATCGCAGGGAATTTATTATTATTTTATCTTTGGTCTTACATTGACCTTACAGATTGCATCTATTTTCTTTTTGTTGCAATATTTACATATATATGGTACTTTTTTCTCTGTAATCTGTATCTTTATTTCATTGCGGATTCCTTTTACTGTTATGACATTCTGTAGCTTTGTAAATGGAGTACCACGAGAGATCGATGAAGCATCCATGGGCACATAAGGGAATTCTATTTTTAGATAAACAAGTTTATCAAAATCCTTTTTATCCCGCAAGAATGAATGATGATGAAATTGCCGTAGCGTCTTGCCTTGCATGTATGAAAAACTTCACAGAAAACGGAACAGAATTTTATTCATTACGCGAAGCACTTCAGGATACTTATTTATCTTTTATGCTTGAGCAGGCAATTGAAAGCGAAAAAACAGTAAAAACAGAAACACAGCCCTGGGGCTTTTAAGAATCACCACTCAAATTGACAATACACTTCGGCTTGCCGATGATATTGCTCTGCAAATTGCTGCAAATTATCAAATTATTGATGCATTCAGCGAACTTCAGGAATATCACGATGAAAAAAACTATTTTGTTGAAAATACAGATGTTGATTATACTATAAAACAACATCTGATTTCTTATATGCTGAAGAATATATCCGTTCAGAAAAAATTTATTCATAAAAATATTCTTTTAATTCAACTAAAAAATCGCAGAACAATATTTTCAAGTCCTCGATTTTTTATATATTTGAATTTTGGGATTCAACAAATTTGATATATTTTACATCTGCGAATCTTTAAGCAATCACCGTATTTCTATCTCCCCAGGGATTCCACAAAGGTTCCTTTTACATCACTCCAGTTACGTTCTGCATAGTCAAGAAGATATACAGCCTGCTCCAGCAGTGCATCTGTAGCATAAATCATACCGATCATATTTTTGTTAGTCGGATCTACAATCGCACTGTCCATACCGGCATTCATGGCCAGAACCATAAAAGCCTGGTTAATATTTTTTCTTACCGGAAGACCAAAGGAAATATTTGACAGTCCACTGGTGAAATGTGGCTCCTGCTTCTGACTGCATTTTGGCTCTTTCCCTGATCAGATCCGCATCCTTCTCTTATTTTCTCCTCCATATATACTATCTTACTGTGAAAAAATTCACAGAAAAAACTGCCGACAGATTTTCTCTTTCGACAGTTCTCTTAATATTACTCATATCACTATAATTTTTACACTTATCCTTATTTCACAGTTCCCATCTTATTCAGAGGCCAATATCTCACAGCCACCTGTGCCTCAATGGCATCCTTTTCCACAAAAGTATTTGTCCAGTATCTGGAATCCATACTGTGATTACGATTGTCCCCTAACATAAAATAGCAATCCTCAGGCACTGTATAGGGTCCAAAGCTGCCTTCCGGTGTTTCCGGACAAAAGCTGTCATCCAGCGGCTCTTCAGAATCGTTAATATACACTTTACCATCTACGATATTAACAGTCTCACCCGGGAGCCCGATCACTCTTTTTACAAAAAGCTGTGAAGGATCATCCGGATATTTAAAAATCACAATATCAAATCTCTCCGGCTCCTTATTCTTATATGCCAATCGGTTTCCAAATACTCTGTCACCTGTCATAATAGTCTGTTCCATGGAACCTGACGGCACTCTTGCATTAATATACACGAAATGTCCCAGCAGAAATGCGATTACAAAGACAACAAGAATAATCTTTGCATAATCCCAGATTTCCTTCCACACAGATTGTGCAGGCTGTTGCTGTTGTTCTTCCTGGTTTTTTTCCTCGTTTTCCATTATCAGTTTCACCTCCAGAAAATTCATAACTGTTTACAGTTTAACACATTACAGCTGAAACTACTACTTAAAATTCTATAAATTTATAAAATCTCCTTCCAAAAAAGGTACAAAATGTTTCACGTGAAACATTTTGTACCTTGTGTCATAAACAGACCTTTCTATCAAAGGGACTGATGGTAAGTACTCAGGAAATCCTTTAATTTACCTGCTGCCTCTTTCAGCACTTCAATTCGCGGCAGGTAAACTACACGGAAATGATCCGGCTGTCCCCAGTTGAATCCACCTCCATGAACCAACAGGATCTTCTTTTCCCGTAAAAGATCCAGAGCAAATTTCTCGTCACTGACAATACCGAACTTTTTCACATCAATCTTCGGGAACATATAAAATGCAGCCTTAGGCTTCACAGCTGTAATTCCCGGAATATCTGTCAGTGCATTGTAAATATATTCTCTCTGCTCATAAATACGTCCGCCCGGAACAATATAATCATTTACACTCTGATGACCACCCAGAGCAGTCTGTACAATAGACTGTGCCGGCACATTAGAACAAAGTCTCATATTGGAAAGCATCTTCAGGCCCTCAATATAATCTGCTGCAATACGCTTATTTCCACTTAAAATCATCCAGCCAATTCTGAATCCTGCGATCATATGAGATTTGGATAAACCACTGAAGGTTACACAGAACAGATCCGGTGCCAGGGATGCAATGGAAACATGCTCCTGTCCATCCATAACCAGGCGGTCATAAATTTCATCAGAAAAAATGATCAGCTGATGCTCTCTGGCAATATTCACAATTTCCTGCAGCACTTCTCTCGGATATAAAGCACCCGTAGGATTATTAGGATTGATCAGCACGATTGCCTTTGTTCTGCTTGTAATCTTTTTGCGTATATCATCCATATCCGGATACCACTCAGATTTCTCGTCACAGATATAATGAACTGCCTTACCTCCTGCCAGAGTTGCACAGGCAGTCCAAAGTGGATAATCAGGAGAAGGGATCAGGATTTCATCTCCATTATCCAGCAATGCAGACATACACAGATTGATCAGTTCACTGACACCATTTCCTGTATAAATATCCTCCACACTGACATTTGGGATTTTCTTCAGCTGTGCATACTGCATGATTGCTTTTCTGGCTGAAAAAAGACCTTTGGATGCGGAATATCCCTCACAGTCTGTCAGCTGATCACGCATATCATAAATAACCTCATCCGGTGTGCGGAAGCCAAAAGGTGCAGGGTTTCCGATATTCAGCTTCAACACCTGTGTTCCGGCAGCTTCCATACGACTTGCTTCCTCTACTACCGGTCCTCTCACATCATACAATACATTATCAAGCTTTGATGATTTTTTAAACTCGCGCACTTTTCGTCCCTCCTCAACTGTCTGCTCCATGCCTTCAGCTCCTTTTTCACTGCTTCCATCAAGGTCTTCCGGATGCTTTTCAGCTTCCGGTGTCATCACTTCCGGATCCATTAGTTTCTCTGCATCTCCATTTCCCATCAACCATTCTTCTGTTACATCCAGTACCCCAGAAATAAAATGCAGGATTTCTGCTCTGGGAATCGTCTTGCCACTGAGATATTGACTTACATGACTTTTTCCAAGCTTCACGCCCTGCTCCTGAGCACAGCGCACCAGATCTACCTGTTTCATCTGTTTATTATTTAAAGCCTCTTTCAGCCTTTCTGCAAATGTATGATTCGCCATATTTTTCTCCCTTTCCTTTCGAAAAAGTCCGGCGGATAAAATCATCCGCTTCGCTACTTGATTTGGTTAAATGTAGCAGTTCTTCTATTACCCATAAAATACTATCTGCTGAATAGTTACATTACAATAATGTCAAAGTTCAATAAACATTGTTTTGAACTTTATATATTCTCGCCTCATGTAATTGAACTCAGTATATCATCTCATTTCCAAAAATTCAACATTTATTTTTGTATTTTATAGTCTTATTTTTTTGTTCAATTTCATCTTATATATTTCTAAATTCATCAACAAAGCCAGCATCATCATATTGAACTTAGCTCAAACAAAAAAGCACCTCTGATACAAACCGGTACAATAATGTACTGTTCCTTGTATCTGAGGTACTCCTTATTATTTACTCAATGATCTGTCTCCGTTTATTCTCCCATAACCGGATTCACAATCTTTCCAGCTACAGCACAGGAAGCTGCTGTTCTGGGAGATGCCAGATAGATCTGAACTTTTGATGTTCCCATTCGTCCCAGGAAGTTACGGTTATTGGTGGCTACCACACGCTCTCCATCTGTGAGGATACCCCCTGCACGTCCGCAGCACAGTCCACAACCGGGATGTGTGATCATAGCTCCCGCCTCAGCCAGAATATCCAGGATTCCCATATCTGCTGCCTGTCTGTAAATCTTGCGGCTGGCAGGTGTGACGATCAGCTTCACATAATCTGCCACTTTCTTTCCCTTCAGAACCTCAGCTGCTGCCTGAAGATCCTCCAGACGTCCGTTGGTACAGGAACCGATAAATACCTGATCAATCTCTGTGCCCTCCAGTTCCTCTACGGGGCGGATCTTATCTACCTGGGAAGGACATGCCATAACCGGTACAAAATCTTCGGCACGATAGGTCAGAGTCTTCATATATACCGCATCCTCATCTCCTGACAGGCTCTTCTGAAAATCATCCAGTTCAATTCCACAGTACTCTGCTGTTTTCTCATCCGGTGTAAACAACGCACATTTGGCTCCTGCCTCTATTGCCATATTTGACATTGTCATACGACTTGCCACAGACATATTCTTCACTGTACTTCCGGTAAATTCCAGTGATCGGTAAGTTGCACCTGCTGCTGTAAGATCACCGATGATCCGCAGGATCACATCCTTGGACATTACATTTTCCGGAAGTTCTCCATCGATCACAATCTTAATGGTCTCAGGCACCCGGATCCACATGGTGCCGGTTCCCAGGATACTTGCCATCTCTGTATATCCGATACCTGAGGAAAAAGCACCCACACAGCCATAGGTAGTAGTATGGCTGTCTGTACCAAATACCACGTTTCCGGGCTTCACATAACCGGCTTCCGTCATCAGCTGATGACAGATTCCGTCACTTCTATGTACATTTTTCATTCCAAATTTCTTTGCAAACTCATCTCCCACATGGAAATGTCTGGTATCGTCCAGCTGACTGGCCGGAACCAGATGATCATAGATCAGCACAACTTTATCCGGATCCCAGAGCTTTGTAAATCCCATCTCTTTGAACTTTTCTGCAACAAAAGGAATGAAAATATCGTGGATCATCACTCTATCCACATTTACAGTCACAATATCTCCCGGTTTTACCGCTTTTCCCACATTATTTCTGATAATCTTCTCAATAACTGTCTCGCCCATTTGCTTCTCCCTTCCTCTTAATCCAGACCATTCAGCTTACGCATAGCCTTTACCAGACCGCCTGCCCGGATAATATCCATGAGATTCTCCGGCAGAGAAGCAATTGGGTACTGTTCGCCATTGTAATCTACATGCTCATTCAGCACTACAGTTACCTCATCCCCCTCCTTGATCTCATCATAGAGAGTTGGCTGCTCAATCAACAGAAGTCCGTTATTAATTGAGTTGCGGAAAAAGATCCGGGCAAAGGATTTTGCGATCACACACTGGATCCCCAACGCCTTGATAATCTCCGGTGCCTGCTCTCTGGAGGAACCGCAGCCAAAATTTTTGCCTGCAACAATAATATCTCCCTTACGGATCTGTCCAGCCAGCTCCGGACGGAGAGGGCTGAATCCATACTGCTTCATATCATCTATCGTTTTCAGTGCCAGATACTCAGTAGGGATAATGATATCTGTATCAATGTCATCTCCAAGTACCCACACCTTTCCTGTGAATTTTTCCATAATATTTACCTCGTTTATGTCAATTGGATAAAATCATCCGCTTTGCTACGCAGCTCTACGCCGAATAACTGCTCCGCAGTTTATTCGGTTAAAATACTACTTAACTTCACTGGCCAGAGCAATTTTACCTGCAATGGCAGATGCTGTAACAGTTGCTGCTGATCCCAGATATACCTTAGAGCTTGGATGTCCTGCACGGCCTTTGAAGTTACGTGTTCCTGTACTGATCAGCACCTCGTTTTCACCGATAACACCCTGACAGCTTCCCCAGCAAACACTACAGTTCGGGTTCATAACAATTGCTCCTGCATCCATAAAGATATCCAACAGTCCTTCCTTCAGTGCCTGTCTGTAAATGGTCTGGCTTGCAGGTACCACCAGGAAACGAACACCCTCAGCAACCTTTTTACCTTTAATAATCTCAGCACCTACTCTGAGATCTTCAATACGTCCATTATTGCAGGAACCAAGAAAGGCTTCATTAATCGGAATTCCACAGGTTTCCTCTGCAGGAACTACATTATCCACAAAATCAGGCTTTGCCACTACCGGGCGCACCTTGGACAGATCAAAGGTATATTCTCTGGCATAAACTGCATCCGGATCACTGTGGAATACAGCCTTTGGCTCACGACCATGCTCTCTCAGGTATTCCATTGCCTTCTCGTCGGCCTCAAAAATACCGGTCTTTGCACCGGCTTCTACTGCCATGTTGCAGAGAGCCATTCGGTCACTGATGCTTAATGTCTTTGCACCTTCACCGGTAAACTCCATAGCCTGATAATTACATCCGTTTGCCCCGATCTCACCGATAATGGTAAGGATCAGATCTCTGGCATAAACACCCTCCGGTAATTTTCCCACAAGATTAAACTTCACAGATTCCGGTACCAGTACCCAGGAGGTTCCTGTCACCATACCATAGAGGAAATCTGTACATCCAACACCTGTGCCAAAAGCACCCAGTGCACCATAAGAGCAAGTATGACTGTCTGCACCAAAGATCAGCTCACCGGGACGTACATAATTCTCGATCATAACCTGGTGGCACACTCCCTTTCCTTCCCAGAAATCAATATGATTTTCCCTTGCAAAATCCCTCATTTTTTTCTGGGATGCGGCAGTTTTCGGGCTGTCAGAAGGTACATTGTGGTCTACAATAAATACCAGCTTTTTTGCATCTGCAATATGAGGATTTTTTAATTTATTGTTGTACATATCCACTGTCAGATGTGTAGTTCCGTCATTGCTCATCAGGCGGTCCAGCTTTACCGTATGGATATCACCCGGTTTTACACTGTCTACTCCCGCAGCTGCAGCAATGATTTTCTCTGCGATTGTCATTCCCATCTTATTTTTCCTCCTCTCGGTTCAGAGAGGCGATCAGACCACCCTGATTTAAGATTCCCTGCATATATTCCGGCAATTTGGTACAGGAATATATTTTTCCCTTCGCTTCTGCTGTTCCCTCAGACATATGGAGCACCATTTTGTCCCCTGTCTGAACTTCATCCGGGAGATCTTTACAGACAATTGCCGGAAGTCCGATATTAATGGCATTTCTGAAAAAAATCCTGGCAAAAGATTTGGCAATAACAGCCTGCACACCCAAAGCCTTCAACACACCAGGTGCCTGCTCTCTGGAGGAACCACAGCCAAAATTCTCTCCGCCAACCACAAAATCTCCAGGCTTTACCTTCTTTGCAAAATCCGGATCCAAAGATTCAAAGGTATGTCCTTTCATCTCATCCAGATTTGGAAGCAACAGATACTGTGAAGCAATGATCTGATCTGTATCCAGATCATTATGAAATTTAAAAATTGTTCCCTGTTCCATAATATATGATTCCTTTCTGATATATTCATTGTACACTCATTCCCTGACACTTTTTGTCAGACAATGTAAAAATTCTTTTCCTATTCTAACACAAAATATTGCAGAAAGAAAATAAAAGATATCACGTTCTTCATTTATATGTTCTGGTAAAAATATCCAAATATTCTCTTTCCACCTCTTCAAAGGGACGTACCTCATAAGTCAGATCTATATGAAGCCCTGGTGCCTCTGTCTGCTGTTTTTCTCCCAGAAGGATTTCCAGATCATACCAGAGCAGTGCATGATCGATTTCATCCAGCCGGGTCTGCTCTTCCTTTGTCAGCCCAGAACCCAAAAACTTCTTATAAATCATACAGAGCAGCTGTTCCTCCCATATCTGATACTCAGGCAGCTCTTTTTTAAACGGTGAAGGTACATCTGACATATAGCATTCACTGGCGTCATGAAGCAGACAGGCCAGAACTATACGGTCAGACAAGCCTCTGGCAGCAGCCTCTTTTGCACAGCAGATACAATGTTCTCCCACTGACCAGAAAGTCTTTACATGACCATTTCCCCTGCAGATCAATGAAAGAGCATGTGCAATATCCTCAATCCGGATCAGCTCCGGATCCGGATTGGTTGGTTTAAAATGATTTCCTGTATAGGTTGTTATATATTCACTCATGTTGTTCCTGCTTTCTCACATTTAAGTATAAAAGTCATTATAATTTATTTTTGTTCTTTTTCCAACCCGGACTTTTACATTAACACAGCCCATTTATAATTCATAAAAACAGATATTTTTCTTTGGCAAACCTTACATAAAAGCCTGCATATTGATATTGTATTTTATTGCTTTTTTATAATATATCTTTTATAATGAAAACTATGGTAAAAGTAATTCTGCGAAGCAATCCGCAGACTAAAACTAGAACGTGTTTGAAAAATTGATAAAATATCAGGAGTATACAATGGAATTAAAAAACAGGACTTTATCAAATTTCGCCGAGCTTGTACGCACCGGTGAATGTAAAAATTTCAAAGGCCGACTAAAAGTAGGCGTGGATCTTGGTACTGCCAACACTGTTCTGGCAGTTGTAGACAATACCAATCGTCCCATTGCCGGCATATCTGCACCTTCCCGCGCAATCCGTGACGGTGTGATCGTTAATTTTTATGAATCTGTTCAGCTTGTCACAAAACTGAAAGCTGAACTTGAAGAGAAATTAAAGACTGAGCTTCTTTATGCGGCAGCAGCCATTCCACCCGGAGTCTCTCAGGGAAGTACCAAAAGCATCCAGTATGTGCTGGAGGGCGCTGGCTTTGAGGTTACGAATATCGTAGATGAACCAACCGCTGCAGCGGCTGTACTTAAGATCACAGATGGTGCTGTAGTTGATGTAGGCGGCGGCACCACAGGAATCAGTATTCTCAAAGATGGCAAAGTAATCTATACAGACGATGAGGCTACCGGCGGCAGTCACATGACAATGACAGTGGCAGGGCATTACAATATTCCCTACGAAGAAGCTGAAATTTTAAAAACAGATCCTTCAAAGGAAGATGAAATTTTCCCTGTGATCAAAGCTACTGTAGAAAAAATGGCTACCATCACTCAGAAATTTCTCAATGGTTACCAGGTTCCTGCTGTATATGTTGCCGGAGGTTCCGCAAGCTTCAGGGATTTCACAGCTGTATTTGAGAAAAAGCTGGGACTGCCTGTTTATCGTCCGGTTCATCCGCTTCTGGTTACTCCGCTGGGAATCGCTTATTACTGCGATCTTCCTCCTGTCACGCATAAAAAATAATTATTATTTAAACACCCCGGAATTTCAAAAAGAAATTCCGGGGTATTTATATGTCATTCTACATTTTTGGTTGCAACAATATCCACACCGGTATCCGCCACATTTTTAAGAATGATATCTCCAATATGAACAGGTGCCGGGACTTGAATGCCTTTCAGGGCTCTTACACATTCAAAGATCTTATCTTTAGGAATATCCTCTTTTGTTTTTACTGATACCATATGAATGCTGCCCCCTGATACACGTACAGTAGAGGTCACGATCCTTGTAGGATCAGTCACTTCTTTTCTGGCATATACATCACCGCGCTTACAGGTATTTCCAGTGACACTTACCACCTCTTTGCCATTCATCACAACAGTAAGAGGACAGCCCATGGGACAGCCGATACATGTCAGTTTTCTCTCTTCCATAGTTTACGCCTCCTCAATCTTAACTGTGATGGTCTGAAGATCAGGATATTTCAGAAGCTGCTCTTTTGTCAGCTTAATCTCTTCCATTTCTCCTGGTGCAACAACCGGACGTTTTTTGTGGATCACTCTTTCGTCATCAAAATATGCACTGATGTAGCAGTTTGTATAAACACCGCCCACACGGAAGCGCACGGTCAGATTCTCATCCATACGGTCTGTATGGATGGTTCCCGGAACTGTGTATCTGACACCTTCAACCGGATTTATCCTGATCTCTTTTCCCTCTGAGCTTCTTTCACTTCCCAGTTTCACATATTCAGCAGCATTTCTTCCGGCAGTTCCGGCTTCTTCAGATACAAAGTCAACCAGGTCATGTACGTGCAATACATTTCCACATGCAAATACACCTTCAATATTTGTCTCAAGGCTTTCGTTTACTTTAGGTCCTGATGTAACAGGATTCATATCCACACCCATACCTCTTGAGAGCTCATTTTCCGGAATTAAACCTACGGAAAGGAGAAGAGTATCACAGCTGTATTCTTCCTCAGTTCCGGGGATTGGCTTTCCATGATCGTCTACCTGTGCCAGTGTAACACCTTCCAGCCGTTCTTTTCCCTTAATATCAACAACTGTATGGCCGAGCTTCAGCGGGATTCCGTAATCATCCAGGCACTGAACAATATTTCGTTTCAGTCCGCCGGAATAAGGCATCAATTCTGCAACTACTTTAACCTTTGCACCTTCCAGTGTCATTCGTCTTGCCATGATCAGACCAATATCTCCGGAACCAAGGATCACAACTTCTCTTCCCGGCATATAGCCTTCAATATTTACCAGTCTCTGTGCTGTACCTGCTGAGAAAATACCTGCAGGGCGATAGCCCGGGATATTCAGTGCTCCTCTGGAACGTTCGCGGCATCCCATTGCCAGAACAACTGCTTTTGCCCGGATCTCAAAAAGTCCTTCTTCACGGTTCATTGCAGTGACTATCTTCTGAGAGCTGATATCCATAACCATTGTGTTTAATTTATATTCAATGTCCAGTTCTTTCACCTGTCCAATAAAACGTTCTGCATATTCCGGTCCGGTCAGTTCTTCTTTGAATGTATGAAGTCCGAATCCATTATGGATACACTGATTCAGAATCCCGCCAAGCTCCCGGTCTCTTTCAAGGATCAGGATACTGTCAACGCCGCTTTTCTTGGCAGAGATCGCAGCTGCAAGTCCTGCCGGTCCTCCTCCGATGATAACAATATCATAAGCTTTCATGATTCAATGCCTCCCTTTTATAACGAATCCTTATTATTATCTGTGACAATTCTGGAATTTCCACCGGATTTCGTAATATCAAACATGCTCACATGTCGTTCTCTTGCCAGGATCTCCATTGTTCTCGGGGAACAGAAGCCAGCCTGACAGCGTCCCATACCAGCTCTTGTTCTGCGTTTTACTCCATCCAGTGATTTTGCTCCCAGAGGTCTGTTGATGGCATCCATGATCTCACCTTCTGTTACCATCTCGCAACGGCAGATAATATTTCCATACCCTGGTTTTTCTCTGATCAGGGCGATTCTTTCTTCCTTGCTAAGGGTATTGGGATCAAGAATCCCTTTTCTTGTTGCGATGAAATCTTCCTTTTCTTCCAGGTTCATTTTTTCCTTTAGGATCTGTGCTATCATTTCCCCGATGGCCGGTGCACTGGTAAGTCCCGGTGATTCGATACCTGCACAGTCGATAAAACCTTTTGCATCTTCCACTTCACCAATCAGAAACTCATTTCCGTCCTCATGTGCACGAAGTCCGGCAAATGAAGTGATAACCTGACGGAGCGGAATATTTTTTACATTCATTTCTGCTTTAGCGATTACCTGGTCCAGACCTTCTCTGGTGGTGTTGGTTCCCTCTTTATCATCAATATCAATTGCGGTTGGACCCAGGAGCAGATTTCCGTGGACTGTGGGTGCCACTAGGATCCCTTTTCCGTATTTTCCCGGAAGTGCGAAGATAGTTTTACTTACATGGTTTCCTGCGCTCTTATCAAGCAGACAGTAATCTCCACGCCGGGGTGTGATATGGATCTTCTTCTCACTTACCATATTATGGAATCTGTCTGCATAAACACCGGCTGCATTTACCACGTATCTTGTCTGGAAAACTCCATGATCTGTATGGACCTCCCAGCCCTTATCTATTGGTTTAAGATCCATAACTTCTGTATCAAATTTAAATTCCACACCATTGGCATTTGCATTCTCTGCCATTGCCATATTCATACCAAAAGGACATACAATACCGGCTGTAGGTGCATAAAGCGCAGCGTAAGCCTGATCGGAAATATTCGGCTCCATTTCCTTCAGTTCCTCACGGTTAAGAATCCTTAACTCCTTAACTCCATTTGCAATGCCTCTGTTATACAGTGCCTGAAGATTTGGCATATCTTCTTCATGCAGACATACAACCAGAGAACCATTTTTCTTAAACGGAAAATCCAGATCCCGGGAAAGCTGTTCCATCATCTGATTTCCCCTGACATTCAGTTTTGCCTTCAGTGATCCTTCAGCAGCATCATAGCCGGCATGGACAAGAGCACTATTTGCCTTGGAAGTGCCGCAACATACATCCTCTTCTTTTTCAATTACACAGGCTTTTATTTTGTACCGTGACAGCTCTCTTGCTGTTGCCGCACCTGAAACTCCGGCTCCGATAATTATTACATCATACATTCCCAGATCACTCCTTAATCACTAATCCTCTTTTGCCCATCCATAAGCGTATTTGACAGCCTTGTTCCAGCCCTTGATACGTTTTTCTCTTTCTTCATCAGAAATCTGTGGCTCAAACGTTTGGTCAATTGCCCAGTTTTTAACAACATCTTCTTTACTTGTCCAGTATCCCACTGCCAGACCTGCAAGATAAGCAGCACCCATTGCTGTTGTCTCCACACATTGAGGACGGTTAACCGGTGCATTGATAATATCAGACTGTGTCTGCATCAGGAAATCATTTGCGCTTGCTCCTCCGTCAACCTTAAGTGCTGCCAGATCAATCCCTGAGTCTGCTTTCATTGCTTCCAGTACATCATTTACCTGATAAGCAAGAGATTCCAGGGTTGCACGGATAATATGATATTTGTTAACTCCACGTGTGATTCCTACAATAGTTCCTCTTGCATACTGATCCCAGTGCGGTGCGCCAAGTCCGGTAAATGCAGGTACCACATAACATCCGTTTGTATCTTTTACTTTCTTTGCCATGTATTCTGAATCTGCTGCGGACTCAATAATACGAAGTTCATCTCTCAGCCACTGGATCGCAGCACCTGCTACAAAGATGGAGCCTTCCAGCGCATAATTTACTTTTCCGTCCAGTCCCCATGCAATAGTTGTTACCAGACCATTTTTTGAAAAGATTGGTTTCTCACCGGTATTCATAAGAAGAAAACAGCCTGTTCCATATGTATTTTTTGCTTCTCCTGCATTGAAACAGGTCTGTCCGAATAAAGCAGCCTGCTGATCTCCGGCAGCACCTGCAATTGGGATAGGTCCGCCAAGGTAAGATATATCTGCCTCTCCGTATACACAGCTTGAAGGTTTTGGTTCAGGCAGCATACATTTGGGGATATCCAGCTCTGCAAGGATCTCCTCATCCCATTCCAGTGTGTTGATGTTGAACAGCATCGTGCGGGAAGCATTAGAATAATCTGTTACATGAACTGCACCTTTTGTCAGTTTCCAGATCAGCCAGGTCTCAACTGTACCAAATAGTAATTCCCCTCTCTGCGCCCGTTCTCTCGCACCCGGCACATTGTCCAGGAGCCATTTTACCTTTGTTCCTGAGAAGTAGGCATCAATAACAAGACCTGTTTTTTCTCTGAATTTATCAATGAGTCCTTTTTCCTTCAGGCTGTCACAATATTCAGAAGTTCTGCGGCACTGCCACACGATGGCATGATAAATTGGTTCACCGGTCTCTTTATCCCATACAATCGTAGTTTCCCTCTGATTCGTAATACCGATTGCAGCAATATCTTCAGCGGTTGCCCCGATCATATTCATTGCTTCAACAGCTACACCAAGCATACTTGCCCAAATCTCATCCGCATCATGTTCAACCCATCCTGGTTTTGGAAAATACTGTGTGAATTCCCTCTGTGCAACGCTGCACAATTCTCCCTTTTCATTAAACAGGATGCATCTGTTACTTGTTGTTCCTGCATCCAGAGCCATTACATATTTAGCCATTCCTTTTCCTCCCTTTCATGGTCTCCTTTATAATGATTGTATTATATAAGACAATTTCTGACAAATCCAGAATAACGCATATGTCAAAATTTATTCTTTTTTATAACATTATACTATTAATTTTGTCCAATATAAAGAAAATATGTTTCAATTTTTTAGTCACTTTCCAACAAAAGCCCATATTTTTCATTGACGTTTTTGGTATTTTATGTTAGCATGGAGCAATTCAAGATATCGAAAGACGAAACTGGGAGAGACGCAGAATGTGCGCCGAAGGGGATGAAGAACTCTCAGGCAAAAGAACCAGTTTCCGACGAACCTCTGGAAAGCAACAATAAAGTTGCACCGAAGAAGCAACCGATCACAAAATTTCGGGTAATCTTTCAGGTTAAGATGACAGAGCGCAGAACAAGTATTTATTTGTTCTGCGCTTTTTTATGTATATGATTTTAAAAGCCCCCATAAGCAGGGGGCTTTTTTTTCGTTTCCTATTTTTATAGCGAAAAATACTTAATTCACCTTTGATGGATCAATTTCTGTAATGGTCGGTGCTGTCCAGGTCTCCAGGGCATCCATATCAGGCGTATAGATACGCATATACAAATGGAAACCTCCGTTATCTACAGGAAGCCAGTTTGTGGTATCCTCCGGTGCATCCTTAGACAGAATAACATCAACGGAACCATCATCATTCACTTTCAGATCGGAACGGTCATTTATGCAGTAACGATCAATAGGATTATCGATCAGGAAATCATCGTCCCCATATGCAGTCACAGACCAGAATCCCCCTTCAAGAACCTGCGGATAGCTTTCAAAATGAAGAATATATGATTTTTCTCCTGTGAGAGTATTTCCATCCGCATCCTGCTCTATCTTTGGATACAGCGCAACTTCAACTGTATTGGCACCAAGCCCTGCAAGAGCTACCAGTGCACGATAAGCATATTCTGTATTGAAATCTCCGATCGGTTCACCAAAATAGTCCCACTGACCAAGCTTTTTTGAGAATTTCTGGCCCTCTTTGATAAGCTTTAGCTGAATTTCTGTCAGCATTGTCTTCCAGTTTTCTGCAACATCACCGGTAAGAACAGAAGTGTCAAATTCCATACCAGGACCTATATTCACAGCTGCTATTTTTTCAAGCATTTCCTTATCCGCAGCTGCCGGAGAATTCTTTACCATCAACTCATTGGCCTTATTAAAAAATGTGATCGGATCCATGGAAAGAACCTTATCAACAGGAATATAATCATTCTCTTCGCTGTAGCTTCCCCTCGGAGGTTCATAAGTGTCTCCGGATATATAATCGGAAAGCGGCATAAGTTTCATTTTTTCCTGGATGGCATACACATTTGGAAGATCCTCTTCTCCTGTTAAAACGATTCTGGTGATGGACCATGCCATGGATGTAGGAACATCTATACGGGTAACTCCCTCAGGCAGTTCCCCTTCCCACGTAGAAAGAGTAATTGCATATGCACCAGCCTTATCAAGAACCGCGGCAGTATTTGTCCATCCATCCAGTACTTGAACCTTACAAAAACGATCTGTTTCCGGAAGTTCATAGACCATCGGCTCCTCGCTCAGATCATACCAGACCTGTGAATAGATCGTATCCACATTAGGAGTCACCACAGTCTTGAATTGTGCATCTGCCAGTGCAACACTGTGTATAAACTGATTTACAGGTGCTTTTTCGGTAGCAGCTTCCTCTGTGTTCGTTGCCGAGGTCTCAGTCGCATCCATAAGCACCAGCGGAAATGTATAAACATAAGCAGCTTCCACTGTCTCCCATATATTTTTATCTGTCTCACTGTCAGCAGATGCTACAAATCTTTTCATATTCATATCCTCCTGCTTCCGCCCCAAAACTTTATGGTTCAATAATGTTAAAATATTTATACTCTGACGTAACAGTAACCGCATCCATCAATCGTGTCAGGCAGGTCTCATCACCTTCCTGTTCGATCAAAGCAGCAACATTCTCAGCGTTTTTCTGAACAACAGCCAACAGTCCGGCACGTTTGGTATTCCATGTCACATCTGCATCCGGATCCTGTGCATCCTTCTGATAAAGAAGTACGCCATTTTTTACGCGGAGTACATAATTACCTTCCGGCAATATAATATTTGCTGTAAAGGTCAGATCTGGAATCTTCGTCGTATCTACAAAAATTCCCAGATAATCCAGAATCATATCCGGTGTCATATGTAAGAAAACATCACCGTTACCGCTACTTCGCGTTGCATCATCGGTATTTGTACCATTTCGCAGTTCCTGTGCAGCACAAAGGTAAGCACTGCGCCATGGACCTGATTCTGCCTGATATCCCAATTGCTCCAATGCATCCGCACACAGATAACGTGCATCCGTATTTTCCGGATCAGCAAAAACCAGCGTATTGGTAATCTGGGCCACCCACTGATATTCTCCCTTTGCAAAATCTTCTTTTGCTTTTTCAAGAACAGCATCTGTATCACCGAAATATTCTACCAACTTTTGGGCATAATCCGATGGTGTAAGTTCAGCAAGATGGACAGGATTACCGTCATACCAGCCCATATATTTCTCATATACTGCCTTCGAATTATGAGAAACTGTACCGTAATACTGACGAGTATACCAGACTTTCTCCAGTTCCTCCGGAAGCTGGATCATATTGGCAATCTCTGTTTCCGTATAACCTTCATTAATGTAGAGCAATGTCTGGTCGTTAATAAACTTATATACAGCTGCAGTATTGGTCATATATTCCTGAATGGTATCATTTCCCCAATGTGGCCAGTTATGGGACTGGAATACCACATCTGCCTTATCACCATAGAGAGCCAGAGATTCCATGATGTACTCTGCCCATGCGTTTCCGTCACGCACCTGGGCTCCGCGGAGTGTATACAGATTGTGGAGTGTTCCTGTACAGTTTTCAGCCATCCACAAAGCATTTTTGGATCCAATCCAGAAGTTCATCTCTGCCGGTGCTTCGGTGCCCGGAGTAAGCTGAAATTCAATTTCCACTCCGTCAATGGTATGCTTCTCACCAGTTTGTGTGATTTCAAGTGTAGGAGAAATATAACTTGTTCTACCCTTGGACTGTCCCATACCAATACCAATGGCAAGGGATCCTGTTTCACCACCCTCAAGCATTGTTCCATACTGATAACTTGCTCTTCGTCCCATAGCAGTACCTGCATAAATATTCTCGCTGACAGCATGCTTCTCAAAGCCTTCCGGTGCAATTACCTGCACATTGCCGGCTTGTACCTCTTCTTCCGAAACAATTCCCTTGACTCCACCGAAATGATCAACATGAGAATGGCTGTAGATCACTGCCTTTACAGGAAAAGTGCCCAGATTCTCTTCCACCAGGGCAAGAGCCGCTTGTGCACACTCTACACTCATCAATGGATCTACTACAATCCATCCTGTATCGCCTTTTATGAATGTGACATTTGACATATCATAGCCACGCACCTGATAAATTCCATCCGTTACTTCAAAAAGACCATAAATGTGATTCAGCTGTGTATCTCTCCAAAGACTGGGATTTGCTGTATCCGGAGCGTCCTGATCCAGAAAAGCATATGCCGTCTGACTCCATACAAGCTTTCCGTTCTCATCATAAATATCCAGAGTATCCGGAGAAGCGATCTGACCCTTTGTAGCATTCTCAAACTCTGCAGTATCCTCGAAATCCAGCAATGCATAAACTTCCTGGTTTGCATCAATCGTATACTGAGTGGCCGGTTTACTTTCCGCTGTTAATTCTGATGCTGCAGCTGCAGTTAAACTGCCACAGATAGTCATGGTAAATGTCAATGCAGCAGTAATCAAAGCAATTACTTTTTTTCTTTTCATGTTATTTCCCCCTTGTCCTACAAGAATTTTGAATATTCTCTGCTGTAAATCTCAATTGATCACAAGAGCTATATTTAATAAGAATATAGCATGAATATATCAGGGAAACAATCAAGCTGTTGCGAAATGACATTTTTATTGCGGTAAATCAACACAATAAGCGGTAAAACAACATTTCTTTATAACATTTCTTTATATAGTGGGATTACTTTTCATAGCAACTGCAGCCAACCTGACCATATGATTTTCTTCACTTATAGATTTCATTTGGTCTGCATTAAACAAAATGCATCCACAGTGTCCCGGAAATGTGGGAAAACATATAATTTTCAGATTGGTATCTATTTCCGGACTATAGTCCATGATTTCAAGTGTTTCACCGTACAAGGTGGCACGTTCATAAACATGAAGCCATTTTGCGTCCATATTGGAGAAAAGGCTGGAAAAGGAATTCCCGATCATCTTGTCCAACGGCAGCTTTTCCAGTGTAGCCAAGGCTTCATTCCCATATCGAAAGATCCAGTCCACTGCCTTTTTTTCTTCATTAAATACCATTTCTATATCCGTAAATGCAAACGGGAGACTATCACATATTTTATAATATTTGCTATATTCTTCCGGGGTCAGCGGCAGCTTTTTTTTACTGATTTTTGCAATCATAAGCTCCTGTTTTTTCTGCAGTTCTTCTCTGAGAGCCTTTTTCTTTCTCTTTGTATAGCAGATTTCCTCTCCATTAGACAGTAAAATTTTATCTCCAATATCACTGATTGCAGACACTGCAATCATACAGCCACGTTTTACCTCCATAAACCCTTCATCCAACTGCTTCTTTAATTCTTTCAATGTTATTCGACAACGATAAACACTTCCATCAAACATATGAATGGTACAATGATCATCAGACATGATCACATAAAGAATATCTGCACACCGGAGTGCGATCTTAGCACGATTGAAGGTTACTGTAATGAATTTCTGCTGCATGGCACCATCTCCTATTCACAATTTTACAAAAGATCAACAACCTTGAATAGAATCGACAAAAGAATGTACAAGGTTTCTGCTGTTTTCATCAAGCTGATAGGAATATTCAGGATGCCACTGAACACCCACCACATATTTACAAGCTGGCATATAAATGCTCTCGATCAAGTCGTCTTCTGAAATCGCCATTTGTTTAAACTGAGGTGATAGTGTTTTAATTGCTTGATGATGATAGCTGTTCACCCTAATGTGTTCTTTGCCTAAAATATCATAAAGCGGAGTATCCTTTTGTATTGTATTCATATGTACGGTTTTGTCGTATGAAGGTTCTATACGATGATTGATACAGGTGCCATATTCCGTCTTCAGATCTTGATATAAGGTTCCATCATAGCAGACATTCATCAGCTGAATACCACGGCAAATACCAAGAACAGAACGATCTGCTTCCACAGCTTTCTTTAAAATATATTGCTCCATTTCATCTCGTGCCTCGCAGCAGGGTCCGCACCAGGGCTTCCGTTCCTCCCTGTAAACAGCCGGAGACACATCATGCCCTCCACTTAACAAGAAACCACCGCATATTTCAATAAAATAGTCTAACTCATAATGATTCGTTGTTAAAGGAAGCACCAGGGGTATTGCATTTTCTGCTTCGAGCATCTGCAGATAACGCGGCTGTATCCAGTAGCTTTTCTTTTCAGCATCATATAGCGGCATAACACCGATTACTTTTCTCATCTCTGTTTCTCCTTAAATTCCATCATGCTGTATATTTCATACTATTTACCATTTATTATACTCTATATACATAAATTTGTCACAAAAAGAGTGCAACTCAAAACGAGTTACACTCTCCATGTATCATCAACTTGTTTACTTTATTTTGCATATCATTCATTTCTGTATTTGCTATATCATGTAATACGATAATAAAAAAGTTTTTTCCCTTTTCAAAATAGTTTTTTCCCGGTTCCTATTAATCATCATAGTGATTCCAGTCTCCCAATAAACTCCTGTCACTATGTCCAGTCTTGTGGCCTCTGTCATCATAATGATTCATTCCGCCAAAGAACCCTGGCCTGCTTTCTCCAATTTTATGGCCTTTGCTGTCGTAATGATTTATACTTCCAAATAATCCCGGTCTGCTATACCCATCTTTCTTACTCATTGTACATTCCTCCTGATAAATACGTTCTCGATCATTTTACTTTAGCACCCTGGTACCTTTAACTGATGAGCATATTATCGCAAAATAGATGTACAAAAATCCGCACAACCAACGAATCTGCCAGAACTAATAGTTTCGAAGCACACTTTGCAGATACACTTTATACTGCTGCCTTATCTCTTCCGGTCCGACAATCCTCATCCCGAATCCAACACCGGTAAGCCAGCCAAAGAACTGTGAGCTTACCGATACAAACACTCTGGCTCTGAAATGATCCTCTCCATGAGGACACATCCATACATCACGACCAAAGCGGTCAATCACAACACCTGCAAGTTCATTTCTGCATTCCAGAGTAACTTCCGCATCCACACCACCATACATGCCAAATGTTTTCTTGGCAAATGCAGCCAGATCAAAATTTTTGAAGGACTCTTCCCCCTTACGATCAGCCTCCAGAATCTCAGTATCCCGCATTTTATCTACACGATAATGCTTGATAATTCTGGACACTGCATCATAGGCTACCAAATAGTAGTTTTCATCATCCCATGTCAACGCCCAGGGACTGACAATGTAGAAGGCACCATTCTTTTTCAATTTCATCTCCTTCTTAACTGTCCATTCCGCATAGTGAAATTTAATCTGTTTATTTTCATAAATAGCTGTGTGAATATAATCTACGTTATAATACACCGTTTCATTCTCTGTCTTCGGTCGGTTTACAATGAGGACATATCTGGAAAGCATTTCGGCATCTGTCTTACAGCAAAGCTTCTCCAATTTCTGTATCAATTCCTTGGATTTCTTTTCTGTAATAAATTTAGAAGACTGAACTGCATCCACAAGAAGCTTCAACTCCGGCAGCTCAAAATCCCTGGCACCAATATAATAGCCAGGACACTTGCCCTTCTTCTGCTGGATATCCAGTCCGAATTTATCAAGAATCTCCATCTCTGTATAAATTGTTCTTCGGTCCGTACTAATGCCATATTCACGATCCAGGATCGTACATAATTCCGATGCATTTAGCATGTGTGTATCATCGGTACGTTCAAGCAAGATTTCCATCAGATATAACGTACGGAGCTTCTGATCAAATGAAGCCATTGGTGTCATATTATAAGTATGCAGATAATCCGTCACATCCATAAATACTTCGTCGATTGAATAAGGAAAAATATCTTCCGGTGCAATATATTTCAGATAAACGCTGTAAATTCTGGTGCTGTATTCCAGATAGAGAGCCATCCGGGGAGGCGCAACAATATAATCAATCTCCAGTGCAGGATTGATATTTAATTCTGTACTGTCATCAGAAGAACCAATAAATGTTCTGTTCGGTGCTTTCCACCTGCGGGCACTGTTGGCTTCTTTTACTTTTTGAACAACCTCAAATAAACGAGCCCTTCCGGGTATCCCATAACACTTTAAGGCTGGAGATACCGCAAGACAGATAGTTTTTTCTGTTCTGCTTTTATCCGCAACCACAAGATTAGTCGTCAAAGGATCCCGATTTCGTTCTTTACATTCTACAGATGCGTAGAATGACTTAAGATCAATTGCAATATAGGTTCTTTCCTTTTCCGTCATTCTGCACCTCCCAATTCTCCTGTGTTCCGTTTGTGATTATTTCTCCTTATCCATTGCCATATGTATCATTTTTTCAAAAGACGCTCTGAAATGCTCATCATCTTCTGCTGTTCGTTTTCGTGGTCCTTTTAAATGATTCTTTCCGGATGCCCTTCGTGCTTTCTTGTTCAGATGCCGTTCCATAAGCATCTGGTCAATATTCTCATTCGTATACCATTTCCCGGATTGATGAATCGCATATGCGCTCTTTCCAAGTGCCATTGCAGCCACTCCATAATCCTGTGATACAACAATATCTCCTTTATGACAAATACTGATCAGTTTATAATCTACTGCATCTGCACCGGCTCCAACTACAATCACCTCACTGTAATCAGATGATAACACATGATTGGTATCACACAACAACGTTACCGGAAAATTGTGCTCTTTTGCAACTTTTTCAACAATACCGACTACCGGACAGGCATCTGCATCAACAAAAATCTGCATATTTTCTCCCTCAATTACACATAAACGGAGTGCGAACCTCGATGAGATTACCACTGGGATCATACAGTCTTACAAGCTTCTGCCCACCTGCAAGTTCTGTCAGTTCTGTGGCATACCGGACGGAATACTTACCAGATTCATATTTTGCAATCAATTCATCTATATCAAATTCCTCGAAATACAATTCCATCCTGTTATTAAATGGCGTAGAAGTTTCATCCAACGTCTTTCCCCATAAACCGACGTCCTGCAAAACAAGTCCCTCCGATAAGATCACATTACCTTCATTCTGAAGAATCACTTGCAGTCCAAATAAGTCCTTATAAAACTCTATGGATTTTTCTATATCATCCACCACAATCAATACATTTTTCAGCATATCCGTCACCTCGCAATCCGCTTTGGTTATATAATTTTTCCGGACAAATGATCAATCTCATGCTGGCAGATCTGTGCCGTCCATCCAGACAGTTTCTGGCGCTGTTTTTTCCAATTGAAGTCATAATACTCTACTTCAATTTCCTGGTATCTGGTCGTCCTACGAACACCATCCAGGGACAGACAGCCTTCTTCTGTCTCATACATATCATGCTTTGAAACAATCACCGGGTTAAACATAACAACATCTATAAATCCCATATTCACAATGATAATATTCTTCCTTACACCAATCATATTTGCAGCCATACCAACGCACCGTTCCCGGTTCGCCTGCAGTGTGTCCTGCAGATCCTTCCCAATCTGGATATCTGCTTTTGTGGCCGGCTCGGATGGCTGGCCTAAAAAGAAAATGTCTCTTACGATTTGCTTTACCATTTATTTTCTCCTGTATTTAATTTCTAATTTTTATTTATCCTGACCGAAAATCTTTCTCATCGGCTCAAGATTAATTTTACAGCATCAATCAGATCCTCACTGAATCCTTCAAGCTCATTCATCGTTATTACCTTATCTCTGACAAAATACGCAATATCCCATAATGCTGTCGACTTACGAAGTTCGATCAAAACACCTGGATGTTTCTTATCCTGTTTTATTCTCTTTTCAAGTTCCCAAAAATGATCCGAAGCGTTTCCCGGGGATGTAAGCAATTCGACATATTCCTTGGTGAGCTGCTCCATATAATGTTCCTGCCAATCTGAAACACGTTCACGATATAACTTCCAATCTGCTTTTGAAATTTCCATAATTTCTGTAGTCTCCTCGAGTGCCAATTTTCAAAAAAGCACTTACTAGTATTTTTTTACTTTCAATATCAACTCAAGTATAACATAAATACAATTCCTATAGTGAATCTTTCCTACAAAACAAAATTTCTTCCCATCCCTTTTTACTTTTGCTCATGTTCCTTCCTCCTTCTCAATCTTCCATAAACTCGAAATATTCTCGTTCACTGGCAAATAAAATGTATTTGCCTTCTACGTATTCCATGTATCCGTTGCTTGTGTTATAACCTTTCATCTGCCAGTCCCCCTTGATTTCTTTTTCTAATGCTATCAGTTTACACCAAATGGCTGTACAAAAATCCCGACAACCAAAAGACTAAACTTCCTGGATTATTTTTGCATTTAACAGCTGAAGATAGAGAATAGCAAGGACAGGAAGTGGTTACCCACCTTCCGGACATTTGTCTCAAAACAGGAATCCTACTGGAATACTTGCAGATAGATAAGGAAAGCAGCTTATCTTCCTTTGTCACAGTAAGTCCTGTGTCATAAAGCTGATAAGCTGCCATTTTGTTCTGCAGGTATTCTATTTGTTCTCGTTCAACCTTTTCTTTAACTCAAAGATATTCTCCTCAATCCGCTGTATTATAGCCTTAAAATCATCATCTGATTTCCCCGTTGGATCATCAAGTCCCCAGTTATCATCAAATGCTCTTCCAATAAAAGGACATCCCACATTACAGCCCATTGATATTGCGATATCAACATCTGGGATATCAGCAATCAGCTTACTATACTGACCATTTGCTTCCATGTCTATTCCATAAATCTCTTTCATGACACGAACGGCATCCTGATTAATCTGAGGCTTTGTCTCTGTTCCGGCCGAATAGCTTTCAAATATATCTGATGCCAGATGTTTTCCCAATGCCTCTGCTATCTGACTACGGCATGAATTATGAACACAGATAAATGCGACTTTTTTCTTATTCATGAAATGGGCACCTCTCCTTAATACATTGATTGTTCTTATCAGAATGAATACACTTTATAACAGGCTTTTCCATTTGTATATTGAAATTCTCTGCCACATAGTCAATCGCTGAGATTATGGCCATATAAGAATCTCTTTTACAACATCTTGGTCCACCAATGCTCCCGATTGCATCAAGTGCCTTGGAAGTCATTTTATTAGCCAGACCCCAAGGTTCATTTTTAAGTGGAGTCGCTCCTGAGATTATTGATATAAACATTCCTGTACTAATTCCAGCACCACAAGCACCCCAGAATCCACATACGCCACCCGGAACAGCTTTTCCTCGATTCATCATTTCAAGCAGAGCTTCCGGCAAATCAATCTCACCACCTGCATTTTTATATGCAGCAAGGAGCGCTGAACCAACCATAACATGATGCTCTGGTCCATGCATATGACAGAATGGCTGTTCCATCATTTTTCTTATAATTTCTATCGGATTCTTAGATATTTCACTAAGACATATGTCTATAATTACATCCATTCCTTTTGTATGGCATTCATTACATACATAATGGCCCTGCTCACATCGGGTTTTGCTTAATTCCTTTTTATGGCATAACACACACTCCATCATTTCATCTTTTTCAAGATATACAAGTGGAGCTTTACATATAATACATTCTTCTTTCATTTCCATTTCCTACCTTCCCAAAGCTTCAATAAATGAACTTACCTCTCTTATTACTTTTTTATTCAGAGAATAATGATGCCACTTACCTTCCTTACGATCATTTACAAGCTCACAGTCGACCAATATTTTCATGTGATGTGATAAAGTAGGCTGCGTGATATTGAATTTATCCAGAATCTTACATCCACATTTTTCTCCGTCTGACAGCATCTGAACAATCTCCAGCCTATTTGTATCCGATAATGCTTTACATATCAGTATCATATCTCTTGTTTCCATTTTCGCCGCCTCGCATAGACATTTGTCTATGTATTAATTTATCGTACGCATAGATACTTGTCAATGTATATCCATTGAATTTTTACGCATAAGAAAAGGATCATGCTCTTCACATGATCCTTCAAAGTCTTTTTTGATGATGCCATTATACAGCTATTTCATATTTTTCTTTCAGATTATTCAGCATGCTGTACTTAATCATTCCTTCCAGCTGCATTCTCCCAACTACTATCCCAGGTGCAATTCCCTGTTCCTTTGCAAATTGGAGCACGCTTCTCTCTGAATAATCTCTACCTCTTCTGAAAGCCTCGAATTCCTCGGATGTTATCAGCGTCTCACCAGACCATTGGTCAGCAGCTTTTTCATCATCCTCAGATGTACCGTTAGGCTGTCCTACGTGGCCGAGAGCAATGTGGGCAAGTTCGTGAAACAAACTAAACCAAAACTTATCCGCGTCCTTTCCTCTTGCCGTAAGTCCAACAACAATCTTATTTCCATCCATAAAGGAAGCTCCCTGAAGAAAAGATCCTTTAAGGTGTGGCAAAAATACTAAAGCTATTCCACAATCTGCAAGGCATTTCTTTATCTGAGGGCAGAATTCCTTTGGCTTAAGCACAGTCATTTTTCGTAACTCGGGCATGGCGGAAATTAAGCTTTTAATATTGATCGGTGCGGTTTGGATATCCCGTGCCTTAATCTTTGCTTCCTGAGCCCAAGCCATCAACGCCAGATCACTTTTTTCTGTGATTGCCAGACGTCTACACGCAATTCTTGTAATCTGCTCGCTTCCAAGAAGTGAAAGCTCAACAACCTCAAAGTATTTCCTAAGATTGATAACTTTCTCCTTAGCTTCTCTGGTCTCTGGGACCCATCCAAATTTTGCCATCTCACTATATGGAAATTGTTTTGCCATCTCGACATCAGCATCCATTACGTTTTCTGCTTCTGCCTTAATAATCTTCTCTCTGTAGATTGCCTCAAGGTTATTCCAGAACTTAGCCGGAACACCTAAAACCATCTCTAATCTAACAGCTGTCTCCGGTGTAAGCTGTACGTCACCGTTAATGAGCTTGCTGATATGCTTCTCAGACATATCCATCCTGGCCGCAAACTCCTTCTGACTCATACCTCTGTCATTCAACTGCTCTTTAATTGTCGCCCCAGGTGGCGTTGCAATATAACTGCGACTTCTCACCATAGTGCTACCTCCTTGACTTGTCATCTTGACCATTAATGATAATCGACTATTTCCAAAATGTTCGCTATTTGGATTTCGTCGCCATTCTTTTCGAATACCAATCTGTACGGATGAACCAAATCCACCGCGTATTGTCCTTTCCGATTCTGTGTAAGAGAATGACATCGTCCAATATGGAACTGAATCATCATTTCAACAGTGTCTGCCGCGCCAATTTCATCTATACGCTGATGTATTTTATCGGCCATTTCTCGACCGTAGGTTCTCTCTGCAGCTTTGGCATCCGTACAAACCTTTTTGATTTTGTTGGTTTTGTACGTGATATCCAAACCATCACCTCTCTTTCGGATTTACCTTTGAGGTAAATATATGATAGCACGGATATTCCGTTTCGTCAATCTGCCAGTTTTCTCTGCAGGATGCTCTTATAAATCAATTTTGTCTTATACTCGGCGATTATTGTCTGAGATAAGTGCCGCTTTTTCCAACTTGTTATTCATATCAAGGCTAACCTTGTCCCCTTCATTGATGTTACATTCATAGAGCATGGCATCCTCTGCTTTTATCCTTATTTCTTCGCCCGAAGAATTCGTAAGCGTCACTATTGCCATGACTGGCATTCCTTTCGGTCGTTCTTCACAACCAAAGTCCAAGTCTTCCTCAATTCGTTTTACTGTGTATATCATAGCAATTCCTCTGAAAATAATATTAGAAATCAGTTCTCCATGTTCCTTCGAATTTTCTCTATCAAAGTGACATCTGCCGGTAACCAGGCAACGCTGTCCAGTTGGTCCTTCGTAAGCCATTTTGCAGCTTCCGCTTCTTTTAATTCCAGGTGACCAGTTGTGACCTCTGCCCAGAAGCAATCCATGGAAAGGTGAAAGGTGGGATAGTCATACTCTATAGTATCAATCAAATCCCCTACCTTAATTTCTGTATCCAATTCTTCCATGATTTCTCGCTTTAATGCCTCCTGAGGAGTTTCACCTGCTTCGATTTTTCCTCCTGGAAACTCCCAGCCGCCTTTCAGCTCACCGTAACCACGAGCCGTTGCAAAAATTTTATTCTTTTCTTTCATATTGTCACAGATAACTGCTGCAACTACTTTTATAGTCTTCATCTGTTTCGTACCTCAAATCATTTATTCTTCGTAAATCCAATATGTTAAATAAAAACGCCAGTAGAATACTCCACTGACGCCTTACAAATACTATTGTTTTTTCTTATTATGTATTAATAACTTTACTTATGATTCCCAATAGCATTTGAATCATTCTCTCAAATGACTCCTTAAATTTTTGTATTCTACCCTATCACACTGGCACCAAATGGCATGAACGAAAGTCTTGCCATCTTAAAAAACTGCTTTCCAAACGGAATTCCAACTATCGTAATACACCATATACAACCAACTATCAGATTTCCAAGCGCCATTTCCCAGCCAAAAAATACAATCCATATGAGATTTACCAAGAATGAAAACATACCATTTCCATACACGATTTCTTTTCCAAACGGCCAGAATGCCAAAGTTGCAAATTTAAAGCATTGCAGGCCTACCGGAATTCCAATAATTGTAATACACCATATGCATCCTGCAAAAACCCATGCCAGTCCACCCAGCAATCCTCCAAATATAAACCAAAGGATATTACCTATAGTTCTCATGATAACACATCCCCCTTAAAGTCCTCTGAACATCTGAGCAACATGATTTCTACGATTTCTCAACCAGCTTTACGGCAGAATCTCAAGCCAGTATCCATCTGGATCTACAATGAAATAGATTCCCATCGCTTCATTTTCAAAGCAAATGCACCCCATCTCTTCGTGCTTCTTGTGCGCTGCCTCATAATCCTCCGCCTTAAATGCCAGGTGGAATTCGCATTCACCCAGATTATACGGCTGTGGATGATCTTTAAGCCAGGTAAGTTCCAACTCAAAATCACTTACATCGTTGCTCATATACACAATAATAAAATCATCGGTAGTCTTTCTTCGCACTTCGTGCAGATCAAGGGCCTCGTTGTAAAATTTAATAGATCGGTCCAGGTCTGATACATTGTAGTTTTCGTGAATCATCTTAAATTTCATAGTTCTTCTCCTTTTGTACATTCTGTGTTTCTAATACGTGATTTATATTGCGGATACTCAGTAATAAACCGCTTAATTACATTGGCATCATTCCAGTAATGCATTGGAAAAATGACATTGCAATCTACATTTTTAAGGAAATACAGGATCCCGTCGGCATAGTGATCTCCCTGTCTCGGATCTAAGGGAACAAATGCAGCGTCAAAATGCATACCCTTAATTTTCCTGATCTCCGCACGATATGCTGAAGTAAGTCTCTGGTTGTCAGCTTTCGGCTCACCATCCCAATACCAGTCGTTTAAGTCACCGGCATGATAAATGGTACCTTCCTTTGTTTTGACAATAAATGCGACACCACTATCGTTAGACAGCAATGTATCGACTCTGGTATCATGATCCAGATTATAAGTTTGATCATGATAAACATATGTGATCTTCATATCCGATAAATGATTTCTTTTTCGTATATCATTGGCCAAGGCTGCCTGATAAGTCATCCCCATATCATCAAGAAGCCCAAAGATTTGTGGGTTAAAATGATCCTCATGGAAGTGGCTGCAAAAAACAATTACTTCTTTTTCCTTGTCAAGGTGCGGTAATTCACCCTTGTAATAATCAAAAATATAGTAACAGTCTCTAGTCTCAACTAAAAATCCACTATGATTAATGTAAGTAATTTTCATGATATCTCCTATATAAATCGCTGGTACGGGATAGCAAAATCCTATACCTGCTTTATTTCCGTTCATCTGCACATTTTTTAGTAATGATATTCTATCCCAAAACTGAGGCATTGCGTATATAAATTTCATGTCAATGGAATTATTCTTTTATCTTAGCAAGCAAACCTTTAGTGGTTACTCCCTGTTAGATATCAAATCTCCACCCACAATCGCCATGATAAATCATTTGTTTTGTCATACCACCGTCAATGCAGATGTTTTCACCTGTGATAAAGCCTGCTTTTTCAGAGCAAAGAAACAGTACCATATTGGCAATATCCATGGGATTTCCCACACGATGAACCGGCTGCTGCACTGCATCTGCTCCTGTATATTCGGTAAAGTCAGTATCTATCCATCCCGGAGAGATTGAATTGACCCGTACTCTTCCTGCAAGGCTGACTGCCAACGCATGAGTTAATGCTGAAATTCCGCCTTTTGCTGCGGTGTAACTTTCTGTTTGCGGCTGACTCATGCGGTCACGGGAAGATGAAATATTGACAATGGCAGCTCCTTCAGAAAAATATGGCTGAAATAGTTTGGCCAGATAAAATGGTGCCGTAACACCTACTTTTAATGCATAATTGAATTCTTCATAAGAGCAGTTGTCAATTCCTTTCATCAAAGGTAATGCGTTATTGATAAGATAATCCACATGACCATATTCGGTAATCACATTTTGAGCAAATTTCTCTAATGTATCCTGCTGTGCAAGATCACCGGTAAAGTAAACTCCGGGCTGTTTATCAATGCTGCAGATAAGAGCCCCCTGCTTCTGAAATTCCTCTGCAATAGTCTTTCCAATGCCCTGCGCGCCTCCCGTCACAATCACTACTTTATTTTTAAATTCCATATAAAACCCTCCCCAAAAAATCCGATTTTTATTTCTGCTGCCACAACATTGTATATTCTTTTTCGCCAGTAGCACCATCGAATCCTTCGCATTGGATATCGAACCCTTCTCTTTGGTAAAAAGAAAGAGCTCTGCTATTCTTCTGGTATACATTTAATCGCAATCTAACTTTTTTGTTCTTGATATAATCTAATAAAAGTTTACCTATACCACATGACTGCATTTCATCAGAAACAAAAATACCTTCAATATATTCGTTACTTAGTCCTACAAATCCTTGAATCATTTTATCATCTTCATACACATAGACTTCCGCTTGTAATATCATTTCTTTCACTAATTCATAATTACTTGTCCAATATTGCTCAGGAATAAAATAATGCGCTTTCAAATTGGTCTTTAGCCATATGTCAGCAACTCTATTAATATCTATATTCTGCATCTTTCTGATCATAACAAATATTCTCCATCCACTCCCGATTTCCGGGCATCATTTTTAAAACACGCTCTAATACTGATTTTACCGTACTTTTTAGTCTCAGTCCATCCTTTATACCCAAGCGACAGAAAAAGCACCTTAAATACCGAGAAAGAAAAACTAAACCTTAAAATGATAATTTTACAAAGCCTATTACTTGTTGTTAGTTCATAATTTATGTATAATAAAATTCATATAAGAAATACACGCTCAGCATGTAGTCTGAAAGATAGATAATCCTCATGTTTAGCGCTATACAGGGAGGAAATTCTCATGGGTAAACAATCCACCCGGGAAAACAAAACAATTTATCAGCTTTGCCGGGAAGCGGCAGGACTTACAAGAGCAGAGGCCAGTGAAAAAATGAATGCTGTCTCTGCTTCAAAAATTGAAAAATTTGAATATGAAACACAAGAACCTACGCCTTATGATATCCTTCAGATGGCAGATGCCTACAAAAGACCAGATCTTTGCAATTATTATTGCTCTCACAAATGTGAAATCGGCTATCGTTATGTTCCAGAAGTAGAAGTGACCGATCTGTCAAATATCATTTTGGAGACAATTGCCAGTCTAAATGAAATCAATCCTCTTACCGGTCGTCTGATTCAGATTGCCCGTGACGGTAAGATCAGCGATGATGAAATAAAAGATTTTGCTTATATCAGTAAAAAACTTGATGAAATTTCTTTAGCCATAGACTCTTTGAATCTTTGGGTAGATAAGACAGCTGGAGAACAGAGGCTTAATCTCAAACTCTTAAATGCTGAGAAAGAAAAATTAAAATAATCCTTTTTCTTCTCCTGTTCCATTATGAATGTGATGTTACCAATGCTATAATACCACCGACAATCAGCAATGGAAAAGCAATGTACATCAGTCCACCTACAACCATACCAATCAATATCACCGGGAAGAAAATAACTGTACAAAGCAGTTTCATAATTCCCCAAGATGCTCTTAACCCAAAAACCAAAAATTTTCCTACAAACCAAATCATACAAATTGTAAATAATAATAATAATAACATTTTTTACTCCCCTATCACACGGGCACCAAGATCAACTATTTAATTCCTGGAACATTTTTCTGCATCAATCGCAAGTACAAACATCAGAGCATTCAACGCATTTCCTGGATCCTGCACATCAATAACATATGTATCAGTCATATGAAACAATTCTTTACTAACCCGTGCAATTGAATAACCGCTTCGATCAAGAATGCTATAATCCCATTCCATAATTGTTCCATCAATATGCCATCCATTATAATCAATATTATAATGTGGTGTCAGGAATGAAAATTCTTTGCTTAGGCATCCGATATAACTGCCGTTTTTATAAATTTCAAATTTAGGAAGGAAGGTAAGAACTTTCTGAACAACCATTCCTACTTCATTTCCATAAGCATCATAAATTGCAAGTTTATGTCCCCAGGACAACTGGCCCTTTACTACATAAACAGTGTTGCCTGCTTCATCATAGATATCATAGCTGTCAAACCATGAAAACAGCCTTTGTTTAAATAATAGCTTCATAACTTTTCACCGCTCTCTCCAACAGACATAATAGGTTCTTTATAAGTACCATAATACCATGCCAGAACGCCTAAAAAAACATGTAAATCGAAGAATTAACCCATCTTATTTCGCAGATTATGATAAAACATATCTTTCCAACGCCACCTTCCTGGTTTACTACGAATATAACGCTGCGCTTGAAATGGATCTTTTTTATAGAAAATAATTTCACGAATGTGATTAGAAAACAATAAAAGCGTTCAAAAATGTCAGCTAAACCAACTAACATTTTCGAACGCTTTAAAGTCCGTCCCCGAGAGGATTTGAACCTCCGACCCCTCGCTTAGGAGCAAGGCACTCAGTACCTTGCTCCTTGTTTATCACTGTCTTATGAAGTTCTTGAAAAGCCTTGATTTACGGGGTTTTTTAGCTATCGTGGGAACCTGATTGTCAGTTCTTATATGGTCCCGGATAGGCCCCGTTTTGGCCTGTTTTGTTTGCAAAATGTTGGCATGAGCTAATTTAGTTCTCAGTACCGAATTGCCAAACATAAAAAATTGAGTGCTTATAACAACGCCAATAGATTTATCGGCTACCGATTCCGTACTTTCTCGGAATTGATAACTCTATTAAATTATTAACCTGTTTTTTATGATCTCTACTCTTATATTATATTCCAAAACACACGCATTGTGTACCCCTGATTTGGTCAATGGAGTTCTTATTCGTCACCGGCTTCGCTGCTTTGCTATTTCGTGGGGCTTCATCAGCCGGCTCTCAGAAAAACTGCTTCGGTGGTCAAAACTATCCCCCGTCCCGGCAGCTTCACCTGGTATCGGTAAGATACATCCGTAAAACACGTTTTACGGATGATCAGCGGTCGTCAAATGAATTCAAGCAAGCTTGATTCATTTTCCTCGTCACTATGACATATATCATGCCTTACCATATCATGCAACAATGTACATAAAAGAGTTTCGATTTTTAATGGTCGCCAACTTGGCTACCATTAGCCAGAGCATTGTTTTATGCAAAGAAAACTGCAAATCTGGGCGAGTTGGCGAAGGGGTGAGCTTATCTTTTCAGCCATTTGCAATCTCTACATTTTTACCTGCAAAGGCGATGCCATATTTTACGATTTCCTTGATTCCACGGTCCTTCATATCTGTATCATAGTGCTTATCCTCAATCTGTTTCAGAGCCTCGTCGGCGGATGCAGATAAACCAGCATCATTCTTTGTCGCTTTGAATTCCATGATAATACCTGGCAAAGAATGCACCTTAGGCTCCAACACAAGATCGAATCTTCCCTCTCCGGATTCCCTGTTTGATCTGATGTAATATCTTGAAGACATACCTGCTGCCAGTCCCAGCATCATGCCATGGTAAAAGCCTTCTGCTGCTCCATCAAAACAACTGATGCAGGTAATCATATATTTCCGGAGGAATTCCTGAAGTTTCTTCCCATCATTCAGATACAGTGCTTTTTCAAGTCCAGCCATGACATTGCCATCTACTGTCCCCCTGAGCCAAGATAAAATCTCTGTATTGTAAACTCTGCGAATCTCCTTATTCGGTAACGCCAGTTCCATAAATGTCCCAAATTCTGTTTCAACCGCATCACTTACCGGTTTTAAATATCCTGCAAGTAATAAGAAACTGAAGATGGTATCTGTTCCATCCGTTATTCTCGGATAGATGACATCCATATTTAACGATGCCTGAACGGTCTGCCCCTGCAACAGTGCAAAAAGGTTTTCTGCAATATCCGGTGTAAGAGATATCATGATCTCCCGAATGATCTCATTATCACTGGTATTGGTCCAATATGGTTTCGCCTGACAGTTATTATAGAAATAATTGGCAACAGACCAAGGATTATAGATTTCTGTACTTCCAAAACGATATCCATCGTACCACTCACGAAGTTCTTCCAGTTTTGCCTCCTGTCCGTAGTATGCTGCCATGGTATTCACTTCATCCACGGTAAATCCAAAGTATTTGCTGTATTTCTCATCAAGTACAGAATTTACGATTGGATTATTAAGTCCACTAAACAGATTCTCCTTTGACACACGCAGGATACCGGTAAGAACGCCAAAAGCAAGAGAAGGGTTATCCTTAAGACCACCGGACATAAAATTACGCATAAATGTAATCACTTCATTATAGAAACTTCTGGAATGTCCCTGTTGGATTGGAGTGTCATACTCGTCAATGAGAATGACTACCTTAGACTGATGATGTTTTTCCAGCATGCGTCCCAGATTCAGGAGTGATCTGGTATACTCCACATCACTCAGCTCATCCGTCTGCATTCTGGACAAATAATCCTGTTCCACCGGATTAAGGCTGTCGCTTGTAAAAAGCTCATCGTGCCGCATAAATTCATCACGGATCACATTTTTAATTGCCGCATAAGTACTGGCCCAATCCGAAAACTTTGCATCTTTGAAAGTGATGGAAATCACCGGAAATGCACCTTGAATCTTCTGATATTTTTCACCGCATGCCCAAATCTGTTTATCTTTAAAATAAATAGATGTATCCTCTTTCGTTTTTTCAAAAAACGTTTTAAGCATATCAAGAGCAAGTGTTTTGCCAAATCTCCGTGGTCTGGTAAACAAAATGACCGGAACCTGATCGTCAATCAAATCACGAATCAGAAGCGTTTTATCTACATAATAGCTATTCTTTACTACATCCATGTAAGATGTATTACCGACTGCGCAAGAAAGGATCTCTCCATTTTCTTCTTTAGGCTTTGCGGTACCCAGGTATGCATATACCGTCTCTTCCGGAACCATCCAATTGCGACCTTTTCTTAAAGCACCTTCCAGTTTTCCCGCATTGCATAATCCAACTACTCTTCTGGTTGATAAGCCCATGATCCCGGCGGCTTCTTTTGTTGAAATATATCTAATATCGGTCATATTATCGCCCCTTTCGGAAATATCATAACATATATCGGAAACTTCATCAATGTATTTCCGTTAAATTTCCCCTATTCTCCCTCTGCGTTTCTGAGTGAATGTCCGGTTCCCTGCATTCGTTATACCCATTATACCCACTTATTTTTAATACAGGCGGGTATAATGGGTATAACAAAAAGAACCTCCGAAGAGACTCATATTTATTGGTCGCCATCTTGGCTACCATTTCGACGCAAATGAAAAGAGAGTACTTTTCCCTTTATTTACTTTCCAGTGACTTGGCCAAAGTAGATAAAAGTGCTGCCATCTCCGGATTGGAAAGGACCTTCGCCAGGAGCTCTGCATCCACATTTGTCGGGAGTTCTACTGTCTTTCCGGCCACATTGGCATGCATGCTCGGATCCAGATTCTTCCTCTCGTAAAAGGCCTGCTCGAAGAGTTCCGCATTTTTTCTGCGATCATCATCAATGATATGAGAGTATACATCGGTGACCATATTGATCTGGGAATGACCGGAATCTCCCTGTACCGCCTTGATGTCACCGCCATTTAACTTCAGCTTGTAGGTAACACTGGTATGACGAAGGCTATGGAATACTACCGGTGGAAGATCATGTTCCTTGATCAAATAACTTTCTGATCTGACAATCATACTCAAGGATTCCGATATTCAGAGCATCAATAATCACACCAAGCTGCGTGTCATCAATATAGACCCTGATTCTGAATTCGCCATTCATATCATAACATTCTGCTTTCGGAAAATCGCATGGATCATCTTCGCATGGAAGCGGTCTTCCGAAATCTACTGTATAACCACCCTCCGGTTTCAGAAACCATGCTCTTCTATAACGGAACTCCTGCTGCATATCATAGGCGATTGCAGCCTTCGCATTTCTGTCCGGCGAAAAAATACCATAACTTCCGTTTAATGAATACTTGCGCAATCCCGGCAGGATGATATTTCGTATATCCCAAAACTTTCTGCGAAGTGTATCATCCCATGCATCTAGCTGGCTACAGTTTCTGTACCATCTGAGATCCCATAACATATGATCATACTGACCTATCCATATTCTTGAATAGAAATCCAATGCATTCAGAACAATGCGAATCTCATTATCTGTAAATTCGAGTTCATGCATGCTGAAACACCTCCTCTACATGACACGATTAAATTCCATAAAGAGTCTATTTCTCGTGCTGTTTTTTCTGTTTCCATTCATACACTTTCTTATACGATCCTTATAATCTGCTCCCAGATCAAGATCTCCGCCGCATTCACATTTCGATTATCATGATAATGACCGAAAAACCATTTTTTGAACTTACACTTCTGGCGTATCTCCTCCAGATATTCATTCAGATAATCCTTGGAATAAAGTCCATGTCCAAGCAAAGCCTGGGTACTTGTAGCACAACTGTGTGTAACAATAAAGTCAACTTTATTATCATGCTTCTCCAAATTCTGTCGGCCTTCCTCCATCTCTTCTTCCGATGGTAATTCCTGCTTCCACCAGCTCCAATGATTAATACAAAACGGCAAGTATCCTCTGCTTAATGTGGCATACTTTTTTTCAAACTCCGTATCATCCGGTTCCAACACTCCCCCTTGGATATCATGGCTGCTGGCCCCGCCGAAGCTGAATATCTTCTTTTCTTCAATTTCAAATACCTGCCCTCTCATAAGATGGAGAACAGATTCTCTTATCTTATGAACCTTGCCGCCGTGCCAGTCCTCTACCGGATATTGGTATAAGCGATCAAAGTTCTCATGATTACCACACACAAACAATGTGGTAAACGGCCTGGAATCCAGCCAGTCCAGAACCATTGTTTCTTCCGGACTTTCTTCATCCTTATGCCACACACCGCCGAAGTCGCCACAGATAATCACGTAATCTTCTTTTGTCATCTCTTTCTGCTCAGGGAAAATGCTCGGATTGAACCGTTCAAAATTTCCATGGCAGTCACCGGTTATAAAAATCATCGGCATTTGCTCCTTCAGTAATTTAGTCCCACAAGGCAAAGAAGTGTTCTTTCATCAAATCCATAACTTCATCTTTGCAGTCTATTCTATACTGCTCTAATTTCTTTTCTTCGTCCATGTATTTTTCCGATATTTCTTTGTATTCGGGTAGTTCACTCATAAAGTGGACAGTTCCACCGCCGCCTCGTTTTCGGTTGGCTTCCAGTTCTTCCGGTGTCTGAAGTTTTTGCCCAAGTACACCATATTTATCTCTGAATTCATCGAGAGCTTTCCTATACTCCTCTTCGTATGGATTCTGTTTAGAGCATGTTCACGATTGCCAGAGTTCTGCTTTTTTCTCCCAAACCGCACATTACGAAATCGTGCCTGTTCCATATATTATTTGTGTGTCCTTCCTCGAGGGCCTTTTTTCTTCTTTTCTTAAGCATCTGATCCCTCCTAAACCCGTACAGTATTTCACAATAATTGAAATACTTTAATCTTATCAACTTCTATTACGGTTGTCATTCTACACGTAGTATAATAGCCATCCCTTACTCGTCATCATCCTCCGCAAGCAATCTCTTTAGCATATATTCCCTGTTATCCAGGAACATCTTTGTGATCTGATAGCTTTCCGTATCCTCATACCGAATCTGCCGGATGCTACCTTCATCAAAAGAAAAAATATCCGCATCCGGGATAGCAAGCAAAATCGGCGAATGTGTTACGATTACAAACTGTGCACCCTTTTGGGCCATCTTCACAAGATGGATTAATAATAAACCATTTATCAAATTCAAAATATAAGTGGCATTCTTTACCGGCTACCACTACCGTATACATGATGCCTGTTCCACCCGCTTTACGGCTGGCGCATCTGTCTTTAGATTTCACCTTGTCAATTTCGTATTTCCTGCCGTCTTCCCAGACAAAAGCCATCGGCATCATGACTCCGTCCTTATCAAATCTGGCAACTACTTCTACATAAACCTTGCTTGATTCCATTCATAACCTCCATCCTTGAGCCATGGCTCAAAGCTAACGTGCAAAGTAACCTACCGGATGAACGGTGTGGGATCCCTGTGCATCCAGCTTTGATAATATCTTGTCTTGATACATAAACGCCCGCTGTATACTGAAATATCCAAACCGTCGCCTGATCTCATCTACAGCTTTATCCATCTTCTCCTGTTTGGCCCGCTTCTCTTCATTCATGAACAAACTCATCTGCACCGGAATGTCTGCCGTAACCAGGTCTGCGCCTCTGACACCAAGACTTCGTATCGGATGGGACCAGTCATAATTGTTTCGAAACAATTCCATGGCAGCATTCATAATCTCGTCTGTGATATCCGTCGGCTCTCGCAGATGCATCTGCCTGGAAAAATGATAGAGACTATTATCCCGGATGGAGATTACTACAGTGTTGCATTTAAATCCATGCTTCCTGAGTCTGGCCGATACACTCTCTGCCAATGCCATAAAGATAATCTGAACATCCAGATCATTTTCCAGATCACGAGGCGTAGTCGTGCTGTTTCCAATGGACTTAATTGGAGCCGAATAGCCCTCTGTAGCTACCGGTGACTCATCCCATCCATTTGCAAAGGAATGGATCACAAGCCCCATCTTGCCAAGTGTTTTCAGGAGAAAATCCGGATTCGTACAAGCCAGATCACCGATGGTATGAATACCATACTTCGACAAAGTCCTGTTGGTAGATCTTCCGACATAGAGAAGATCCGATGCTGGCAGCTTCCAGATCAGACTCTTATAATTCTCCCGATTGAATTCGGTAATCGCATCCGGTTTCTTGTAGTCACTGCCAAGCTTTGCATAAATCTTATTCCAGGAAATACCCTCGCTGACCGTAATGCCAAGTTCCTTTTTGACTCTGGCACTGATCTCATCTGCGATCTTACGGCCATCACCCTTCAAGGAAATACTGTCGGAAACATCCAGCCATGCTTCATCACAGCCATACGGTTCAATCTTATCCGTATACTCGCCGTAGATTTCCCGAAGCATCGAAGAGAACTTCAGATACAAATCCATTCTATGAGGCACAAAGATCACATCAGGACATGCCTGCCTGGCCTGCCATAAAGCCATACCGGTTTTTACACCATGCTTCTTCGCGATATAATTTGCCGTAAGCACGATACCATGTCTGGCTTCCGGATCGCCGCCAACAGCCAGTGGCTTGCCGGCAAATTCCGGATGATACAGCATTTCAACACTGGCATAAAAGCAATTTGCATCGGAATGGATAATCACACGATCCATGAGTTGCCTCCTTTCTTCTCGAACATTTGTTTGTCTCTCTATATTGGTAGTATATAGCGATTTATACTCGAAGTAAAGACGCACATGTGCAGTATTTCGATTTATAATCTATTTTGCTTGCTTTTGGGAAATAATTGCGTTATAGTCTATATAGGAATTCAATACCTTGGGAGGTGACTGGTTTGTATAGAGATTTTGGTATGACACTTGCTGCCAAGAGAAAAGAAAGGCATCTGAATCAGCTGCAGCTTGCTGATCTTTTGAATAAGAAAGGGCTGGAAGTAAAATCCGGGTCCATCAGTAAATGGGAAAAGAATGTGAATTCGCCAAATGTCATTCAGTTTTTTGCCCTCTGCGAGATTCTTGGAATCGATAATATTAATGATACTTTCGGCATTGCTATCGAAGAAAACCTCTTCGCCCAGCTCAATGAAGAAGGCAAGAGAAAAACGATTGAATATATGAATCTGCTGATCAAAAGCGGAATGTATGTCCGGGAAGAACCTGTCTACATCACAAACAGAACGCTTAAAGTATTTACAGAACCTGCTTCTGCCGGTACCGGCCTTTTTCTTGACTCTGATCAGTATGAAGAATTTGAAGTCGGTGATGATGTCCCTGCAACCGCAGACTTCGGCATCCGTGTTTCCGGTGACAGTATGGAACCTGTCTATGTAAATAAACAGATCGTATGGGTTCATCAGCAGGACCAGCTGGAAAATGGCGATATCGGAATCTTCTATCTGAACGGTGACGCTTATATTAAAAAATATCAGAAGAACAAAGATAATGTTCAGCTGATATCTCTCAACAAAAAATATGCTCCTATCCAGATCAAACCCGGAATGGAGCTTCGAACCTTCGGAAAGGTCGTAAAATAAAATCAAGGCTGATGCCGGCACTGGAAATCACATCCATGACAGCATCAGCCTTCTCTTTTCTTCTCTCACTCATACCAGAAGACATCTTCCACAGGCTTATGGAAATATCTGGCGATACGAAACAGCACCTCATAAGATGCTATCTTCTGCTTTCGCTCAATTCTTCCAATCGTGTCCGTACTGGTTTCCACCAGCAGGGCTAGCTGATCCTGTGTCAGTCCCTCCTCGGTACGTAGCTTTTTTAAATTCGTCTGGAACTCCATCACACCACATCACCATCCCGCTAATTTTTAGTCCGTCTGCTCCTAAAATGTAGCATAAAGCAATGTACAAAAATCCCGACAGCTAAATTTTCTAATAGTTCTGAAGCACATCCAGCATATACTCTTTATACTGCTGCTTCACATTTTCCGGACCAGTAATCTTCATTCCGGATCCGATACCGGTTACCCATCCGAAAAACTGCGGACTTACCGATACAAGTACTCTGGTTTTGAAATGATCTTCTCCCTGCGGGATCAACCATACATCATGTCCAAAGCGATCGATGATAACACCAGCCAGTTCATTCTTGCATTCCAGCGTGACTTCCGCATCTACACCGCCGTACATTCCAAAGGTCTTCTTGGCAAATGCAGCTAAATCAAAGTTCTTGAAGGATTCTTCACCCTTACGATCTGTTTCCAGGATCTCTGTATTCTGCATCTTATCTACACGATAATGCTTGATAATTCCAGTCGCTGCATCATAAGCTACCAGATAATAATTCTCATCATCCCAAGTCAGTGCCCACGGGCTGACAACATAGAATGCACCGTCTCTCTTCAGTTTCAGTTCTTTCTTAACCGTCCACTCTGCATAATGGAACTTAATTTCCTTATTCTCGTAAATTGCCGTATGAATATAGTCCACATTGTAATAAACAGTTTCATTCTCTGTCTTCGGACGGTTTACGATGAAAACATATTTGGAAAGCATTGCCGCATCCGTCCTGCAGCAGAGCTTCTCTAATTTCGTTATCAGTTCCTTGGATTTCTTCTCCGTAATAAATTTAGAAGACTGTACAGCATCCACCAAAAGTTTTAACTCCGGCAGTTCAAAATCTCTGGCACCAATATAATAGCCAGGATTTTTTCCCTTCTTCTGCTGGATATCCAGTCCGAATTTCTCAAGGATCTCCATCTCTGTATATATCGTTCTTCGATCCGTACTGATCCCATATTCCTGATCCAGAATCGTGCATAATTCCGATGCGTTCAGCATATGCGTATCATCGGTACGTTCCAGAAGGATTTCCATCAGGCGTAAGGTACGGAGCTTCTGATCAAAGGAAGCCATGGTATATCACCTCATATATCCTATATTTTTACTTATTCCCATAAGGAGCTTTCTCCTCTGACACCATCTGCATACCGGCAGTCTGGTTGCCAAAGTCCAGATAGTAAACCTTGGCAGGTTTTCTTGCCTGTATCTCACCGGCCAGTCGCTCCTTCAGAAGGGTATTTCTCTATCAATCTGCATATTCTTACTTCACCACCTTAGTGGTCCATTAAATTTCTCTGTTTTAGTTCATATGCTGTCTGATTTTATCAATCAATGTAATATCTGCCGGCAGCCAGGCAACACTGTTAGCTTCCAGTGATTTTTCTACCTAAAGTACTCCGAGCCCTTTCTCATGCGAGAAAAGGCTCTTTTCTTCGTCATTTTTACCAACGAT